>CADAKE010000007.1 GCA_902788445.1 uncultured Eubacteriales bacterium
CTGTCGTTTGTCTATTTCGCACAATTTATTCTCCCATTAGGCCGCTAAATAGGCGTCATTTTTGTGCGCTCCGACAGTGAAGAATTTGTTGCCAATGAAGACAAAGCTCCGCCATGCGAAACGCCCTTGCTTTCAGGAAAGCTGCGTTACGCACGGCTCTGCTTCTGTTCGGAATGCGCATTGCTCAGGCAAACCACCTGGGAGCTGCGCAGACCTGCCTGTTCCTTTTCAGGGATGATCACGTCATTTGGCGCGCATGGAGATAATGAGCTTGCAGTATTCCTTTTTCCAGAACTTCCTGCGCCTGCTATTATAAGACATTTTTCTAAATAATGCAATCCTAAATTTGAAAGAAATCAGGCAATCATTTACAAATTGTATACAACAAGAAACCCAAGCATGTAGGGGTGATATGGTCCGCCTGCGCTAAGCAATGCCATATAAGCCATAAAAAAGCTGATTGATGCCATCCCGTTTCTTTCGGGCGGATGATGCCCGTCCCTGAAAGGTCGCCATTATTTTTTGATTTCGTAACTTTTTTGTCACAAAATTGCAATAAACGATTGTCCTGTGAAAGAAATCGTTTATGAGCAATCCAGTTTTTGACAAAAGCGCGGTGATAAGGGAAATGCCGGCCTTTTGCATTTCTATATGAAACTAACGGAATATATTGTTGATTATGGCAGGATGACGGCTCCAGATCATGCGCGCATCCTCCTTATGAAAAAAAGCTCTTCATTTTGCCGCCTCAGAAAAATGAAGAACTTTTTTAAAACGGTTTACAGGATTTTTTCCATCCCGTACTTCTGCATCCGCAAGCCCTGGCGCTGATAGAAGGCCAGCGCGCTGTCGTTGCCCGCCCACACGTTCAGGGTCACGTTATAGCAGCCCGACTGCCGGGCGAAATCCAGGATGTATTCATACAGGGCATGGCCGATGCGCTGGCCCCGCACGGCTTCGTCCACGCAGAGGTCGTCGATGTACAAGGTCTTTACATCGGTCAGGATGTTGTGGCCCACATGCTGCTGGAAAACGCAGAAGGAATGGCCCAGCACCTGCCCTGCTTCGTCCGCGCAGACGAAAACCGGGGTGTTGTCATCGGCGATAATCGCTTCCAGTTCCTCCGCTGTGTACTTGGTGGCGGGGCCGTTAAACAGGTCGGGGCGGATATTGTGATGCACCATGTTCACCTGCACGAGCAGGCGCAGGATGCCAGGAATATCCCGCTTCTCCGCCCGGCGAATCGTGTTGTGATCCATCATTTCTTTCTGTTCTCCTGCTCCTTGCGCAGATCAAAGAAGGCGTTCCGAATGCGGCTGCACAGCGCTTCCACCACTTCGGTATTAAACCCCTGGGCGGAGAGATCGGAAATGTCCATGGGCTCGCCGATGTAGACGTGGTTGAAGCGCAGGAAGCGGGGCTTGGATTCGATGTACACCGGCAGAATCGGCACCTTCGCCCGCAGGGCCAGCACCGCCGCGCCGGTTTCCACTTCCTCCATCAAATCCTTGTGGTGGCGTGTGCCCTCCGGGAAAATGCCCAGCACGTAGCCCTCCCGCAAGGTTTTAGCGCACAGGCGCATGGCGGCCATGTCGGAATTGTGCCTGTCCACGGTGATCATGTGCAGCCCGGCCAGCAGCTTGGTAATGAAGGGGTTGACGTTCAGTTCCTTCTTGCCCACAAACCGGACTTCATACTTCTTGCAGGGATAGGCCAGGATCAGCGGGTCAAGCGCGCTCTGGTGGTTGGACATGGTGATGTACGGCCCTTGCAGGGCATAGCGCTCCTTGTGATAATACTTCACCGGGAAAATCGTGTGCACGCCAATCCAGGCCACGATCCGCGCGAGGGTGTAAATGAAGGTGCGTTCCTTTTCCGGAGGAACCTTCTTTTCCGGTTCCTTTTTCGCTTCCGCTGGATTGCTCATCGCTTTGCCTCCACGAGAGAAAGAATCGCCTGAACAGTTTGTTCAAAAGTCAGATCGGAGGAATCCACCAGCACCGCGTCCTCGGCCCGGCGAAGCGGGGTCACTTCCCGGTGCATGTCCTGATAATCCCGTGCGTTGACCTCTTGCAGGATTTCTTCAAACGGCGTTTCGTCGCCCTTTTCCCTGAGTTGCAGCATCCGGCGCTGGGCCCGGGCTTCCGGGGTGGCGGTCAGGTAGATTTTCACCGTGGCGTTGGGCAGCACGACGGTGCCAATGTCGCGCCCGTCCAGCAGCATGGGCTGTTCCTTCGCCATTTCCTGCTGGCGCCGCACCATGACGCGCCGCACTTCCCTGTATTTGGACACCGTGGACGTGGCCTGGCCTACCTCCTGGGTGCGGATGAGGCCGCTCACGTCCCGTCCGTTCAGCAGCGTTTTCTGGGTTCCGTTTTCATATTGCACGCTGACCTGCGCTTCCTCTTTTCCGCACAGGGCGGACACGGACGCTTCGTCGTTCAGGTCGAGGCCCGCTTCCATAGCGCACAGGCCGAACGCCCGGTACATGGCCCCGGTGTCCAGGTGCAGGATGCCCAGGCGCTTGGCGACCTCGTCGGAGATGGTGGATTTTCCCGCGCCCACCGGCCCGTCAATGGCGATGGTTAATGGCATGTGTAACCCCTCCTGCTTTTGTTATATGAAAAACATAATCAAAACCTTGATGTAGGGGCGGATATCATCCGCCCGTTGTCTGTAATTCTTTTTAACTGTGACATTTCAAACCGTCTGTAATGCTTCACATAAACGGGCGGATAATATCCGCCCCTACGAGGCGTTGATAGATTACAAAATATATCTCCGCATATCCATTTCTTTTGCGGTTTTCAGGTGTTCCTTCACATAGTCCGCCGTGATGGTGAGGTACACGTCGGGCATGTTGTCCCCGCCCGCGTTGAAGGAAACGTCCTCCAGCAGTTCCTCAAACACCGCGTGGAGCCTGCGCGCGCCGATGTCCTCGCCCATTTCGTTGCTCAGCATGGCGATCTTGGAAATCTCGTTCAGCGCGTCGTCGTCGAAGGTCAGGTGCACCTTGTCCACTTCCAGCAGGGCGGTGTACTGCCGGGTGACGGCGTTATCTGTTTTCGTCAGGATGGCGACAAAATCCTCCTGGGTCAGGGATTTCAAATTGACGTGCACCGGGAAGCGGCCCTGGAGCTCGGGGATCAGATCGTTGACCTTCGCCACGTGGAACGCGCCCGCGCCGATGAACAGCATGAAATCCGTGCGCACGGGGCCGTACTTGGTGTTCACCGTGGAGCCCTCCACGATGGGCAGGATATCGCGCTGCACGCCCTCGCGGCTCACGTCCGGGCCGCCCATGGCGGAGCGGCCGGCGATCTTGTCGATCTCGTCCAGGAACACGATGCCGCTTTGCTCACAGCGGCGGATGGCTTCTTCCTTCACCGCGTCCTCGTCGATCAGCTTCTGGGATTCCTCCTGGATGAGGATTTCCCGCGCTTCCTTCACCTTCACATGGCGCAGCTTGGTGCGCTTGGGCATCATGCCGCCCATCATGTCGCCGATGCTGATGGACGCGCCGCCGACCTCCAGCTGGGGTGCGGCTTCCTCCACCTCGATTTCCAGTTCGTGGTCTTCCAGCTTGCCGGAACGGAGCTGCTCCAGCAGTTCGCCGCGCTTGCGGCTGATTTCCACTTTTTCCTCTTCGGTGGGTTCGGGCTCCTGCTTGGCGCGGCCCAGGAGCACGTCCAGGGGATTGTTGGAGGCGGTGTTTTTCTTCACCGGGTGCATGAGCAGCGTCACCAGCCGGTCTTCCGCCAGCACCTGGGCCCTCGTCTTGACCCGCGCCACGTGCTCGTCCTTCACCATGCGCACGGCGTTTTCCGCCAGGTCGCGGATGATGGATTCCACGTCGCGGCCCACATAGCCAACCTCGGTAAACTTGGTAGCTTCCACTTTAATGAAGGGTGCCTCTACTAACTTGGCTAAACGCCGGGCGATTTCCGTTTTGCCAACGCCGGTGGGGCCGATCATCAGAATATTCTTGGGATAAATTTCTTCCCGCATTTCGGGAGAAAGCTGGCTCCGGCGGTAGCGGTTCCGCAGGGCGATGGCCACGGCGCGCTTGGCGTCATCCTGGCCGATGATGTAGCGGTCCAGTTCCCGCACGACCTCCCGGGGCGTCAGTTCCCGGTTGCGGCCCGGCAGGTTCTTCACTTCGCTCATGATTTACACCTCCTCCACGATGACGTTGTCATTGGTATACACGCAGATAGACGCGGCGATGTGCAGCGCCTTTTCCGCGATTTCCTTGGCGCTCAGATCGGTATTCTGCACCAGCGCCCGCGCCGCGGCCAGGGCGTAATTGCCGCCCGAGCCGATGGCCGCCACGCCATCGTCGGGGTCGATGACCTCGCCGGTGCCGCTGACGATCAGCATGCTTTCCTTGTTCGCCACGATCAGCATGGCTTCCAATTGGCGCAGGCCCTTGTCGCCGCGCCAGTCCTGGGCCAGCATCACGGCAGCCCGTTCCAGGTTGCCGCCGCACTGGGTCAGCTTGTCCTCAAACCGTTCGCAAAGGCTGAACGCGTCGGCCACGGAGCCCGCAAAGCCTGTCACCACGCTGTCGTTATAAATGCGTCGCACCTTCCGCGCGGTGGCCTTGAATACCGTATGCTCGCCCATCGTCACCTGGCCGTCGCCCGCTACGGCAATCTTGCCGTCCTTCTTCACGGCGCAGATGGTGGTTCCCATCATTTTCATCGGTTTATCCTCCGTAATGGAAATTAGTCTTTCTTTGACCATTTCATATCATAACAGACTTTTGCCCATTTGACAAGTCATTATCACATTTCTAATGCAATTTTCATTTGATCGACTGTTTCCAGCGCCCGGCTGGCGATCTTTTCATACCGGGCCTGCTTGCCGCCGCGCACCTTTTCCGGCCAGGAATCCATGATGCCGTAGGTGACGTTCATGGGCTGGAAGCTCTGGTTCTGCGCGGACACATAATGCGCCAGCGCCCCAAGGGCGGTGGTGCGCGGGAAGTCGGGCAGAGGTCTCCCCTGCTGCTGCATGGCCGCGCAGATGCCCGCCACCATGCCGCTGCCCGCGCTTTCCACATAGCCTTCCACGCCGGTCATCTGGCCCGCGAAGTACAGGCCGGGGCGGGAAATCATCTGGTAATGGCTGTCCAATAATCCGGGGCTGTTCAGGAAGGTGTTGCGGTGCATGACGCCGTAGCGGGCGAACTCCGCGTTCTCCAAGCCGGGAATCATGCCGAACACCCGCTTCTGCTCTGGGAATTTCAGCCGGGTCTGGAAGCCCACCAGGTTATACAGTGTCCCAGCCGCGTCGTCCTGGCGAAGCTGCACCACGGCGTAGGGGTCTTTTCCGGTTCTCGGGTCTGGCAAACCCACCGGTTTCAGTGGCCCGAAAGCCAGCACCATGTGGCCCCGCCGGGCCATGGACTCTACCGGCATACAACCCTCGAACACCTTCTTTTCCTCAAAGCCGTGGATGGGCGCGGTCTCCGCGTTCAGCAGCGCCTGCACAAAGGCGTCGTATTCCTCACGGCTCATGGGGCAGTTGAGGTAATCGTCTCCCCGGCCATAGCGGGACGCGCGGTAGACCTTGCTCATGTCCAGGGATTCCGCCGTCACGATGGGGGCCGCCGCGTCGTAAAAGTTCAGGGTGCTGACCTCCGGCATGGCGGCGATGGCCTCCGCCAGCGCGTCGCTGGTGAGCGGCCCGGTGGCGATGATGGCGGGGGCATCGGGGATTTCCTTTACTTCCCTGGCCTCGAAAGTGACCAGGGGATGGTTTTTCAGCGTGTCGGTGATATACCCGGAAAACGTGTCCCTGTCCACCGCCAGCGCCCCGCCCGCGGGCACCCTTGCCTTGTCCGCCGCCGCCAGCACCAGGGAATCCATGCGGCGCATTTCCTCTTTCAGCAGGCCCACGGCGTTTTGCAGCCGGTCGGAGCGCAGGGAATTGGAGCAGACCAGTTCCGCAAACAGCGGCGAATGGTGGGCGGGGCTGTAGTTTTCTGGCTTTTGCTCGATCAGCGTCACGGGGATGCCCCGCTTCACCAGCTGCCACGCGGCCTCGCAGCCCGCCAGCCCCGCGCCGATGACGGTGACGCTCATGCCTCGTCCTCCGTTTCCTCCGGCGCCTTCACCTCCACCCGGTGGCGGCAGGTTTCATTGCTGCACAGATACCAGGTCTCCCCCTTGCGGGAGCGCTTGAGCGTCATGTAACTGCCGCACTTTTCGCACTTCTGGTCAACCGGCATCTCCCAGGACACGAAATCGCATTCAGGGTAGTTTTCGCACCCGTAGAACTTGCGGTTCTTGCGGCTGGTCTTTTCCAGCAGCCGCCCGCCGCACTTGGGGCACTTGGCCTCAATATAGGTCAGGATGGGCTTGGTGTTCCGGCAGTCCGGGAAATTGGGGCAGGCCAGGAATTTGCCGAACCGCCCCACGCGGTACACCATCTGGGCCCCGCACTTATCGCAGATCACATCACTGGGCTCGTCCTTGATTTCCACCTTTTCGATTTCGTCCTCGGCGTGCTTGAGCATCTTTTCAAAGGGCGGGTAGAATTCGCGCAGCACCTTGTGCCAGTCCTCGCCGCCTTCTTCCACTTCGTCCAGTTCTTCTTCCAGTTCGGCGGTGAATTCCGTGTCCACGATGGGGCCGAAGTATTCGATCATCATGGCGTTGATCGTTCGGCCCAGTTCCGTGGGATAGAGGCGCTTGTTTTCGCGCATCACGTAGCCCCGGGCAATGATGGTGGTGATGGTCGGGGCGTAGGTGGACGGCCTGCCGATGCCTTTTTCTTCCAGGGTCTTGACCAGGCTGGCTTCGGTGTAGCGGGCGGGCGGCTGGGTGAAATGCTGCTGGCTCTCCACCGATTCGATGGTGACGGGAGCCCCTTCCTCAAACTGCGGCAGGGTGGTTTCCGCCGCTTCCTGGGTTTCGTCCGTGCTTTCCTCGTACACACTGGTGAAGCCCGCAAAGCGCTTGTGTTCGCCGTAGAAGCGCATTCCTACGCCGTCCCCGGCCACGTCCATGCTCATGGTGTCGTACAGGGCGGGCCGCATCTGGCTGGCCAGGAAGCGGGAATAGATTAGGCGGTAGAGTTGGAACTGCTCTTTGGTCAGCGAAGCTTTGATGGATTCCGGCGTGCGCGTCACGTCCGTCGGGCGGATGGCCTCGTGGGCATCCTGGGCATTGCGGCGGCCCTTAAATTCATTGGGCGTTTCGGGCAGGTATTCCGCGCCGAAGCGTTCCGGGATGTAAGCCCGCACGGCGTCCAGCGCTTCCTGCGACACGCGCACGCTGTCGGTACGGATGTAGGTCACGATGCCCTGGGTGCCCTCGCCCTCCAGATCGACGCCTTCGTAAAGCTGCTGCACCACCTGCATGGTCTTTTGCGTAGTGAAATTCAGCTTGCGGCCCGCCTCTTGCTGCAAGGAGGAGGTGGTGAACGGCGGCGCGGGCACCTTTTTCTTTTCCCCGTGCTTGATGCCATACACCGCGAACCGGGCGTTTTCCACGCGCTTCTGCGCTTCCTGAGCCTGGGCTTCGTTGTGGAGCTCGGCCTTTTCGCCGTCCAGGGTGTTGAGGCGGAGCAGGAACGTGGTCTTGCGGCCCCGGGCGCTGGGCAGGAGGGCGTTGGCGGTGATGTCCCAATATTCCTCGGGGATGAAATCCTCGATGTCCTGTTCGCGGTCGACCACCAGCCGGGTGGCGACGGACTGCACGCGCCCGGCGCTCAGGCCCTTTTTCACCTTGGCCCACAGCAGCGGGCTGATCTTGTAGCCCACCAGCCGGTCCAGGGCGCGGCGGGCCTGCTGGGCGTCCACCCGCTCCATGTCGATGGGCCGGGGATTTTTCAGCGCGTTTTCCACAGCCTTTGCCGTCACTTCGTGGAATTCGATGCGGCAGGGCGCGGTCACGTCCATGCCCAGGGTCTGGGCCAGATGCCAGGAAATGGCTTCTCCCTCGCGGTCAGGGTCGGTCGCCAGGTAGATTTTGGAAGCGTTCTTCGCTTCCTTGCGGATCTTGGTCAAAATCTTGCCCCGGCCATGGATGGTGATGTATTTCATGGCGAAGTCCTGATCCACGTCCACGCCCAATTGGGACTTGGGCAGGTCGCGCACATGCCCCTGAGACGCCTCCACCTTGTAGCCTCGCCCCAGGAATTTTGCGATGGTGCGCGCCTTGGCGGGAGATTCCACGATAATCAGTTTCGATGCAGTTGCCACGGTTTTGTTCCTCCAAGTTATTATACTGAAAAAAGTCTATTGCAGGATATAGGAGAGTACAGAGTACAGAGTTCAGAGTGCAGAGTTCAGATAATCTTGTTTTACACTTTATTGTATTATCAAATGCAGAAACAAAAATCTCTGCACTCTGTACTCTGAACTCTGTACTCTCAGCTATCATTCGTTACCGAACCAAAGCATATGATCGTCCGGCCCTCCGCTCGACCTTGCCGCTGATTTCCAGCATCGTGAGCTGGGCCCCCAGTTCCCCGGCGGTGCGGCCCGTTTCCGCGATCAGTTCCTCCAGCGTCTTTTCCTCCAGGGCCAGCGCTTTCAGGATGGGATAGTTGGGGTCGTTTTCGTCCATCTCGGGTTCTTCCGGCAGGAAGGAGGGCTGCTCGGCCCGCTGCTCCTGCCAGCCCATTTGCAGCAGCACGTCCTCCGGGCCGGTGCACAGATACGCCCCATCCTTCAGCAGCATCAGCGGCAGCTCGCTCCCCGGCGCGTCCACATTGCCCGGCAGGGCGAACACCTCTTTTCGCTGGGCCTGGGCATATTCGATGGTGGTGTGGGTGCCGCTTTTGAGTTGGGCCTCGATCAAAAGCACGGCGGACGAGAGGCCGGAAATGATGCGGTTCCTGGCGGGAAAATGGTACGGGAGCGGCTGCGCGTCAGGCGCAAGCTCGGACACGATGGCTCCGCCCTCATCCAGGATACGCTGTGCCAGTTCCTTGTTTTCCGCCGGATACATCCGTCCAAGCCCGCTGCCCAGCACCGCCACGGTGGGGCCGCCGCCGTCCAGCGCGCCCTGGTGGGAAGCCGCGTCAATGCCGCGGGCCAGACCGCTGACGACGCAAACGCCCTTTTCCGCAAGTCCTTTCGCAATCCGCCGGGCCTGAGAAGAACCGTACCGCGTCGCCCGGCGGGAACCCACCATGGCGATGGAACGGGCGAAATCCTTCGGCAGCGAACCCCGGACAAATAATACGTCCGGCGGGTTCTGGATATGAAGCAGCGGCTCAGGATACCCTTCCTCCCCGAAAAAGACGGGAAAAGCCTTTAAGCCTTCCAGCGCCTGCCATACCCGGGAACACCGCGACGCGCGAAGGTCGGCCAGGTAAGCGAAGGTTTCCTCGCCCAGCAGTTCATAGTATTGCGGCGTAAAGCTTTCCCATACGCCCATCGCCCCGCCGCGCTGTTCTTTCAGCGCGTCCAACCTGTTCCACGCGGCCATCGGCGCGCATTGCAGCCACAGCCGGGCCAGATGTTCGCGGGAATCATCCATATTATATCCCCCAATACTTGCTGTCCAGCGCCCGGTACTGAATGGCCTCGGCGATGTGGACAGGCTGGATCTCCTGTTCCCCGGCCAGGTCGGCGATGGTGCGGGCCACCTTGATCACGCGGGTGTAGCCGCGCATACTCATGCCCATCTTTTCCACAGCGGCGGTCAGCATTTGCTGCGTTTGCGTGTTCAGCGGGCAGAACTCCTTCATCATCGCCCCGTCCATCTGCGCGTTGGCGTAAGCGCCGGAAGCGGCAAAGCGCTTTTGCTGGATTTTCCTGGCTTTCTCCACGCGACCGCGCACGGAGGCGGAGCTTTCCGCCGGTGCGGAGGCGTTGATTTCGCTCACCGGCACCGCGTCCACCTCCACCTGCAAATCAATCCTGTCCAGCAGCGGGCCGGACACGTGGCTGAGATACCGCCGGATGGCGGCTTCCCCGCAATGGCACTGCCGGATTCTGCTGCCGTAATACCCGCAGGGACAGGGGTTCATGCCCGCGATCAGCATACAGCGGGAGAGGTACTGCGCCCGGGCCCGCACCCGGGAGATGGTGGCAAAGCCGTCCTCCAATGGCTGGCGCAGGGCTTCCAGCACGTTCGGCGCGTACTCCGGCAGTTCGTCCAGGAACAAGACGCCGTTATGCGCCAGCGAAATTTCCCCCGGCTTCGCGTCGGTGCCGCCGCCCACCAGCGCGGGCGCGGACACCGCGTGGTGCGGCGTGCGGAAGGGGCGCTGGGTCATGAGGCCCTGGCCGGGCTTTACCAGGCCCGCCACGGAGTAAATGCGCGTAGTTTCGCAGGCTTCCTCAAAGGTCATGGGCGGCAGGATGCCGGGCAGGCACCGGGCCAGCATGGTTTTTCCGCTGCCGGGCACGCCGATCATGAGCATGTTGTGCCCGCCCGCCGCGGCGATTTCCAAAGCGCGGCGCGCGCCTTGCTGGCCTTTGACCAAAGACAGGTCAAGCATCGGCCTGCTTTCCTTCAAGGAATCGTTATAAGAGGTTTGAATCTGGGCGCTCAGCGGTTCCTGTCCGCTCAGGTGGCCGATGACTTCGGCCAGATTATTGGCGGGATAAATGAGCATCCCGGTCAAAGACTGCGCTTCCGGCGCGTTGCCTTTGGGCAGGATCACGCTTTCGATACCCGCCTGCCGGGCGGCAATCACCATCGAAAGCACCCCGCGCACGGGAATCAGGGAGCCGTCTAATCCCAGTTCGCCCAGCAGCAGCGTTTTTTCCAGATGGGGCAGCGCCGCCTGGCGGCTGGCCGCCACGATGGAAACGGCGATGGGCAGGTCAAAGGCCGCGCCTTCTTTCTTCAAGTCAGCGGGCGACAGGTTCACCGTCACCTTTCCAGCGGGCATGGCAAAGCCGGAATTGCGCAGCGCGCTGCTGACCCGGTCTTTGCTTTCCCGGACGGCGGTGTCCGGCAGGCCCACCATGGCCCAGTTATACAGGCCGCCCGACACGTCGGTCTCCACCGTCACGGGCCGTCCGTCCACCCCTTGCAGGGCGAAACATATCGTTCTTGCCAACATGGCCCTTTCCCCTTACCTGAAAGCAATCGTAATGAGTCAGTCATTGAGTCGGGAGTCAATTCAAGAGAGAAGTTAGGAGATAAGAGTCAGGAGTTTTATCGTGTCCCGATCAGCAAGCTTCCAGCCTGTGTCCATTGTCCAAGCCAGATAACTCCTATCTTCTATCTCCTCACTCCAAACTTAATACCACAGCCACCGGTCGAACCACTTCGCGGCGTCCATCCATTCGCGCTTCACCGCCACGCCGGAGGCATAGGGGAAGAAGAAGATAAACAGCGCGGCGGCAGTCTGGAGCAGCAGGAGCAAGAGAATGAAAGCAATCCGTTCTGCTCGCTTCTGTTTCTTTTCTTCTTCGGACGCTGCCAGGCGGAGGCCGTTCGCGGCCTCGGCGGCAATTCCAGTATCCGCCAGCAGGTCAAGGCACACCACGATGGCCAGGATCAGGAACGGAACGCAGGGAAAGTAATGGTAAATATACGTTCCGCGCGGCACCAGGATCCAGGGCAGCAGCTGGCCGAAATAGCACAGCAGGAGCAGCCCGGTCCGGGGGTCGTCCGTTTTCACGCGCAGGGACAGGGAGGTGTCTTTCCGCAGATGCCGCATGATCCAAACGGCCAGGCAAACGACAATGCACACCAGGCCGCCCCACCAGACCACGGGATTGCCCATCGCCATGATGGAGCTTTCATAGCCCTCCGGTTCAAAGCTGTTGGCGGCGTACCACATGGGCTTGCCGATCACCGGCCACTGATACCACGGCGAATAGAAATCATGATCCATGCCGCGGCCCGGCTCGCTGTGGTAGCCCAGCATCCCGCCCATCTGGCCGTTGGTGAAATAGGTGCCCACGGCGGCCTCGATCACCTTCTTGGGCGTCACGCCCACGCCGTCAAAAGCGAAGTAGGGAATGTAAGAGCAGTAGTAAATCACCACGGGAACCAGGACAAAGAAGATCAGGCAGCTGGCTACCGTTATCAAAAGCTGCTTTGTTCCTTTTTCGGCGGCGGTCTTTTGGCCGTCCGTCCGCTGTTTTTCGGGCGTTTTCTTTGCCGCCGAAATCAAGCGGGCGCGCCGCCAGACGCCGATAAAGAAGATGATGGCCAGGATCACGCCCGCGTAGCAGGCCGTCCACTTGCTGGCCACGCCCAGGCCCATGCACAGGCCGGACAGGCCCAGCGGCACCAGCGTCTTCCAGAAGGGCATATGGAAAAAGTCCTGGAAGAACCAGCGGAACATGAAGTACATCATCCAGATGATGAACAAAACCACGAAGCTGTCGATGGTGGCGATGCGGGTCTGGGTAAAGTGCATGAGGTCAAAGGCCATGAACAGCGCAGCCGCCATGCCGCCCCACCAGCGCTTTACGAACAGCTTGCCCAGCAGATACATGCCCGGCAGCATCAGCACGCCCGCCAGCGCCCCGGCGAAGCGCCAGCCAAAGGGCGTCATGCCGAAGATGGCGATGGCCCAGCTGATAAAGACTTTGCCCAGCGGCGGATGGGTGGTTTCATAGGGCTGCAGGTGATGGAGATGCTCGTATCCCGTGCGGGCATGGTAGATTTCATCAAAATAGGTGGAGTTATACCAGCCGGGGTCGCCGCCCTCCATGCTGTCCGGCTCGTCGATCAGGTTCGCGGCCGTCTCGTTCCCATCGCTGTTGAAAGCGATTTCAACGGGGAAAAACACGTTTTTGTCGTTTATGTCCCGGAACAGCAGTTCATGCAGCGTCAGGCTGTAATTGTTCGCCGTCAGGCGGATATAGCGCCCGTTCAGCGTGACCGGGAAGGTGCCGCCCGGGATGTAGGAAACATACTGCCATTTGAAGCAGTCCCCCTGGTTCATGGAAGCGGTGTAGCTCTGCGTCCAGAACGCGCCGTCCTCGCTCACTTCCACGGTGAAATTGTAGTCGTAATGGTGAATGCCGCCGTAATAGAGCATGTTAAACTCTTTGACTTCACCTAAGTCGAAGATGATCTGCTCCTCCGGCGATTCGGACACATACGCCGTCTGCGGCGCTTTCATGGAGCCGAGGTTCGTAAAGGCCAGCACAGCGTAGGCCACGGTGACGCAGGCCAGGATGATCCAATCCCGCAGGGTCATTTTTCGCGTCGGTTTTTCCGTAGGGAGCGGGGAAGCGGTCCTTTCTTCGGGAACAAACTCCAGGGTTCCGTTTCTGCTCAGCACGCCGCACAGGGCGAGCGACGCAAAGCAGACCAGGCAGTTCATCGCGGCGGAGGCGTACTCCAGCACGTTCATGTCGCTGTTGATGCCCGCCATGGGCGCGTCCAGATGCCCCGAAGCGCCGCCAATGCGGATGTTGCGATCCAGCGCGCAGCCCACATTCAGGAACCCGGCCACCGTCACGCCGACCGCCAGCCACAGGATGCGCGCGTCGCGGTTCAGCAGGTATCCCAGCAGCAGCAGCGCGGCAGCGGGGAACAGATACCGCTCGTGCATCATGGAGCCCGTGTTGAAAAGCAACAGCAGCATGGCCGCGCCGAACACCGGCAGGTGTTTGATGTCCTTCGCAAAAACGTACAGCGCTG
Source organism: uncultured Eubacteriales bacterium (assembly GCA_902788445.1). GTDB lineage: Bacteria > Bacillota > Clostridia > Christensenellales > Aristaeellaceae > RUG563. Next base: position 13,581 of record CADAKE010000007.1, read on the forward strand.
CCATCACAGCCACGGAATACACGATCATCGCCGTGCCCAGCGTGGCATAGCTCAATTGCCCGCTCTGGGACAGGATCACCAAAGCGACGCCCAGCGCCGCGGCCAGCCCGCCTAAGGTATAGAGCCTGATTTGATCTTTTTTCTCTCCCAGCTTTCCGCGAAACAGCGGCGCGTGGGGAATCGCGGCGGCAAGCAGCGGCAGCACGGCCAGGCAGTAAGTCAGGAAGGGCAGCAGGAATTCCCCGCTGAGGCTGCTTTCAGCGGCCGCCCAATTCTTTCCAAACAGGAAATACAGGTTGCAGGCGTTCACCGTGGCGTAGGCGTAGCGGCCCATGGTTTTGCTGTACAGGGTGATGAGCCAGTCAGCGGGCAGGTGGATAGAGAAGGGAACCACGATCAAAAGCGCGGCCCCGGCCATCACCAACAGCCCCTTGCCAATGTCCAGCAGGAGTGTTTTCCGCGCGTCGGCGTCCTTCCAATTTTGGATGCATTGCAGCACCAGCGCCAGCAATCCCAGCGGGCCGAACATCAGCGCCTGGGGCTTCATGAGCACGGACACGATATAGAAGGGCAGCACGAAAATCCATTTCCCCTTGACCGCGTACAGCACTGCCAAAACGAGGAACAGCGTCATCAAAGAATCCGCCTGGCCCCAGGCCGCGCCGGTCAGGATAACGAGGGGATTCACCGCGTACAGCGCAAGGATCGCCAGCGTCGCTGGGCCGGAGAGCTTTTGCCGCTTTGCTTCCTGATATAGAACAGCGCACAGCGCAATGTCCGCCAGGATGGGCGGCACCTTCACCATGAACTCCGTCGCGCCGGTGCCCGTCAGCTTGCCGATCCAGCCGACGACCCACAGGATGAGCATGTATCCCGGCGGGTAGTCGCAATAGCTGAACGGATCAACGGGGTCATAGAACCCCGCCGGGCCCGTTTCCGCCATGCGGTTCGCCCAGGCGCGGAAGCAGCCGATATCCACATCGTAGCCGGACACCCGCCCGGCGATCACCAGCCGCAGCGCGCAGGCCATTAGCAGAATGATGGCCGCAAACCACGCGCTTTCAGAAAGCGGCTTCTTTTTCAGTTCCCGCGCGGGACGGCGCAGGAAATGGCAGAGCAGGGCAAAGCAAACCACATACGCCAGGCTGACGCCCACCAGCAGCAGCCCGGCATTGGTTTGATTGCCATAGGTGGAATTCAGCGGAGCGTAATACGTCTCCCGGAACCAGGACTGGGCGGTGTATCCCTCGGGCATGCCTTCTACTTTCGTCAAGGAAATATTCCGGTAATACGCTTCGCCGATGGCCTCGCCGCTGTATCCGCCCAGGCGGACGAACACGTTCACGCTGTGCTGTTCTTTTCCCGTGCGGCCATAGAGGTACACCGTCCGCCATTCCCCATCGGTCTGGTACACGTTGTCAGAATACAGGTACACGTCCTCAACGGACAGATTCGCGCCCCAGCCGCTTTCCGCGTCGGCCTTGATTTCGCCGCTCAGGCAGTACAGGGTATCCGGCTCCACCTCCACCGTCTGGGCGAAACGCGCGTCCTTGAGGATGTGGTTCACGATATGGGCAACGGGGCCGTCCTCCGTTTCCACCACCTCAAAGTCCGATCCTGTCAGCCCGGCATAGGCGTCCTTGTACCAGCCGACGGGGCTGCCGTCCTTCGTATCGGAAAAATCGCTGTTGACCAGCAGGTTTTCCCCGGCGGCCGCCTGCTTCTGCGCCGGGCGGAAAACAAAAAAGCAAACCGCGATGACCACCAATACAGCCGCGGCGATGCCGCCGTACCGCTTTAGATTCTTCATAAAAACTCCTAACAATCAATATTGTCAAGGCGAAAAAACGACGAGGCAGGGGCCTGTTCGGCCCCCGTACCCCTGAACCAGGAGGTTTCACCTCCTGGACCTCTTGCCCCGGAAGATGCTTGTGCGGTGAAATGAAGTTGGTTCCCGGTGATGCGGGGAAGGACGCGGAAGTTTGACTTGACGCCGTTGTGCTTCTGGCCCGGCGTCCTTTGGACGCCAACCGGATGCGAAGCATCCGGGAAAGCCGGGGAATAATCCGCAGGGGAAAGCGAGCTTTCCCCCTCGGATTTTCCCGGGCTTTCTTGGGCCAGAAGCCTTCAAACTTCCCGTAACCCCAGCGCGGCAGGCGGAACTTGCTTTCTATCCCAAACGGACTCAATCGCCTGCTGGGATGCAAGGGATGAAATCCCTTGCCGCAGGTCTGGGGGCGCGTAGCCCCCAGCGTTCCTCTTGCTGCATTTTCTGGATGTTTGTATCTTTGGGGAGCATGACGATTAAAAAGCGTTTTTTACATGGCGCAGGCCGTCTGCGCTGATTTCGACGACGTCGAACCGCACCTGCTCCCAGGGATGGGACTGCAAATAATACAGCGCGGCGTAGCGCAGATGCCCGCGCTTTTTCGCGTTCACTGCCATCAGCCCTTCCCCCGCTTTGCCATTGGGCCGGGCCTTTACTTCCACAAAGACAAGGGTATCCTTTTCCTGGGCGATCAAATCAATTTCGCCGTGCGGCGTTCGGAAGCGGGTGTGCAGGATGCGCATCCCCTGCTTTTTCAGGTACGCCGCCGCCTGCTTTTCGCCCAGCAGGCCGGTCAGGAAAACGCTGCTCATACGCTGACGAAATGCCCGATGAAGGAGCGCCTGTGCTCCGGGCAGGGGCCGAGGTCTTTCAGCGCGGCAATGTGCTGGGCGGTGCCGTAGCCCTTGTGCTTCGCAAAGCCATAGCCGGGATACAGCCTGTCCAGTTCCTCCATCTGCCGGTCACGGGTCACCTTGGCGATGATGCTCGCCGCGGCGATGCTGTAACACAGCGCGTCGCCATGAATGATGCCCCGTTCTTCCCCGGGCAATCCCAGCCCTTGCAGCGCGTCCGTTCAGGATGTTGTATTCGTCAATCTCCGCCGCGCTGGCCTGGCCGACGCCCACGAACAGGGCGGTTTCCATGATTTGTTCATACAACTTTTCCCGCCGGGATTCGGACAGCTTCTTGCTGTCGTCCACCCACAGGAGCAGCGGCTCCTTCGGCATCACCACGCAGGCGGCCACCACATTGCCCACCAGCGGCCCGCGCCCGGCCTCGTCCATGCCCGCGAAGCGAACGCCCGCCGCCCACAGGGGCTGGTCAGTCCGAATCAGGGTGTCCAGCCGCTCCCGGCGTTTCTCTTCCTGCTTGCTCATCTTCGGTTTCTTCCTCTTCCTGACGCGGCGCTTCCAGGGTGATGCGGCCCAGCTTGCCGCCCCGGAATTCATCCAGGATCACCTGGCAGGCCCGTTCAGTGTCGTATACGCCGCCCTTCATCAGGAAGCCGCGCCCCGCGCACACCGCGTCCAAAAGCGCCGGTCCACGGAGGGAAATGTCTTTGATCTTGAACCGTTCCCGCACCTTGTCCGGGGCCATCTCCAGCAGGTCGGTCAGCAGCTGGATGGACAGGGCGGCGGTGTCCACCACCTCGTCCCGGATGGCGGCGATATAAGCCAGCCGCCGCGCGGCCACTGGGTCGTCCAGCCGGGGCCAGAGCAGGCCCGGCGTGTCCATGATTTCCAGGTAAGGCGTCACGCGCACCCACTGGTTGGCGCGGGTCACGCCCGGCTTATCCCCCACCTTGGCGATGCTGCCGCCGTGCAGGCGGTTGATGAGCGTGGATTTGCCCACGTTCGGCACGCCCACGATCATGGCGCGAACCGTTTTTTTGATGCCGCGCTGGGCCGCGCGTTCCACCGTTTCCTTCGCCGCGCGGTCGATCAGGGTCAGGGCGTTCTTTGCCTGTTTATTCATATCCAGCGCCACGCAGTTGTCGATGCCCCGGCGCTTGAATTCCTTCAGCCATTGAGCGGTCAGGTTCGGGTCGGCCAGGTCGCTTTTCCCCAGCAGGAGCACCCGCTCCTTCCGCGCGGTCAGGCGCATCAGATCCGGGTTCCGGCTGGAAAAGGGCAGCCGCGCGTCGCAAAGCTCAATCACCACATCCACCCGGGAAAGCTGATCCGACAGGAGCCGTTTGGCCCGCGCCATGTGCCCCGGATACCAGTTGATTTCCATAAAAAAGAACCTTCCAATATTTGTAAGTTAAACGCTCAATCGCGTTCTGCTTATAATAAATAGCACTTTTTATAAAAAAACGCAAGAGCCAATTTCACGGTTTTACATTTTTGCCGCATTTGGATGGAAGCATAGCCGCTTTGCAAAAGGCGCATACTAAGCCCAACCAAACGAGGCAAAAGGAGCGATGAACGTTGGCCATGCAGGCAATCATTATGGCGGGCGGCGAAGGGGTGCGGCTGCGTCCGCTGACGGCGCACACGCCCAAACCTCTCTGTCCGCTGCTGGGCGAACCGGTGATGGGGTACGCGCTCAAGCTGCTCAGGCGGCACGGCGTCTCCGACGTCGGCGTGACGCTGTGGTACCAGCCGCAGAAAATCAGGCGGTACTTCCATAAGGGCGAACGCTACGGCGTGAAGCTGAAATATTACGAGGAAAAGGAACCGGTTGGCACGGCGGGCAGCGTGAAGATGGCGCAAAAGCAATTGACAGACACCTTTTTCGTGCTCTCCGGCGACGGGCTGACGGACTGCGATTTGACGGACGCCCTTCGTTTCCATAAAGAAAAAAACGCCCTGGCGACATTGGTGCTCAAGCGCGTGCCTGTGCCCCTCACCTATGGCGTGGTGCTCACGAACAGCGACAGCCGCGTCACCCGCTTCATCGAAAAGCCCGACTGGAAACGGGTGTTCAGCGACCTGGTGAACACCGGCGTGTATATCCTGGAGCCGGAAATCTTTGACTATATCCCCGATCACGGGATGCCGGATTTCGGGAAGGACATTTTTCCCGCGCTGCTCTCCGGCGGCCTGCCGGTGTACGGCTATGAAACGGACGGCTACTGGTGCGACGTGGGCGACCAGCGGGCGTACTTGCAGGCTCAGATGGATTTGCTGGCGGGGAAGGTCAGTCTCCCCCACGTTTCCGGCGTCCATGAAACCGCCCGGACGGACGCGGCGGCGAGAATCGAGGGAACCTGTTATATTGGAGAGGAGGCCATCCTTTCGCCCGGCGCGGTCATCCGGGACGCCGTCATCGGCAGCAGGGCGTATATCGGCCCCGGCGCGGTGGTGGAAAACAGCTGTTTGTGGCAGGATACGACGGTGCAGGAAAAGGCGCGGGTCTGCGGCAGCGTGCTCTGCGACGGCGCTGCGGTACGCCTTGGCGCGGAGCTGTCCGACGGCTGCGCCCTGGGCCAGCGGGCGGCGGTCGGAGCTTACGCGCTGCTCAAGCCCGGCGTGAAGGTAGGCCCGCATTTCCGGGTCGCGCCCGGCGCGGTGGTATCGCAGAACGTAGTGAACGGGGACTTGAACGCCCCGCAGTGGACGCCCTCCGGCGCGGCATCGGACACGGCGGAAAGCGCGTGTTCGCTGTGCGGGGCGTATGCCAAGGTGACGGGCGCGCGCCGTGTCGCGGTGGGCGGCAGCGGCGCGGCGGCGCTTGAAACATTGGCGGCGGGTGCCCTCAGCGCGGCGGGCGTCCAGGCGTATTGCATAGGCGAAACGACGGAGCCCATGCTGAGCGCGCTGGTTCGCGCCCTGCGGCTGGATGGCGGCGTGTTCGCCAGCGGGCAGACATTATTGTTCCTGGATAAGACCGGCGTGGCGCTGTCCGCGAAGCAGAGCGCCGCGATGGACGCCTGCGTGCTGCGCCAGGACATGCCGCCCGCGTTCGCGCATCCGGCGTCCGTCAAACGCTTCCATGGCGCGGAGGAAGTCTACCTGGCCTCCCTCCTGCCGCCCGACACGTCGCGGCCTTTGTTTTCCCCGCTGGCGGTATTCAGCGATTCCCCGCTTCTGCTGAAGCTGGCCGAAGCGGGCCTTCGCCGCATGAACGCCCGGGACGTTCGCTTCGCGCCGGTGAGCGAGGCGGAACTGCGTCCCGTGGAAACAGGGTTCCTTTTGTCCCCCGATGGGAAAGACGCGACGGTGTTCACCGCTTCCCATACGCTGACCCAGGAGCAGAAAACCCTTTTGCTCCTCGCGCTCCTGTATCAAAAAAACGGCAGACTCTACGATCTGCCGAATGTACCGCGGGCGGCGGAAAACATCGCGCCGCTGCTTTTGCCGGATCATGGAACGGACTGCGCTTTCCAGCGCGCCGCACTGTCCGACGGCCTTGCCGGCCTGTTCCTGATCGCCGACACGCTGCGGAACGGCCCGTTGGAAACCCTGCTGCAAGGACTGCCGGAAACGCACATCCTGGCCCGGGACATTGCCTGCGGCGTGCGGGACAAAGGCCGCATCCTGAACAAGCTTTGCAGCCAGACCACCCTGCCCCGCACCTTGGGCGAGGGCGTGCGCATCCAGCACGAGAAGGGGTACGCTACCATCGTGCCCGACGCCCACCGGAACCTGGTTCGCGTCACCAGCGAGGCGGTGAACAGTGAATTTGCCCAGGAACTGTGCGATTTCTATGCTGAGGAGATTCAGAAAATCACGAATCAGGGGAAGTGATCTGATTTGTTTGATAAAGGGAAATTTAAGTCGTTAAGGCAATAGGTATTAGGCATTAGGCAATAGGCATTAGTGATCTACAATAGAAACTCGAAGCGCAGTTCAACTTTTTTCCTAATGCCTAATACCTATTGCCTTTTCTTACTTAAAGGATCGTTTATAATAATGGCCTACCTTTCCACCCCGTCAATGATTCCCCCGCCCAGGCACCTGTCGCCATCGTAAATCACCGCGCTCTGCCCCGGCGTGACGGCGCGTTCGGGCGCGTCAAAGACGAAGGACAGCGTATCGCCCAGCCGCGTGACGGTGACTGGCTGGTCGGGCTGGCGGTAGCGGAACTTGGCGGTCAGCTTACAGGGCGTGTTCTCCGGCAGCGGCTCGTTCACAAAGGTGGCGTCCGTCGCGGTGCACGCCCTGCTGTACAGCAGCGGATGATCCTCGCCCTGCACGACGATCAGCCGGTTGTTTTTCAAATCCTTGTCCACCACGAAGAAGCTGCGCCCGTCGCCCCGGCCGCCGATGCCAAGGCCCCGCCGCTGGCCCAAGGTGTAATACATCAGGCCGTCGTGGCGGCCCACCACCTCGCCCTCCGGCGTGACCATGTCGCCGGGCTGGGCGGGCAGGAAGCCCTTCAAAAACTGCTTGAAGTTCCTCTCGCCGATGAAGCAGACGCCGGTCGAATCCTTCTTCTTGGACACCGGCAAGCCCGCTTCCTCGGCGATTTTTCTGACCTCCTGCTTGTTCATGCCCCCCACGGGGAACATGGCCTTTTGCAACTGCTCGCGGCGCACCATATACAGGAAATAGCTTTGGTCTTTGTTTGAGTCCACGCCGCGCAGCAGATGTCCCGCCTCGTCCGTCTGGACGAAATGTCCGGTCGCCATCTTTTCCGCGCCCGCTTTCATGGCGAAATCCAGGAACGCCTTGAACTTGATTTCCCGGTTGCACAGCACGTCCGGGTTCGGCGTGCGGCCCGCCTTGTATTCGTTCAGGAACAGGGTGAACACCCGGTCCCAATACTCCTGGGCGAAGTCCACGGCGTAATAAGGAATGTCAATCTTGTCGCACACGTCCCGAACGTCGCGCCAGTCGCTTTCGGCGGAGCAGACGCCCTCGTCATTGTCCTCGTTCCAGTTTTTCATGAACACGCCGATCACGTCGTATCCCTGCCGCTTGAGCAGCAGCGCGGAAACGGCGCTGTCCACGCCGCCGGATAAACCGACCACCACGCGCATGTTACAGCACGCCCCTTTCCCGCATCCTTTGGAACAGCTTTTGGAAGGCTTCTTCGGTGACTTCCTCTGCACTTTGATCGGCGTTCACAGGAATGAAGCGTTCCGGATACTGCCGGGCCAATTCCTCAAAGCCCGCTTCCGTTTGGGCATGGAAGGAATCGCCCGCCTGCTCGATGCGGTCAGGCTGGGACACCGCCATGCGCCTTGCCATGGCCTTTTCATGGGGCATTTGCAGCCACAGCGTCGCGTCCGGCGCGCCTTCGCGGAACGCCGCGCGGTTGATTTCCTTCACCCAGTCCAGGCCCAAGCCCCGCGCCATTCCCTGGTACACCAGGGACGAATCCACAAACCGGTCGCACAGCACGATCTCGCCGCGCGCTATGGCGGGCAGAATGGTGTCCTTCACATGCTGGGCCCGGGCCGCGGCGAACAGCAGTGCCTCCGTTTCGGCGCACATGCCGCCGTCCTCCTTCGCCAGCACGATCTTCCGGATTTCCTCCGCGATGGGGCAGCCGCCCGGCTCGCGCGTGCGGCGAACCGGGTAGCCGAACTGCTCGAGGCGTTCTTTCAGCGCCGCCGCCTGGGTGGATTTGCCACAGCCGTCCACGCCCTCCAGCGTCACGAAAAAGCCCCTCGGCTTTTCCATCTCCGGGCAAAGCAAATCACACAAATCCCCGGTCGTCTCCACGGCGTGGGTGGGCTTCGCGGCGAGCACTTCCTCGTTGACGCCATAGCCGTACAGCGCGGCGATGGAGGCGATGCCCGCGTCATACGCGCCCTTCACGTCCCCGGCGGTGTCGCCCACCATCACGGCACGTTTGCTTGCGGGCAGCACGCGGCGGATCAGTGCGCCTTTATCCGCGTGCAAATCCTGCGGCGTCGGCCCGGCGACCGCGTCAAAGTATTGCAGCAAATCGAAGTACCGCAGAATGTCGATGGAGGTATGCTCCGGCTTTCCGGTCGCCACGGCCAGGTAAACGCCGCGCTCCTTAAGCGCGTTCAGCAGCGCCCGGATGCGGGGATAGACCTTGTTTTCCTTCCAGCCGATGGGGATGTAGCGTTCGCGGTAGAGGTCGGTGGCGTAGGTTGCCTGTTTCTCCGTCATGCCGCAGTATTTCATATAGCTCTCCGCCAGCGGCGGACCAAGAAAGCGCCGCAGCGTCGCTTCCGGCGGCACGGGCAAGCCCATTTTGTTTAAAGCATATTCCGCGCAGGCGAAGATGCCCGGCGCGGAATCGGTCAGTGTTCCGTCCAGATCAAAGATCACAGCGTCGTACAAAAGCATGAGGAAAGCGTCCTTCCAAAGTAATGTATCGGGCATTATTGTAACATATTGTTCAAGTCGCCGCAAGGCTTCTTTTGCCGAAGCCCGCTTCGATCAGCTTCTGATTTTCCAGAAGCCGTTTGTTTTGGGGCGATAATTTCAGCGCTTCCCGGATGGCGGCATCCGCTTTTTCCATTTGCCCGGTATAGTAAAACGCCAGGGCCCGCAAATCCCAGGGCAGGCTGCCCCAGGCGGTGTTTTCGGTGATGTAGTTCCGGCTTCTTTCCTGAATCGCCAGGGCCAGGCCGGTCAGGTAAATAACGGCTTCCCAATTTTGCTGTTGGTACTTTTCCAAGGCCAAATCCATAAATGGCTCGCGGAGATACGGCGCTTCCGCCATCGCCCGCCAGAGCCATTGCTCGGCGGCGGCAGCGTCGCCTTTCCTGCGGTACGCTTTGGCGATGTAGCGCATGGATGCGCAGCGCTCGTCCTTCCACGTCGCGGAGGGCATGGAAAGATGGCGCGTCAGCGTGTGGATACAATCGTCCCAGCGTCCATGAAAATAGTATTCCCGACCCAGGTAGTGGACGTTGCGGTCGTCGTCCGGCGCTTCCTGAACGGACAACTCCAGCAGCGGCAGATACTGCGCCCGGGATTTTTCCGGGTCGGCGTGGTGGTTTAACTGCATCCCCGGCACCGTGACCTGCTTTTCTTTGCCTTCGCCCATCCAGGTGAGCACCTCGTGGACAGGATGCGTCCATTGGTAACCATGGCGGCAGTGCGCCTTGTTCAGCCAGAACACGCGGTCCTCCGAGCCATCGGGTTCAAAATTCCAGGTATAGCGGTAGGACGCGCGGGTCGTTCCCTCCTTCCAGGCGTCCTCCAGGCGAACGCGCCAGCCGGGTTCAAACGCCTCGTCCAGGTCGGTGCAGACGCAAATGTCCGCATCCTGCGGAATCAGCTCCAGGGAAGCGTTTCGAGCCGTGTCAAAGCGCCAGGGCTCAATCAGGGCTTCCAGCACATGAACGCCTTTTGAACGCAATAAAGAAACAGTATCGTCCTGGGAGCCGGTGTCCAGCACATAGATTTCATCCGCCTCAGCCATGGATTCCGCCCAGCGGAGGGCAAACTTGCTTTCATTCTTGGCGATGGCATACACGCAGATTTTCATAGCGTCCCCCCTGAAAAAAGGGGCTGTGCGGAAACACAGCCCCGGTCGGTTCGGTCAGTTATTGCTCAGATATCCTGCCAGCCGCAGATGATCCAGCAGCAGGTTGAACTGCAAGAGCAAATCATCCGCGCTCCGGGCGTTCGCTACAGCAGCCGCCTGGATGATTTCAGGCGCGGGCCCAGTGGGGCCGGTCGGGCCAGTGGGCCCAGTGGGGCCGGTTTCTCCGTCCACGCCGTCCAGGCCATCTTCACCCGCGGGGCCAGTCGGGCCGGTAGGGCCAGTCTCGCCCACTTCACCCTGAGGGCCAGTAGGCCCAGTCTCGCCGACTTCGCCCTGGGGGCCGGTCGGGCCAGTCTCGCCCACTTCACCCTGAGGGCCGGTTGGGCCAGTCTCGCCCACTTCGCCCTGAGGGCCAGTCGGGCCGGTTTCGCCGACTTCACCTTGGGGGCCGGTCGGGCCAGTTTCACCGATTTCACCCTGGGGGCCGGTCGGGCCAGTTTCGCCGACTTCACCTTGAGGGCCAGTGGGGCCGGTCGGGCCGGTCGCTCCGGCTTCACTGGAGCCCGCAGGCCCGGTGGGGCCAGTCGGGCCCATGGGGCCGGCAGGGCCGGTGGGGCCCCTCAGGCCGATGGCGCGGCAGCCACAGCCGCAGGAACTGCAGCCCAGAGAATTCAGCACGGAATACGCGCGGGTGGTTCCAGAATTATTGTTATCGCTATTCTGCTCATTTCAGCTTTTCATATCGTTTCGGCAGGCGGTTTTCCCTGCCACTATCAGCGTATGATTCAGATGAAAAAGGGTGACAAAAAGGAGACTTTAAGTTATTAAAGGCAATAGGCAATAGGCATTAGGCATTAGGCAATAGGCAATAGTTCTATTTGGCTTTCGATATCATAACTGTTCAGTCCAGTTGCTTTCAAGAAAGTAACTATGTCATCCCGACCGGAGCGCAGCGGAGTGGAGGGACCTAAAAGCCGGGTATTCTTTTTTCTGGCGTGCTAATTCCCTAATGCCTATTGCCTAATGCCTATTGCCTTAGTCACTTAAAGTACCCCGTCCATCAATCCGAAAACGCCTTACGCCCGGTGCACCCACAGCACGCCCGGCAGGATGCGGGCCGTGGCTTCGGGTTCGCCAACGATTTCGCCGTCAATGTTGACGCGCATATGGGGAGCAGAGAACGTGACGGCTGACGCGCGGACGAACGTGGTTTCAGGGAAAGAAAGGATCTTTCCCTGCATGAGCCCCGCCAGCCGGGCCAGCAAATGCCGTTTTTTGATCTTGCCCACGATCACCACGTCAAACAATCCGTCGTCCGCTTTCGCTTCCGGCGCGATGGGAATGCCGCCGCCGATGATGCCGCCGTTCGCCACAGCGACCACAAAAGCGTCCGACGTGACCGCTTCGCCGCCGTCAATGGAATACGTGAGCGGAATGGAGCGGAAGCGGAACAGGGTCTGCAATACGCCGTAAAGATACGGAAGCAGTCCCCGGCAGTACCGCTTGGCCTTTTCCGCATAGTCCAGCACGGACACGTCGAAGCCCGTGCCGATTTCGTTCAGGAACATGCGCCCGTTGATCTCCCCCGCGTCGGTTTTCTTTGGCGGATGGGAGAGGATAAATTCCAGCGCCGCTTTGGGTTCCTTGGGCGAATGGAGCGTTTTCACAAAGTCATTGCCTGTTCCGGCGGGAATCACGCCCAGCGCGGTATCTGATCCCAGCAATCCCTGCGCCGTTTCAAACGCCGTGCCGTCCCCGCCGATGGAGAGCACGGTTTCAGCGCCCGCTTCGCTGGCTTGCTTCGCCAGGTCAGAGGCGTGGCCCGGTCTTTCCGTCCACAGCATCCGGAACGGGATGCCCTTTTCCTTCAGCATCGCTTCTATTTCTTCTCCCGCTTTTCGCCCGCGGCCATTCCCGGCGACGGGATTGCAGACAACGTAAATCACACGCGGCGCTCCCTTTCGTGTTTAGGATGAAATTACTTTATCGGAAATCCTTCCATTTGTAAAGCCATTTTTTGGACAAATCCCCGAAACGGATATTTTACATTTCATCCGATTTTTCAGATTGACAAACGAAAGCCGCTGGGATAAGATGGGGAAGAAAACGAACGGAGAAAAATTGCTCAGGAAAGGAGCGGGATCATGGTCAGAAGATTCTTTGCGGCGCTTCTCGCCTTGATGCTTTTATGCGCCGCCTGTCCCGCTTTCGCGGAAGAAACGGGCCTGACGCCCCGGGAAGAACTGATCGACGCGATCATCGAAACGGGCCATCAGCTTTTCGTCAAAGCGAACGGAAAGCTCCAGCGCGCGCAGAAGGCCGGGGATATTTACGTGTGCAAGAATTTCACGGTGCACGTGTTCAAAGAAAGCGCTTCAAATTTCCGGATGGCGGAGTTCCCCGAGGCGGCCCTGAAGGTGCCCAACAACCTGCCCGCGGACAAATGCAAGCCCTACGCCTACGGCTACTGCTGGGAGGACGTGGCCCCGGAGGACGGCAATCCCTTCTACATCGCCGCGCAGTTTGTGTATGACACCAGCGAAAGCAAGCAGGAGAACCTAAAGCGCGCTATTGATTTTATGAAGCAGGTTCAGCGCGGCGACTACTTCCAGATGTCCGCCGAATACTACTACGGCATGGGCGCCCACAGCGCCATCATGATTGCGGATTACGACCCCGATTCCAACACTGTGCATTGGATGGACAGCAACATGGTGGGCGAAAAGCGGGACGGCGTGCGCTACGGCAAGGTGCAGTACGACGCGGTGAAGGACATTTCCTGGTGGGCGGACGCTTTTTGTAAAAAGAAGCGCGGCGCGACCATCTACCGCCTGCGGAACGACATCGTGCGGGCGGATGCCGCCGGGGGAACCCAGGAATGATTCTTCCGGCTTTTGCGGAATTCTTCGCCAAAAACCTCACAAACAGGGATGTACATTTTCGGGAAAAAATGCTATAATATGATTTGCGTGATTCATTGAAGCGAACAATAGCAGGCAGCCTCCACATTGAGAAGGGAGAATACGGCATGGATAATCGTCTATTATTTCAGCTTCAGCAGATTTTTTCCCGTCTCCGCACCCCCATATCCCTATTGGATACGGAGGGAAACAGCCTGATTCCCAATGAAGACATTCGCTTTTCCCTGCCGTCCCTCAGCCAGCCCGGCGTGCCGGTCGCCCAGGACGGTCGGCTGTACCAGCAATGCGCGTCCGCGCCCGGCTGGGTGATCATGACCACGATCACGGACGCCGACGCCGCGCGGGACGCGTTTGTTCTGTGCGACGCCATGATCGGCGCGGCCATTACCGCGAACGAAGCGGGGAACGATTTAAACAACGCCTACCAGCGGATTTTGCAGAATGAACTGTCCCTGGCCGAGCTGGACGCCGTCGTGGACGAGCACGGCATTGCGGCGGGGATGCCCCGGTGCGTGCTGCTGATGCATATGGTGCAGGTGCAGCAGCGCTCCGCTTACGAGATCCTGGATGAATTCCTGCCCCGCGCGAATACGGACGTGCTGGTTTCCATGGATAAGCACACCGCCGCTTTCGTCAAGGATGTGAGCGGCCTGGAGGACGAGGACGAACTGCGCCAGTTCGCCTGCGCCGTGCAGGAAACGCTGATGGGCGAAATCGCGCTGCCGGTGATGATCGGCATCGGCGAGGTGGCCAAGTCCGTGGGTGAACTGCATTCCTCCTACCGCCAGGCGCGGCGGGCGATTGAGATTGGCCGGGCCTACGCCCCGGAACGCACCATCCACGTGTACCGCTCCATGATGCTGGAACGCTTCCTTTCCGACCTGTCCCCCGAGCTTGCGGAGCATTACCACGGCCTGCTCTTTAACCGCTCCACCGCCCGGCTCTTCGGCGAGGAAATGCTCTATACCATCGAAATGTTCTTTAAGAAAGACCTGAACCTCTCCGACACCGCGCGGCAGCTGTACATCCACCGCAACACCCTGGTGTACCGGCTGGACAAGGTGCAGCGCCAGGTGGGGCTCGACCTGCGCAAATTCGAGGACGCAGTCACATTCAAAATGCTGCTTGAAATGCGCAAATGCGGCAATAATAAAACAAAGGTGAAAAAGGGGCGCTGAGAAGCGCCCTGAACAGCGAAGGGAGATTACATGAAGAAAAAAGTATTGATCGTTTTTATCCTGCTCCTGGTGCTCTGCGGCGCGCTGATCGTGAGCGCGAACGCTTCGAGTCTTTTTGGGCCCAGGAACCAAAAGACCGTCGTGATCTCGCAGGAAGAGTATGACCGTCTGAGCCGGTTCAAGAAAATGGACACCATCCTGCAATACGTGGAAACCTACTACATCGAAGAGCCCGACACGGACAAAATGATCGAAAACGCGACCAAGGGGCTGCTCTTCGCCCTGGAAGACCCCTATACTTACTATTATGACGCCGAGGAATGGCAGCAGATGTGGGAGAATGATGAAGGGGAATACGGCGGCATCGGCATCATGATGCTGGGCAATCCCGAGGATTATTCCGTCACCATCACCCAAGTATTCAGAGATACCCCCGCCGAAAGAGCAGGCGTGCTCAGGGGAGACGTGCTGGTGCGGGTGGAAGACCTGGAAGTGGACTTCTACTCCATGCAGAACGCTGTCAATATTATGCGCGGCACAGTGGAGGAACCCGTTGAAATCGAGGTCAAGCGCGGGGAAGAGTACATCACCTTCCAAATCCCCCGCGCCATCATCCACGTCAACCGTGTGGAATACACCATGCTGGACGGCGACGTCGGCCTGATCGCGCTGTATGATTTTGCCGGGGAAAGCGAAAAAGAATTCACCGCCGCGCTGGATGTGCTCAAGCAGCAGGGCGCGAAAGCGCTGATTGTTGACCTGCGCAACAACGGCGGCGGATGGGTGGACTCCGCCCGTCAAATCGGCGATCTGTTCCTGGACGACGGCCTTCTTTTCTACAGTGAAGACCGGTACGGAAACCGCGAAGAAAACGCCATGAAGGCTGGCGCGGACGATATCCCGCTGGTATTCCTGATCAACCAGGGCACCGCCTCCGCTTCTGAAATCCTCTCCGGCGGCCTGCACGACCGCGGCCGCGCTACACTGGTCGGCACGCAGTCCTACGGCAAAGGCATCATGCAGGCTGTGATCCCGCTCGGCAACAACGACGAGGACGGCTTCCAGATGACCATTGAGCAGTATTTCATGCCCTCCGGCGAGAAGGTGCATAAGATCGGCCTGACCCCGGACATCGTGTCCGAAATGCCGGAAGAACTGGCAACCGTGTATTTCGCTCTTGGCGACCTAGCGGACCCGCAGATGAAGGACGCCTGGAACGCCGCCAAAGACCTGATCAAGGATTGATCTTTTTCCTGGATTTCAACGCCGCGAAGTAAAGCTTCGCGGCGTTTTTGCAATCCTTTTGACATTTCTGGCAATTGTAACATCCCGGTGTCATCGGTGGATTTTGGCCGGTCGGTGTAGTATAATGAAGCTTATCATGGAGGAAGGGAGAAGAGACATGCGCTTTTTTAGAATCGCGTTTATCGTATTGTGCCTTCTCCTTCTGACTCCATTTCTCCGTTCCGCATCTGCCGAGGCGGGCCAGCGCCGGGCGCTGCTGATCGGCTGCGACCATTTTGTCAGCCAGCCGGACACCTGGCCCGCGGCGGAAAACAACCTGCGGCTGGTTGCCAACGCATTGTTTTCGGATGTTCGGCGGTATGCCCTGGTGCGTACCGTTTCGGACGGCATCGCTACGAAGGAAGCCTTTGAGGAGGCTGTTAAAGCCGCTTTCCAAAGCAGCGGGGAAAACGATACATCCGTTCTGTATATCAGCACCCACGGCATTTTTGAAGAAAACGTCAGCAACGCAGACGCCGGGTTCCTGCTCAGCGACGGCACGGCGGAAGCGCTGATTACCGGCGCGGATTTGCAGCGCGTGCTGGATCAGGTGCCGGGAAAAAAGGTCGTAATCCTGGACGCCTGCAATTCCGGCGCGGTCATCGGCAAGGGCCTGTCCGGCGGCGCGGATCAAATCTTCCTGTCCGGGCCGGACTACAAGGTGCTGTGCAGCGCGGGCGGCAGCGAAGCCAGCTGGTATTTTCAGAGCCCGGACGCCGCGGCGGAAGGGGCCAGCTATTTTGCCGCTGTGCTGGCATTCGGCCTGGACGCGACGGGCGGCCACGCCGCCGACCGGAACAGCGACGGGGAAATCACCCTCGCGGAAACCTACGCCTATCTGTTGGAGCATTACGCCGCGTCGACGCCCCAGGTGTATCCTGAGATGGAAGAAACGGAAGTCCTGTATGCCTATGATCCCGACGCGCCTGTTTCGATCCAGAAAGCCGTCACCGACCTGACCTTTGAAGATACCCTGCTTACCGCCGGGGAAACCGAAGTTTCTTTTTCCTTTACCGTGCAGCGGCAGACCGAACTGTACTATCAAATCGTTTACCACCGCGAAGGGCAGTGGCAGTTTTCCCAGGCGCAGATGATCCCGGATCATGAACAGGACGATGGCACCATCCTGCCCGGCCGGAAAATGCGCGTGCTCTCCCTGAACACCGGCGACGGGGACTACGGCTACGCCATGCTCCAACTGTTCACGATGGAATCAGGAAGCCCCGTTTTCCAGGGTGCGCGGCTTTTGTGCGTGCGTCCGGCGGCGGGCAGCGTGACGCTCTCAATCGAAACGGGAAAATCCTTCGTTCCGGAACTTGGGCAGGAAATGCCCATTCTGGCGCAGCACGACGTGCCCTGCGGGCTGACGGTGAACATCCTGAACGGAGAAAACCGCGCCGTTCGCCGCCTGGCGTTTGACATGCCCTCCCGCCCCCAGCAGCTTTCCCCCGCCGCTTCCAGCTTTTTCTGGGACGGGAAAACAAGCGATGGCGAATACGCGCCGCCCGGGCTGTATACGGTGCAGGTGAAAACGGAGATCAACGGCGCCCAGTTCCTCTGCCAGAGCGAACCGTTCACGCTGGAAGAGGCGGCATATTGAGCCTTTCATTTTCATCATTACGCAATAAATCAAACAGCTTCTGCGTTTTGCCAGAGATTTCTGACAAGACCCAGAAGCTGTTTTCAGCGTGCATTGTTATCCTGAGCAAAGCGGAACGGAGCCGAAGGACCTGCTTTTTTCGTGGACGCATGAATCTTTGGAAACTTGTATCAACCACGATCGTGGAAAGTATTGTTTACTGATAGTATTCAGCGTACCATTCGGCGAAGGCCCGCAGGCCCTCGCGGATACCGATCCTGGGCGTAAAGCCGTAGTCTGCTTCCAGCGCGGCGGAATCCGCGTAGGTCACAGGCACGTCGCCCGCCTGCATCCCGACCAGTTCCCGGTGGCCTTCAAAATCGTAGTCCTGGGGCAGCACCTTCGCCCGCACCAGTTCCTCCTGGAGCGTGCTGATGTAGTCCAGCAGGTTTTCCGGCTGGCCGCCGCCGATGTTGTACACCGCGTAGGGCGGGAGCGGCAGGCCGTCCTGGCCATTCTTCTTTTCCGGCGCGCCCTGCATCACGCGCAGGATGCCTTCCACGATATCGTCGACGTAGGTGAAATCGCGCTTCATATCGCCGTAATTGAAAATCTGGATGTTCTTTCCGGCGGCCAGCTTCTGGGTCGCGCTGAAATAGAACATATCGGGACGCCCAGCGGGGCCGTATACGGTAAAGAAGCGCAGGCCGGTGGAGGGAATATTATACAGCTTGCTGTAAGCATGGGCCAGCAGTTCATTGCTCTTTTTGGTGGCGGCGTAGAGGCTCACGGGATTGTCCACCTTGTCGTCCGTGGAGAAGGGCACCTTTTTGTTTCCGCCGTATACCGACGAGGAACTGGCGTACACCAGATGCTCCACCGGGTTGTGGCGGCAGGCTTCCAGGATATTGTAGAAGCCGATGATGTTGCTTTCGATATAAACGTCGGGATGGTCAATGGAATAGCGCACGCCCGCCTGGGCCGCGAGGTTGACCACGATGTCGAAGCGATACTGCGCAAACAGGCTGTCGATCAAGCCCTTATCCGCGATCGAGCCTTTGACGAATACGTGGTTCACCGGCGAAGCCGCCGCCGCTTTCTCCACCAGCCCCAGCCGGTATTCTTTCAGGGCCGGGTCATAATAACTGTTCATGTTGTCCAGGCTGACGACCGTGCCGGAGGCCATTTCCCGTAGCAGCCGCATGACCAGGTTCGCGCCGATGAAGCCGGGAGAACCCGTGACCAGGATGGTTTTGTTGTTTAAATCAATATGCCGCTTGCCCATCTCGTTCACCTCAAAATCCCCTGATAGGTTTTCTGTACGTTTTCATAGGTTTCCAGGCTGCCAATGTCGTACCGCTTCCCCGGCATTTCCATGCTGTGAAGCACGGCGTGCCTGCACATCCAGGAAACCAGGCTGCCCGGCGCATCCGTGCCGCAGCCGTCGGCAATGGCTTCTTTGATCCGCCTGGCGTCCTCCGCCTTGTAGAAATAGAACGGCGGCGTGCACCAGGGAGACTTGGGTTCCGCGGGCTTTTCTTCCAGTTCAAGCAGCCGTTCGTTTTCGTCGATCACGGAAACGCCGCTCTTCCGCAGGCGCTTTTCATCCGCTTCGTAATACCGCATCGTGCAGGAGGTGTTCTTTTCCCGCGCGTAGCGGAGGAAGTGGGTCAGGCTGAAATCCAGCACGTTGTCCCCGGCGATGATCAGCAGGTCGTCGTCCAAACCAAGCCGGTCGATGGCGAACTGGATATCGCACACCGCGCCCAGCCGCGTTTCGTTGGTGCTCGTGCCGTCGTCCACCACAGTGATGGGCAGCGTGTGCGCGTCGGCCCATGCCTGGAAATGGCCCGCAAATTTGTGGTTGGAAATCACGATGTACTGATCCACCACGCGGGCGGAATCAATATCCTCCAGCAGCCAGTCGAGGATCGTTTTGTCCCCGACCTTCAGGAGCGGCTTGGGAAAGTTTTCCGTCAGCGGGTACAGCCGGGTGGCGTAGCCCGCGGCAAGAATGACGCATTTCATAAATTTATCCTCACTTTTGATTGGCGATGCCATCGGCGCTGCTACACAGATGGAAGCTGTATTTGCCTTTCATTTCAGGGAACGCCGTCAGGTATTCCCGCTCCACGCGCTCCTGAATCGCGTCCGCTTTTTCCGGGTCGACCAGCGCCATGCAGCAGCCCTTGAAGCCCGCGCCGGAGAAACGGCCGCCGTAGATGCCGTCGGTTTCCCGCATGATTTCATACAGCCTGATCTGTTCCGGCGCGCCGGATTCCCAGTTGTGAATGCTGCTCCAGCCGGATTCAAAGCTCAGCCTGCCGTATGTTTCCAGGTCTCCCCTGCGCCACGCTTCCGCGCCGGCCTCCACCCGCTGAAACTCCGTGTACCAGTGTTCGCACCGCCGCGCCCACGGAACGGGCAGCCTGTCCTTAAATTCCTGATACGTTTCAAAGGAAACGTCCCGGGCGTTCGTCTGGTTGAATTTCCCGTAATCATAGCCGCTGAACGCCTGGAGGGCATACACGCCCGCCCGCAGTTCGTCCACGCGCATGTTGAATTTGCTGCCTGCCAGGCTGTGTTCCAGGCCGCTGAAAAAAATAGCGATCCGGTAGGGCTTCATTTGCGGATGGGTCGGGATCAGTTCATAGTGATTGTCCCGGCAGTCCAGGTACAGCAGATGGTCTTTCTTGCCCAGCACTTCGCAGCTCTGGTCCAGCGTGCCCACGTTCACGCCGACGAAGTTCTTCTCCGCGTCATAGGCGACGGCGATCAGTTCGCTCGCGGAGAGGGTAATATTGTTCACCTTGCAGAGCGCGTCCAGGAAGGCCAGAATCACGGCGGCGGATGAGCTCAGGCCGCCGATGGGCAGGCTGCCCTCGATCACGCCGCACAGGCCGACGGAGAGCGAATGCTCCTTGCCCAAAGCCCAGGTGGCGCCGCGGAGATAGTCCGCCCAGTCTCCCGTCTTTCCCCCGATTTCTTTGATGTGCCACTGGGCGCGCTTCGGGAATTGCAGGCTCTGCATTTCAATCACGCCGTTGTGCTTGACGCAGTAGGCGATATGGATGCCCTTGTCGATGGCGAAGCCGGTGATTTTGCCGAGGTTGTGGTCGCTGTGCGCGCCGATGGGACAAATCCGATAGGGAGAGAAAGCGATGGCTTCCGCGTCCCGGCCGTAAATGTCATGGAATTTCTGTTCACAAAGCATGGTTATCATCCTCTTTTCTTAGTCCCTGCGGAACAGGTCGCGGGTGTAGACCTTTTCTTTCACATCGTCCAATACGGAATCATACCGGTTCGCAATGATGCAGCCGCACATGCGCTTGAACTTCTTCAGGTCGTTGACCACCTGGGAGCCGAAGAACGTGGAGCCGTTTTCCAGCGTCGGTTCATAAATGACCACCGTCGCGCCCTTGGCCTTGATGCGCTTCATCACGCCCTGGATGGAGGACTGGCGGAAGTTGTCGCTGTTGCTCTTCATCGTCAGGCGGTACACGCCGACCACGGCCTGCTTCTGATGCTGCTCCAGCAGGTAGTCATAATGGGCGGAGGCCGTGTATGTCCCGGCGATTTCCATCACGCGGTCGGCGATAAAGTCCTTCCGGGTGCGGTTGCTTTCCACGATGGCCTGGATCAGATTGTTCGGCACGTCCTGATAGTTGGCCAGCAGCTGCTTTGTGTCCTTGGGCAGGCAGTAGCCGCCGTAGCCAAAGGAGGGGTTGTTGTAATAATCGCCCACACGGGGATCGAGGCAGACGCCCTGGATGATGGGCGCGGTGTTCAGCCCCTTCACTTCCGCGTAGGTGTCCAGTTCATTGAAGTAGCTGACGCGCAGCGCGAGGTACGTATTCACGAACAGCTTGGTCGCCTCGGCTTCCGTGGTGCTCATGAACAGGACAGGAATATCGGTTTTGACCGCGCTCTGCCGGAGCAGCGCGGCGAACGTCCGCGCCGCTTCCATGTTCGCTTCGTCGGCCCCGACGATGATGCGGCTCGGATAGAGGTTATCATACAGCGCCTTGGATTCGCGCAGGAACTCCGGGCTGAAAATGATGTTGTCCATGCCCATCTTTTTGCGCGCAAACACCGTATAGCCGACGGGGATGGTGGATTTGATCACCACCGTCGGCTTTGCGTCTCTTCCTTCCGTCGCTTCCTTAATGACCGACAGGACGGATTCCACCGCGCTGCAATCAAAGAAATTGTTCTTGGGGTCGTAATTCGTCGGCGCGGAGACGATGATGAAGTCCGCGGAAGCATACGCCGCCCGGGCATCCGTCGTGGCCGCCAGGCTGAGCTTCCTCTCTTCATGCTCAGCCAGGAATTTTTCGATGTAATCATCCTGGATAGGAGATTCCCAGCGGTTGATTTTTTCGACCTTCTCCGGAATAATGTCCACGGCGGTCACGTCGTTATGCTGGGAAAGCAGCACCGCCAGGGACAGGCCGACATAGCCAGTTCCGGCGACGGCGATTTTCCTCCTGTCCAGCAGCGCCGTTTCTTCCCGATCTTCCGCCAGGACGTCCGACATCTGGAACCCGAGGACGGAAGAAAGCGACAGCAATTGATCGACGGACGGGCTGTAATCCCCCGCTTCCAGGCGCGAGAGGATCGACCGGTTCATGCCCACTTTTTCCGAAAGGGCTGTCTGAGACAGCTTGAGTTTTTTTCGCTTCTGCGACACGGTTTCGGCCAGCAGTTTCAGGGAGAGGTGTTTCATTCGCGCGCCTCCTGCCTCGAGATGAGGTTCATTCTGTCCTGCGCGTTTTCCGCATGACAAAAATATTGTATCAGGGGGCGCTGAGAAAATCAATAGGTTTGTGTGTGAAAAAGCGGGAGATATTCAAGAAAAAGTGAAGAAATTTAAAAATACTGTTGCTGATAGCAACAGTATTCATTTCCCTTCAAAGACGTGTTTCTTTATTCCACGATCTTCCCCGGGTTCAGGATGCCGTTCGGGTCGAAGGCGGCTTTGATGCCGGCCATGAGGCGCATCTGCGTCTCCCCCACGCTCTCTTTCAAAAACGCTTTCTTGGCATGGCCGATGCCGTGCTCGCCGCTGACCTCTCCGCCCATTTCCCGCGCCGCGGAATACAATTGTTCCATCACCCAGGCGACCTTCTGTTTCCATGCGTCCTCCGGCAGATCATCCCGGCAGACGTAGATATGCAGGTTCCCGTCCCCGGCGTGCCCAAAGGAGCGGATGCGCACCTCCGCTTCCTTCCCGATTTCGACCATCCGGTGCACAAAAGCAGGAATCAAATCGCGCGGCACCACCACGTCGCATTCGTCCATGGTGGTCGTGCTGCCCTTGATGGCCTCCAGGAACGCGCCCCGGGCGTTCCAGATGCTTTCCTTGCGTTCATCGGTATCCGCCAGCAGCACGTCCTTCGCGCCGATGGACAGGGCCAGGTTCGTGAGCTCATCCATGGCGGGCTGGAGCGCTTCGGCGCTGGGGCCGTCCAGCCGCACCAGCAAATAGGCGTTCGCGCTGGTATCGGGGAACTGCTTGCCGAGGTAGGTTTCCGCGCAGGAGATCACCTCGCGCTCCATGAACTCCACGGCTGTGGGCTCGCAGCCGGAGGCAAGCACCTGGGGCACCGCCTGGATGCAAGCGTCCAAATCGTCAAAGGGCATGAGCAGGGACAGGTTCACCTTGGGCTCCGGCACCAGCTTCACCGTCAGGCGGGTCAGGAAGCCCAGCGTTCCTTCGCTGCCGATCATGAGGTCGATCAGGCTGTAGCCCGAGGAGGTTTTCACCGTCTTTCCGCCCAGGTGAATCAGCGTGCCGTCCGCCAGCGCCACGTCCATGCCGAGCACATAATCCCGGGTGACGCCAAAGCGCACGGCCCGCATCCCGCCCGCGTTGGTCATGGCGTTGCCGCCCATGGTGGCGGTTTTTTCGCCGGGATCGGGCGGATAAAACAGGCCCGTCCCCTCCAGCGCCTTGGGGAATTCCATCAGCAGCACGCCCGGCTCCACCGTGGCGGTCATGTTCCGGGTGTCCACCTCCAGCACCTTTTTCATTTTTTCCGTGCTCAGCACCACGCCGCCGTGAATCGCCACGCACCCGCCGCAAAGCCCCGTACCCGCGCCGCGTGGCGTGACGGGAATCAAATGCTCGTTGCAGTATTTGAGGACGGCGCAAATCTCTTCGGCGCTTGCCGCCTGCAAGACCGCTTCCGGCAGGAAATGGCCGTACTCCGTCATTTCATCGTGGTCATAGTCGTTGGATATTTCTTCGCCGCTGAACACGCGGCCCGGCATCAGGCCGCGGAAAAAGCTGAGATCGGCTTCCGTTACACGGTTGAATGTTTTCATGGCTGCGCCTCCTTGAGCTTCTGAATCAGCGCGGGAACAATTTCATACAGATCTCCCACGATGGCGACGTGGGCCACCTGGAAAATCGGCGCGTCCGGGTCGGTGTTGATGGACACGATGTGGTCGCTGCCGTTCATGCAGGCGGTGAATTGAATGGCGCCGCTCACGCCGCAGGTGATGATGAGCCGGGGCCGCACCGTGCGCCCGGACAGGCCGATCTGGCGATCGTTCGTCGCCCATCCTTTTTCCACCAGCGGACGGGACACGGCCCAGTCGCCGCCCAGCAAACGCGCCAATTCTTTTACCATTTCCAAGTCCGCTTCCTTTTGCAGGCCGCGGCCGCCGACCACCAAAATCTCCGCGTCGGAAATGCTCTTTTTCGGCGGGATGGGCGTCACGCTGACGCAGGACACCTTGGAATCAAACACTGCCTTGGGGATTTTCTTTTGCGCGATCTCCCCCGTCGCCGCGTCGTCCCTAACCGGCGTATTCATCACCTTATAGCGAACCGTGGCGAACTGGGGCCGGGTGCGGGTGGTGATGATCTGGGCCATGATGTTGCCGCCGAACGCGGGACGGATCTGCACCAGGTCGGTGTTCTCCCGCAGTTCCAGGGTGGTGCAGTCCGCCGTCAGGCCGGTATGGAACCGGGTCGCCAGGCGCGGGGCCAGGGAACGGCCCAGGCTCGTCGCGCCGACCAGCACCACGCTGGGGCGCGCCGCTTGAATGTAATCCTCCACGCAGGCGGCGTAAGCGTCCGCCCGGAAATAGGAAAGCTCCGGGTCATCGTACACCGCGATTTCGCTCACGCCGTAATGCCGCAGTTCTTCCGCGAAGGGCTGAACATCCTTGCCCACCAATACCGCCTTTACCTTGAATCCAATGGGCGTTCCAAGCTCCCGCGCTTTGCCGATCAGTTCCAGCGACACGGGATGCAGCCTTCCGCCGCTGACCTCGGCAAACACCAGGATGTCCTTCCACTGGCTTTTGTCCACGGAATCCTGTTTGGTTTCCAGTTTGATGATCGCCTTCTCCGGACAGGTTTTCACGCAGATGCCGCAGACCTTGCAGGCAGCGTTCAGTTCCGGCTTCCCGTTCGGCATGTCGATCGCCCCGAACGGGCAGTTGGCCGCGCAGAGGCCGCAGCCGGTGCATTTCCGTTCCAGTACCGCAATTTTCGCCATGGCTGCCATCCTCCTTTAAATGAACTTCCACTTCTTCAACTGCGCGCGCAGCTTGTCCGCGCTGTCTTTCCCCGTCCATACTTCATGCTCCACGTCGTTTTGCGGCGGGAAGATGCGCTCCACCTGGGTGGGGCTGCCGGTCAGGCCGTAGTGCGTTTCGTCGGTATCCAAAAAGCTGTCCAGGCCCTGGATGTGGATTTCTTTGTTTTTCACCTGCTTCGCGGTTTTGAGCGAAGGCAGGCGCGGCATGTAGATATCCTGCTCCACGGTAATCAGGCATGGGAACGGGATATGCACGGTTTCGATCACGTCCTGCAATTGCTGTTCCGCGTCCACGCCGTCGCCGTTCACCGTCAATTTACTCACCCATGCCGCGTGCGGGATGCCCATGTGCTCAGCAATCGCGGGGCCGACCTGCGCGGTATCCCCGTCGGTGGTCTGCCGTCCGCAGAGGATCAGGTCAAAGTCCCCCACGCTCTGAATTGCCTGGGACAGGGTGTAGCTGGTGGCCAGCACATCCGCGCCACCCAAACGCCGGTCGGAAAACACATAGCCCTCGTCCGCGCCCATCATGTAGGCTTCCCGGATGATGGCCTGGGCCTGCGGCGGGCCCATCGTGCCCACAGTCACCTTGCCGCCGTACTGCTCCTTTAAGCGAAGCGCCGTTTCCAGCGCATAGAGATCGTAGGGGTTCATTTTGCTCGCCACGCCGCCGCGCTTGAGCACCCCTGTCTTTTCGTCCACCTGCACCTTGTTCGTGGCAGGCACCTGCTTGATGCATACAAAAACATTCATGGCTTTGTTCCTTCCCTTTGAATCATCATGGATGGGCAACGGGCTTGATCTGTTCAGGATTTTCTTTTCCCAGTATATCACAGTTTATTGCGCATTTCCACCATTTTTTCAAGGCAAAAAAAGAAACCGTTCCCTGATATGCAAAGAACGGTTTCGCTCCGTCTGTAAAAAGACGCTTCAATTGAAGGTGATATACTTTTCCCGGGGCCGGGCGGCGGGTTCCGTCGATACCTCGGCAAAGGTGAGGATGGCCCGTCCGTCGCCGCCGGTCATTTTGTGACACTTGGCGGTGAGCTTATAGAAATGCCGCGTGGTGGGCTTCAGCTTGCCCTGCGTCACCCATCCCATCTGCTGGATATCGTTGGCGCAGCAGGTCATGGCCAGACGGCCGAAATAATAGTATCCGGCGGGAATGGCGTTGTCCGGGAAAGGCTGACCCACGAAGCGGACAGTCTTGCCGTCGTAACGCTCGGGATGGTCCAGGGAGTCGATGTAGAAAATGCCCAGCTGATCGTCGGCAATGTCGATGATCTCGGCTTTCATGTCGTAGGGTAAGTCCTCGTCGGCAATGCCGTCCTCGGAGGAGCCGTCCTTGTTTTCAAAGAGGATGTTAGTGTTGGGGTTCAGGGCGCGGATGGCCCGCCGCCACTGGGACTTTGGCATGTCCTCGGTGCAGCGGTTGAACAGCACCAGGTCAGCTTCCTTCATGGGGTCGGTGAGGATGGTGCGCACGTTGGCCATGTAGTTGTCAAACGTGGTGGCGTCCACCGTGGTAATCACCTGCACCACCCGCCACAGGGCAGGCATTTCCACCTTGCCCATGTAGTCGATGGTCCACATGTTGTTGTACTCGATAATGACCCGCTCGGGCTGTACCTGGGCGTCAATGCGGCGCAGGCTTTCTTCCGTCCACTGGTCCTTGTCGTCCATGGTCACCAGGGTGCAGTTGTTTTCCTTGAGCAGGGCTTCATCGTATTCCTCGATGCCCTCCTCGCAGCTGATGATCAGGGTTTTTTCGCCCCGGGAAAAGCCCTTATCCTCCAGCATGGAGTGGATGAGCGTGGTCTTGCCGCTTTCGATGAAGCCGGTCACAATGTAGACCCCGGCGATTTTCTGTGTTGTTTTCATAGTTATCTGTTCCTATGTCTTTCAAAGTTCAAAGTTCTAAGTTGTAAGTTCTAAGTAATAGAATATTCTACTTGCTGCGCTTCATAAACTCCGTCTCAGAACTTAGAACGAAGAACTTAGAACTAATAAATCAAATATTGAACAGCGCTTTCAGCGCTTTTTCGTCGATGTTAGTGCCAATGACCACCAGGCGGCCCGCGTAGTCCGGCGTGCTGGGACGAATCTGCAATTCGCCGGGCACGTAGTCAAACTGGAACCAATCCCCTTCGGGCGTCTGCAAAATGCCCTTGGCGCGCAGGATCAGGCCGTATTCCTCCTGGTCGGACAGCGCGTCGGTCATGCCGCGGATCTCGTCCTGAGTGAAGCGGCGGGCCGTTTCCACGCCCACGTTTTCAAACACCTCGTCCGCGTCGTGTTCGCCGGGATGATGGTGATGGTGGTGATGATGCTCATGATCGTGGTCATGATGATGGTGCTCATGCTCATCCTCGTCATGGTCATGATGGTGATGTTCGTGCTCATCCTCATCTTCGTCGTGATCATGATGATGGTGTTCATGTTCGTCCTCATCATGATCGTGGTGGTGATGATGTTCATGCTCGTCCTCGTCGTCGTCATCATCGTCCAGTTCCACGTGGATTTCGATGGGCTTGCCGCTCTCGATCACTTCCAGCATGGTGTCGGGGTCGAGATCATCCCAGGGGGTGGTGATGATGCGGGCGTCGGGATGCTGCTCCAGGATCAGGGCGCGGCTCTTTTCCACCCGGTCAGCGGCCAAAAGCTGGGTGCGGCTGAAAATGATGGTGGCGGCGGACTTTACCTGGTCAATGAAGAATTCGCCGAAGTTCTTCATATACATGCGGCACTTGCTGGCGTCCACCACGGTGGCGCAGCCCGCGATCGTCAGGTCGTCATGGCGGCTCTTGGCCTTTTCCACAGCGGCGATGATCTCGCTCAGCTTGCCCACGCCGGTGGGCTCCACCAGGATGCGGTCGGGATGATAGGTGTCGATCAGTTCGTCGATGGACTTCTGGAAGTCCCCGGCCAGGGTGCAGCAGATGCAGCCGGAATTGAGCTCCGTCACGGTGATGCCGGCGTCCTTCATAAAGCCGCCGTCAATGCCGATTTCGCCGTATTCGTTTTCCAGCAGGATCACCTTTTCCTTGGCGATCTTGCCGCCCAGGAGCTTTTTAATCAGCGTGGTTTTGCCAGCGCCGAGAAAACCGGAAATAATGTTGACCTTTACCATCGTTTGTTCTCTCCTTTTTGCGTCGCAGAAACATCTTTGATCTGCCGCACTATTTATTATAACAGATATGTCAAGGGGCTTTTTGTATTTTTTTGATTATTCGGCAGCTTTTTCAAAGCCGCTCGCGCTCAGCCGGATTTTCAGCGCCAGCACGCGCAGCACGCTTTCCTCAATCCGCTCCATGGTCAGTTCCCCCTGGCTGACCGCGGTTTGAATGGCGCGAACCGCTTTGCTCAAATCGGGCGGGAGCAGCAGCAGATCGGCCCCGGCTTTCAGCGCGGCCACGCATTCCTGGCCGGTCTTATAGTTGGAAGCAATCACATTCATCCGCAGGGAGTCCGTCACCACCACGCCCTGATAGCCCAGTTCCCCGCGCAGCAGGCCGTTCACGACCCGGTTCGAGGTGGAGGCCGGAATCTCTTCTTCGATCAGCCGCATGTATCCGTGGGAAACCATGATCATTTCAATATCATCTGCGATGGCGTCCCGGAAGGGAATCCATTCCGAAGCGCGCATTTCCTCCACCGTCCGCTTGATGGACAGCTTTTTCAGCGTGACGCCCTCAAAGGAGCCGCGCCCCGGGAAGTGCGTGTAGCATGGCGCCACGCCGCCCTCCCGCAGGCCCTTCGCCATGGCGGCGGCCATGCGGGACACCAGCGCCGGGTCTTCCCCGTAGAACTGCATCCCGTCGATCAAATCCTCCAGCGCGGTATCGGCGGTGGGCGCGAAGGTCAGGTTGATCCCAAGCGGATTCAGATATCCGGAAATATATTTTCCCGCGTCGTATGCTTTTTGTTCGTCGCCGCCTTTCCCGATTTCCTCGGGAGAGGCCGCCAGCTCATAGCCCAGCTTATTGGCGACCCGGGAAACGAGCCCGCCCTCCTCGTCCACGGCGATGAACAGCGGATACATCTTTGCCGCCGCGGCCTGGCTGTTGATTTGATTCGTCAGGAGGCGAAGCTGCTCTTCCGATTCGATGTTCTGGCCGAACAGCATGATTCCGCCGACAGGATACTGGCTGAACGTGTTTTCCGTTGGCAGGGCCGTGGTGCGCTTTTCCCTTGTCAAGGCTTCCGGCTCGACGATGAATAATTGGCAAATCTTTTCCAAGTCGCTCATCCGCCGCATCATCACCCGCGCCTGGAACATGGAATCGGGCGGCATGACATCGTCTTCATCAATCACGACATAGCTTTCTTCTTCCGCACAGGCGTTTCCAAAGGAACAGGTGAATAATAAAAAAATAATCAAAAACCCGATGGCGGTTTTCCGCAAAGCGCTCCCTCCTTTCCCGCGCAAGTACGCATGGAATTCTCAACCATGTTACACCAGAAACGCGGGAAAATCAAGCGTCGGGAATGGATTCTGGCAAAAGTTACAGAAGAAAAGCAGCCAGACGGATATGTTCCGCCTGGCTGCGTCCCGTGCGCCCGCGTATCAGATTTGCTTCAGGCTGTCGCGCACATGGTTGATAACCGCTTTGTAGCTGCTGTTGAAATACCCGTCGGGGCAGGAAATGTGCAGCATAATGACCTGATTGTTGTCCAGCAGCGCCATCATCACGCGGCCATAGATCGAAACGCCGCTGGTGTAGGTGCCCTCATAGTCCGCGTAGAAGCCGTCCTTTTTCAGGATCGTGCGGCTGGCCAGCTCGGTGGTTTTCCAGTTGGTGAAATTGTACTGGCCCAGGTTCTTGAGGGTATCGCGCAGTTCGGTTTTCAGGTCGTTGGTTCTGAAGGTGCTGGCCACGGAATACACGCGGATGGTGATCTGCGCGTTGTAGCCGTCCAGCTCGTTGGGATTGATCAGCGTGACAGCGTCCGCCTCGGAATCGTCAATGCCCCAGCCGGCCGGCGCGTCGAAGCTCAGCCGGATCTTTTCCGCGTTCACCGTGCCGTACTCGAAGGTCAGCGTAGGCTTGGGCGTCGCGGTCGGCATGTCGATGGGATCGAGCGGGATGGGCGTCGCGCCCGCGTACACATTGCGGCCATAGTCGTCGTACACGGCGCTTTCGTTGAAGTCCTCTTCCCCGCCCTCCTCGGACGCGGGATCATACCCCTCCGGCAAGTCCAGTTCCAGCCGCGGCACCGCCGTGCTCAGGTCCATGGGGTCCTTCTGCTGGGCACTGACCTGCGCGGTGTCCGCGTCGGGGAAATTCTGCTCCTGCGCGGCGCAGCCGGTCAGCAAAACCGCCAGCATCACCAGTGCCAATACTCGTAACGCTTTTTTCATCCGAAAGATGCCTCCTTGGATCAAGATCGTTTTCCACATCCGGAAAACGAAGAAATCAAAGTTTTGTAGTAATATTGTAACATTTCCTTCATCTTTCGTCAAGCACTTTGGCGGGTACAGCGCGGGATTTCCGAGGAGAATTTACAAAAGACCGGAATACATGTCGCCGTTTCGATCCGTTTCCTCGGAGGAAACGTCTTCCGCCGTGACGCGGGGATGGTACAGCCTGCGGTCGAGGGTCCAGATTTTTTCGCTGAACGCGCCCACGGGCGTGCGGCGCATCACGCCTTCCATCTCGTTCATCTTGGCGTCCATGTCGTCCAGCAGATGGAGCATCTCCGCCTCGGGAAACATGGGCGGGCGCGGGCTGCCGTGCTCAGGCAGGCCATGGTGGCTGATGATCATGTGGGACAGGAGCAGCACATATTCTCCCGTCACGTTCGCGCGGCGGGCCGCCTCGCGCACCTGCGCCACGCCGTGCACCAAATGGCCCAGCAGTTGCCCTTCGGCGGAATAGTCGGACACGTTGCCGCCCTCGTCGCTGATGAACTCGGCGGTCTTGCTCAGGTCGTGGGCGATGGCCCCGGCGCGGAGCAGGTCGCCGTTCAAAAACGGATACAGCGGCAGCACCGCTTCCGCCGCGCGGAGCACGCCCAGGGTGTGGTGCAGCAGGCCGCTGCGTTCCGCGTGGTGCACGCGCTGGGCGGCGGGATAATAGATCAGCTTATCGCCGCACATTTTCAGCATTTCCCGCAGGATGGCCTGGAGTTCCGGCACGCGCATCCGGTCGATGGTGCGGTTGATTTCGGAGAGCATGTCCTCCGGCGGTTCCGGCGCGCAGGGCATGAGCAGGGACATATCCACCATGTCGTCCGGCCGGGAATCGCGCATCTGGTCGATGCGCATTTGCAGCCTGCCATTGAACTCCTGCACCGTGCCCGCCACCTTGATCACGCTGCCCTGCTTGGGGGGCGGAACCGTGCCGTCCCATTTCTTGCAGTTGATTTCGCTGTCCTTGTCGCACAGCGTCAGGTCGAGGTATTTCCCGCCCTTGGCGGAAGTCCGCTGCTCCGCGGAGCGCACCAGCAGGAATCCTAAGAAGCGGTCGTCGGGCTTGAGGGAAGCAATGGCAAGCTGCTGCATCATGTGATTGATTTCCTTTACTCGTTTTCTTCCGCGCCCGTTTCATCCGGGCACGCGCGGATCATGTCGTTCAGTTTGTTTAAGTGGCCCTTTTCTTCTGTTTCGATCTGGCGGAACGCTTCGGCGGCGGGGCCGGTCAATTGGGCGGCGAACGCCCCGTACCGGGCGGCGGCCTCCTGTTCCTCCCGCGCGGCGTACTGGTAGAGCCGCAGGACAGAGGAAAACGCCCCTTTCCGCTGCGCTTCCATGAGGCCGCCGGAAAAGAGCATTTTCGTCGCCTGGGCGGCAAGCAGCTGCGCGCGCTCAAAGCCGGGCGTTTCGCCGCTCATTTCCGAAAAACGGATGAGATGCCGCCTTTCTTCCAGCAAAATGTCACGGATGGCCTCCTGGCAGGGGCCATCCGCAAAGACGGCCAACGCCCGCTCATACAGGCGGATGGCGCGTTTTTCCATTTCGCAGGCAATATACAGGGCTTCCGCCGTGCCGCGAACCCGCATGGCGATTACTGCGCCTCGGCCAGGAATTCGTTCAGCTGGTGCACCAGTTCATCCACGTTGGTGCCGTGCACGGCGCAGGCGTCCTCCAGCGATTCCATGATCGAATGGGGGCAGCCCAGGCAGTGCATACCGAACTGCATCAAAATGCGGGCGGTGCCGCGATGAATGTTCAGAACGTCGCCAATGCTCATGCTCTTGTTGACAGTGTTTTCCATTTTCGTTTCTCCTTTCGGGTTTCGGCCTTTCAGCCCGCTTCATGATACGCTAAACATAACGGATTGTCAATAAAAAATCGCGTTTCTTTCTTATGCTTTCAGGCCCTTCGCTTTTCAGCAATCCCTTGCTTTTTGGAATGATGTATGGTATCATTATTATGGTATTTTGTGTGAAAAAGGAGATCATGAAATGCGAAAGAATGCTCTTCTGATCCTCGTCCTTTGCCTCCTGGCAATCTGCTTTTCCGCGGCGGCGGAAAGTCTGACGCCCCTGCCCATGGATGCTTTCACGGCTGGCCCGATGCCCGCCGCGGAAAACTATCTTTCTCCCACAGAATACAGGGATGAATCCATCTCGGTGAGCATTTACCAGGATCGCTTCGCTGATACGGATTATTATTACGCGCATATCAAAATCGCCCATCCGTCCCAGCTGCGCACCGCCCCGGCGGGCATCGTGGGCGCGCCTTCGGCTACGTTCTCTTTTGAAACGGAAAACAAAGCCACCCAGATTGCCAAAGCGGCCAACGCCGTCATCGCCATCAACGGCGACTACTACACCAAGTCCGACAAGTGTCACGTGGCGCTGCGGCAGACCCGGCAGTACCGCAACTTCGCCAACGGCACGATGGACGTGCTGGCGATTGATATGAACGGCGATTTGCACATCCTGCAAAACTGCACCAAGCAGGCCTACAAGGAGTATCATGACCAGATGGCCGGGCAGCTTTACAACGTGTTCTGCTTTGGCCCGCTGCTGGCGCTGGACGGCGAGAGCGTGATCTCCCCCGCCTATTCCAACACCTACATCGGTTCCCAGAACGCCACGCAGCGCTCCGCCATCGCCCAGCTGGGCCCGCTGGAATACATGCTCGTTTCCACCAACGGGCCCCAGTCCCCCGGCAACAAGGGCCTGACGATCTATGAATTTGCCGCGGTGTGCGCCGAGGCGGGCAAGCGTCTGAGCGAAAACGGCTGCCAAATCGCCTATAACCTGGACGGCGGCAACAGCGCCGCGATGGTTTTCCGCGCGGTGAACCCGGAAAACGGCAGGCTGGCGATGAAGCGGGTCAATTCCTCGGATATCAGCGAACGCCACCTGAGCGATATTATTTACTTTGCGACCCTGGTGAAATGATATGATGGAAGTGAAAATGATTTCCCTGCCCGGCGGGGAAATCAGTCTCTACGGGCTGCTCATGCTGATCGGCTGCCTGGCCGCGGCTGGATGGCTGATTCTGCTGGCGGGCAGGAGGGGCATCCGGCGCTCCCACGCGCTTTTGCTCTGTCTGCTGGCCGCCGCGCTGGGATTGGGGCTTGGCAGGATCGTCTACTGCGCCGTGCGGTTTGGCCGCATGTTTTACGACGAGATGGGCGACTATGCCGGGCTCGCGCCGTTCTTTGATTTTGGCGTGGGCGGCGTGAACATCGGCGGGGTGATGCTGGGCTGCATCCTGGCCGCCTGGCTTGCGGCAAAGATCGTCCGGGGAACAACCGGTGATTTCCTGGACTGCCTCGTCTTTCCCGGCCTCGCTTTATTCATTCTGGAACGGTTGTGCGAGCCGTTGGCGGGCAGGGGGTACGGCGTCTATCTGTACGATTCCCCGCTCAGCTTCTTTCCCTTCGCCCTGGAAACCTACATGGACGAATACGCGCTTTCCGTTTTCTTTATCGAAGCGGTTCTGGCGTTCATCCTCGTTCTCGCGCTGCTAATTCTCAAGAAAAAATGCACGAAAAGCGGCCAGTTTTTCCTCTGCGCGCTGACGCTTTTCTGTGCCAGCCAGATCATGCCGGAGAGCCTGCGGCATGACGACGTGCTGTTCATTTTCATTTTTGCCCGCGTGACGCAAATCATCTACGCCGTGATGCTGGCGGGCGCGCTCATCGCCGCGCTGATTCCGGCGGTCAAAAAAGGCTTGCCGGTGAAACAGGCTGTTCTTGAATTTTTCCTGCTTTTGGTTGGCGTGGGCGTCTGCATCGGCGCGGAATTCGCGCTGGACAAAACCAACCTCTCCCACACGCTCATTTACATCGTGATGATCGCCGCGCTGGCTGGCATGGCCGCGCTGATACTGCGAAGGATTTTCAGGGAGGAAACCGCTTTATGAAACACATTCGTTTGCTGGCACTTGCGCTGATTCTGTGTTTGCTGGCCGTACCTGCCAGCGCCGCCCGATTTGACCTGGAGGACGGGCGGTATTTCATCCTGTCCACGGGCGGGAGTTTTGCCTATTCCCGGGACACCAGCGGCGTCTTTCGTGTGTGGGGCGACAACCAGTACGGCCAGCTTGGCAAGGGCCATTTCAACAACGCGAACGGGATTCTGGGCATTTATCCATCCGATTTTAAAACCAAGAATGCTGACATAGATTTGTCCCAGGTGAAGGACATTGTCAGCGGCAGCAATTACAGCTTTTTCTGGATGAACGACGGCACGCTCTACGCCGTCGGCAACAGTGATTACGCCACCCTGGGCAAGCAGGAAGGCTCCTATTCCACCCACAAGCAGTTCTATTTGCCGGAAAAGCCCGTGGCGATTTCCTGCGGCTTCGGCCAGGTGCTGGCGCTGACGGAGAACGGCGAGGTCTACGCCTGGGGCCGCAACAACAAGGGCCAGGTCGGCAACGGAGCCCGTCAGAACGTTCTGTCGCCCTACAAACTGCCCCTGCAGAACATCGTGCAGATTGCCGCGGGCGGCCAGTTTTCCCTGGCGCTGGACAGCAGCGGCCAGCTTTGGGGGTGGGGGGATAATGAATTCAACATCCTTTCCCCCGGGTCTGAGCCTTTCTTTGCCGTGCCTGTGCAGGTCAATGTCGGCGATATTCGGATCGGCTCCATCCAGGCGGGCGGATACCATGCTGCGCTGATCGACATGGAAGGAAACGTGTGGGCTTGGGGCAAAAACGACGTGTACCAGGTAGGGATTGAATCAAACGGACGCACGGTCGCCGCGCCGACAAAGGTCGCGCTGCCGCAGCCCGTGGTGAACCTCACGGTGTATTCCTCCCAGAACTTCGCCATCCTGGAGGATTCCTCCCTCTGGTCATGGGGAAACAACGGCTATGGCCAGCTGGGCCAGGGCCTGCGCGGCGTCGTTGGCGGCCTGCCCGGCCAGTGTGTGGAGAAGGATGTGATTCTGGTGCAGACCGGCAGCATGTTCGCCCTCTGCGTCCTGCGGGACGGCACGATGCTCTGCGCCGGGTTCAACAACCACGCCGAGCTTGGCGACGGCACGACCTTCCACAAGAACGTCATGGCCCCCAACGGCATGGACCTGATTCTGAACTGAAGCGGTAACTATTCAGTTGCGCTTCAAAAGAACAAGATCGATCAGATAGGAGATAGGAATTAGGAGATAGAAGATTGATCGTGTCCGATGCAAAAGCGCAAGCGGATGCAGCAAATAAAACGCATCATCATTTTTTCATCTCCTATCTCCTCTCTCCTAACTCCTCTCTGGCATGGAGTTCTTATGCGGTAAGCGACTGAACAATTACTTGAAGCGATTGAAAAACCTGATGAACAAAAGTCTCCGTCCGCGGGGAGAAGGGCAGGATAGATGATGTCGGACCTATACAACGGCGAGCAGGCACGGAATGGAAAGCGCAGGATTCTGGTGGTCGAGGACGAACCGATCAACCAGGCCCTCCTGGGCCAAATTCTGGAGGAGCAATATGACGTTTCCTTTGCCGCGACCGGCGGGGAAGCGCTTCATATGATTGAGGAGCAGCGCATGGGGTTCAGCCTGATGCTGCTCGACCTGCTTCTGCCGGACATGAACGGCATGGATATCCTGCGAAATCTTCGGGAGGATGGCGCCATGTCCTCCTTCCCGATCATCGTGATGACGTCGGACAAGGAAGCCGAGGTGCAGTGCCTGACCCTGGGCGCGACGGACTTCATTCCCAAGCCCTACCCGATGCCGGAGGTCATTCGCGCGCGCGTGTTCCGCACCATCGAGCTGTTTGAAGGAAAGCACATCATCCAGCTCACCGAGCGCGACCAGCTGACCGGCCTGTATAACCGCGATTATTTTTACCGCTACGCCGAGCAGCTGGACCAGTTCCAGCCCGACCAGGCCATGGACGCGATCGTGATCGACGTGAACCACTTCCACATGATCATCGAGCGCTACGGAAAAAGCTACGGCGACGAGGTGCTCAAGCGCATCGGCGAAAGCGTGAACGGAACGGCCAGGAAAACGCGGGGCATCGCCTGCCGCTACGAGGCCGACACCTTCATGCTATACTGCCCGCACCAGGAGGATTACGAAAAGCTGCTGGAAAGCGCCTCCCAGGGTCTGTTTGGAAACAAAAACGAAAACAACCGCGTCCGCCTGCGCATGGGCGTGTATTCAAACGCGGACAAATCCATTGATGTCACGCGGCGTTTTGACCGGGCGAAAACAGCGTCCGATACCATCCGCAACAGCTTCACCAACACCATCGCCAAATACGACGTCGCCTTCCATGAGGCGGAAGTGTTCTCGGAACAGCTGTTGGAGGATTTCCATGACGCCATCGCCAGCCGCCAGTTTGAGGTGTACTACCAGCCCAAGTTCGATATCCGGGGCGAAACGCCAAGGCTCAGCAGCGCGGAGGCGCTGGTGCGCTGGCGGCATCCGACGTTCGGCATGATCAGCCCCGGCATCTTCATCGCCCTGTTTGAGAAAAACGGCCTGATTCCGGAGCTGGATCGCTATGTGTGGCGCGAAGCGGCCGCCCAGATCCGGGATTG
This sequence comes from uncultured Eubacteriales bacterium, assembly GCA_902788445.1. Lineage (GTDB taxonomy): Bacteria > Bacillota > Clostridia > Christensenellales > Aristaeellaceae > RUG563. Next base: position 50,242 of record CADAKE010000007.1, read on the forward strand.
GAAAAAACGGCTGGGCTTGGCCGTGCCGGTTTCCGTGAACGTGTCCCGAATTGATATGTATGACCCGCATCTGGTGGAAACGATGCAGGGGTTGATTCACGAATTTGGCATCAATACGGAAGAGTTTCTGCTTGAAATCACGGAATCCGCCTACACGCAGGAATCCGACCAGATCATCGAAACAGTGAACCAGCTTCGCGCGCTCGGCTTCCGCATTGAAATGGACGATTTCGGCGTGGGATATTCCACGCTGAACATGATTTCCACCCTGCCCATCGACGCCCTGAAGCTGGACATGATGTTCATCCGCAGCGCGTTTGAGGAAAAGAAGGATACCCGCATCATCGAGGTCATTATCGAAATCGCGGACTACCTGTCCGTGCCGGTGATTGCCGAGGGCGTGGAAACGGAGAACCAGGTGAAGGTGCTGCGGCAGATGGGCTGTGATATCGTGCAGGGCTATTTCTTCTCCAAGCCGGTGCCAGCCGAGCGATTTGAAGACTTCCTGGTCGCCCTGCGGGATGAGAAAGAAGGCGGCGTACCGGAGCGGAGCCCGGAGGAGGACGCGGGCGCGAATGTGCCGGACGTGGCCTCTACCGCCGGTCCGGCCCTCCGGGGCGGCGACCTGGAAAACCAGGCGACGAGCGAAAAAAAGCGGCGAGCCATCCCCCTGCGCGGCGCGAGCTTTGTGTTCGTGACCATCGCGTTCATTTTTGCGATCGCGCTCTTTGCGGCGAACGCCAGCGTCACCCGGGGCTACCAGCAAATGGAGCAGGCCAGCAGCCGCTATATCCAAGCCCAGCAGGCCGCCAACGCGCTGGAGGTCACTTCGGATTATATGACGGACAAGGCGCGCTGTTTTGTGGCGACGGGCGAGATCGAATACCTGAACGACTTTTTCCAGGAAGTGGAGGTGACAAAGCGCAGGGACGCCGCAGTCGCCGAACTGGAAAACCTGCTCAACGGCAGCGACAGCGCGGCCTATGCCCATCTGTCGGCGGCGCTTGATCTTTCCAATGAACTGATCGCTTATGAACACCAGGCCATGAAGCTGCGGCTTTCAGCAGGAAGCTATCCCGAAGATCAGATTCCCGACGCGCTGAAAGCGCTGGAGCTCTCTCCCGAAGAAGACGCCCTGCCCGTGCCGGAAAAAATCACCACGGCGATTGATCTGGTCTATGGCAAGGCCTACATGGATTATAAAACCCGCATCAAGGGAAACATCGCCCTGTGCACCGAGGACCTGATCGCCGAGTCCGACGGCGCGCTCCGGCAGTCCGCCCGGCGCATGACCAGCCTGCTGCGGCTGCAAACCACGCTGACCGTGCTGATGCTGCTGGTGGTGCTGGTGATGGTGGTCTTTATCTCGCTATGGGTGCGTAAGCCGCTCACGCGCATGGTGTCCCTGATGAAGGACAAAAAGACCGTGCCGCCCGACGGCGCGGAGGAATTGCAGTTTGTGTCGCAGACCTACAATGAAATCCTCGAGGAAAACGAAAAGGCCAACGACCGCCTGACCTATGAGGCCATGCACGATACGCTGACCGGACTGTACAACCAGAACGGCTATGATATCCTGCGCCGGAGCGTCGACCTGGCCCACGTAGCGCTCCTGATTCTGGACATCAATGGAATCAAGGGCGTCAGTGAAGCCTATGGCCGCGACATTGCCGACCAGGTGATCCGTGAGGCGGCTGAAATCATGCAGCGCAGCTTCCGTTCGGTGGACTTGAAGTTCCGCATCGGCAGCGACGAATTCGTAATCATCATGGCGCGGGTGAACAGCTCCATGCGCGAGCTGGTCGAGGCCAAAGTGGAGCAGATGAATATCATGCTCCAGCATCCCAAGAATGGCCTGCCGCCTGTGTCGCTGAGCGTCGGCGTGGCATTCTCCGACCGCCAGAACCCGAAGGGCGATCTGTTCCGCGACGCCGACAGCGCTTTGAACCGCTTGAAAGAATCCAGCCGGATCGGGTGCATGATTTATTGATGGAAACGCAACATGCCGCGCGGTTCATTGCCGCGCGGCACGATTGTAAAGAATGGGCGTTTACTTTTTGCCGATGCTGGAAAGGATGTCCATCAAGCCATCCACAAGGGGACTCGCGCTGTCGCTCTGCACCTGCTTTTCGCCTTTCAGCACGGCTTCCGCGTCTTTCCGCAGGGCGGCGCTGGCGGCGCGGTACAATTCCAGCACGCGCTTTTCCGCGGCGGTCAGCTTGATTTCAGCGGCCGTCTTGGCTGTGGTTTTCTTGGCCGTGCTGGTTTTGGCCGCCGTGCCGGACGCGGGCTTTTTCGCGGTGGAGGACACATACCCCGCCGCTTCCAGCAAGGACTTCTGCGTCACGCCCGTGGCTTTGGCGATGCCCTTTAATTCCGCCTGGGTCAGTTCTTTTTCTCCGCGTTCCGCTTTGCTTACTTCGCTGGCGGACAGCCCGTCGACCATTGAAGCCAGCTTTTCCTGGCTGAGGCCCGCTTTCGTCCGGGCTTCCTTGATCAGTTCCCCCACTTTCTTTTGCGCCATGGTATCTTCCCTCCCGGCATTTTTTCTTTATTTTACCACACGATTTCCCTGTTCACAAGATTGTCTTGTATTTTTCATGGCATTTTTTCGCCAGATCGCATCTGTTCAATCGACAAGATTTCAAGAACGATTCGACGTAGATAGGAGTTAGGAGAGAGAAGATAGGAGATGAATGATAGACAAATCATAAAGAAGGCTGACTTGCGTTCCTGATTACAAGCCTTCACTCCTATCCCCTATCTTCTATCTCCTATCTTGGATGAACGTGCCTTTGAAGTATTACATCAAATCATTGAAGGATGGAGGCAGCCGTCATGCAGCCGTTGTTACTGTGTATGGGCATGGAGCAGAATTTTTTGATGCGCGTTTCCTTTTCCGCGCTGACCCTGGGGATTCAGGTCAAGGCCATTCAGGACGATGCGTGGGGCCAGACCCTCGCCGCGCTGTGCGGCCTGGAGCCTGAAAAGGCGAATCCGCCCAAAGCGGCCGTCCGCGGGCCGATGCTCGTGATGGCGTTCTTTGACAGCGCGCTCATGGACAAGCTGCTCAAAAGCCTGCGCGACGGAAAGCAGACCGTGCGCCTGAAAGCCGTCCTCACGCCCTATAACCAGCATTGGACATGCGAACGTCTCTATCAGGAGCTTTCCCAGGAAGCGGCGCAGTTTGAAAAATGAGTCTATCCACCCGGAGGCCAAGGGGCCTCCTTTTTTGTTGTTACCGTCCAACTATCACATGATGTTTGTTAACCAGAGCGAGGGCCTGTGCGGCCCTCGTGCACCTGCACCAAAGGACTTCGTCCTCTGGACTCCAGCAGCGGAATAGACTTGCGCGAATGATTCAAGCTGCTTCCCGCTGATGTTTGGAAGGACGCGGATACTCCACTTGGCCGCGTTGTGTTTCTGGCCCGGCGTCCTTCGGACGCCATCCCGGATGCGAAGCATCCGGGGAAAGCCAGGGAATAATCCGCAGGGAAAGCTCGCTTTCCCCTCGGATTTTCCCGGGCTTTCTTGGGCCAGAAACCCTCACCACCCTGGCGCAGGTCTGGGGGCGCGGAGCCCCCAGCGTAACCTTTATTGGTTTAGCATTATGTGAAAGGTAACTTTTGGTTCAACAAAATTGAAACATTTTTGTAGCCTTTTCTTTTCATTTTGGCGCGGCTGTGGTATACTGAATTGAATATTCCCGCCGGATGCTTTCCGGCTGACGAGGTGATTGGATGCGCGAAACGCTGCTGGCCGTAGACGGCAACAGCCTGATGCACCGGGCTTTTCACGCCCTGCCGCTGCTGGACGCGGGCGGGGTATATACCAATGCCGCGCACGGATTTTTGTCCATGCTGCTCAAAGCCGTTTCGGATTTGTCGCCGCGTTATATCGCGGTGGCGTTTGACCTGCCTGTGCCCACGTTCCGCCACACCGCCTACGCGGATTACAAGGCGGGACGACGGGCCATGCCGGAGGAATTAAAGCCCCAGTTCCCTTTGATCAAGGAAATCTTAGGCGATATGAAGCTGGGCGTGCTGACCTCCGAGGGCTACGAAGCCGACGACATTCTGGGCACGCTGTCCCAAAAATGCCGGGAGAGCGGGCTGGACTGCGTGCTGCTCACCGGCGACCGGGACGCGCTGCAATTGATCGGCGACGGCACGCGGGTGCTGTTCACCCGCAAGGGCATCACGGAAAGCACGCTGTTTGATTCCGCGGGCGTGAAGGAAACCTTTGGCGTGACGCCCGAACAGGTGACGGACTGGAAGGGGCTGATGGGCGACGCCAGCGACAATATCCCCGGCATTCCCGGCGTGGGCGAAAAGACGGCGGTGAAGCTGCTGAACGAATACGGCAGCCTGGAAAACGTGCTGGCCCACGGGGACGAGATCAAGGGCAAGCTGGGCGAAAAGGTGCGGGACAACGCGGAACTGGCCAGATTCAGCAAAGACCTGGCGACCATCCGCCCCACCGCGCCGATCGACTTTGATCTGAACGCTTTCGACGCCTCCCACATGGCGGACGGCCTGCAGACCCTGCGGAAATACCAATTGAACGGCATCGCCTCGCGCCTGGAAAAGATGGCTCCGGGCGGCGCTCCGGCAGCGGCGGAACCGGAAGCGGGAGCCGTGTTCACCGAAGAAACCCTGCGCAGCCGGGATGAAATCGCGTCCTTCCTTTCGTTGATTCAGGGACAGCCCACCGCCCTGCACGTCTCCCCCACGCGCATGACCGTCGCCGCGGCGGGACGCCTGGCGGAAATCCAGTTGCAGCAGGATATGCTGTCGGATGGATTGCTTCCCGACGAAGCCTGGCAGGCGCTGAAACCGCTGTTGAGTGAAAAGCTCTACGTTCACGACGGCAAAGCCCTGTTGCACCAGTTGGCCGATCTGGGCCTGCCGCTGCCGGAATTTGCCTGGGACACCATGCTGGGCGCGTACCTCCATAACCCCCAGGAAAAAACCTACGCCCTGTCCCAGTTCGCCCGGGAGGACGCGGCGGGCGTGCTGACGCTGGCGGAAAAGCAGCAAAAGCAATTGGAAGACGAGGGCATGACCGCCCTCATGCGGGAGATCGAAATGCCGCTGCTGTACGTGCTCTTCGACATGGAGCAGGCGGGCTTCCAGGTGGATGGGAAGGTGCTTTCCGACCTGGGCAAGGAGTTTACCCAGCAGGCGGAAGAACTCAAGGAAGAAGTGTACAAACTCACCGGCGTGCGCGGCTTCAACCTGAACAGCACCCAGCAGCTTGGCAAGGTGCTGTTTGAAACGCTGGATTTGCCCCACGGCAAAAAGACCCAGCGGGGCTACTCCACCGACGCGGACACGCTGGAAAAGCTCATCGACCTGCACCCCTGCATTGCTCCGATTTTAAAGTACCGCCAGGTGGTGAAGCTGAACAGCACTTACATCGACGCGCTCATCCGCAAGATGGACGCGACAGGCCGGGTGCACACGTACTTTGACCAGACCGGCACCGCCACGGGCCGCATATCCTCCAGCGAACCGAACCTGCAAAACATTCCTGTCCGCACGGAAATGGGCCGCGAGATCCGCAAAGCCTTTATCACCAAGCCCGGCTTCGTGCTGGCCGACGCGGACTACAGCCAGATCGAACTGCGCGTGATGGCCCACTTCTCCGGCGACCACGCCATGGTGGACGCTTTCCGGAAAGGCCAGGACATTCATACCCGCACGGCGGCGGAAGTCTACGGCGTGCCGATGGAGCAGGTGACGCGGGAAATGCGCTCCAGCGCCAAGGCGGTGAACTTCGGCCTGGTGTACGGCATCAGCGAATTTGGCCTGGCCCGGAACATCGGCGTCAGCCGCAGGCAGGCGGGGGACTTTATCGCCCGGTATTTTGAGCGGTATCCTGGCGTAAAGAAATTTATGGACGAGGCCGTCAAGAAGGGCTACGACCAGGGCTACGCCGTGACCATGATGGGCAGGCGGCGGCAATTGCCGGAACTCAAGGCCAGCAACGCCAACACCCGCAACTTCGGCGAACGCGCCGCCATGAACACGCCCGTCCAGGGCACGGCGGCGGATATTATCAAGCTGGCCATGGTGCGGGTGCACGACGCGCTGAAAAAGGAAGGCTTGCAGGCCAGGCTGATTTTGCAGGTGCATGACGAACTGCTGATCGAAGCGCCGAAGGATGAGGAAGAAACCGTCTGCCGCATCCTGCAAGAGTGCATGGAACAGGTGTATCAGCTTTCCGTCCCGCTGGTGGCGGAGGTCAAGACGGGGCAGAGTTGGTTTGAAACGAAATGAACGGATAAAAATATGAGCAAATATGTAATCGGCTTGACCGGCGGCATCGCCTGCGGGAAGAGCAACTTATCCAAAGCGTTAAAGGAACAAGGCGTGCCGGTGATCGACGCGGATGAAATATCCCATTCGCTGACCGCCAACGGCGGCGCGGCGCTGCCCGCGATTCGTGAGCATTTTGGCGACCAGGTATTCGATGGCGAACAGCTGAACCGCCGCGCCTTATCGGACATTGTGTTCAGCGACCCAAAGGAACGGGAGGCGCTGAACGGCATCCTGCACCCCATGGTGCTGTCTGAAATCCACCGGCAGATGGACGCGGCCGACGGGCCGGTGGTAATGGACGTGCCGCTGCTCTACGAAGTCGGCATGGATTCCTGGTGCCAGGAAATCTGGTGCGCCTATGTGCCGCAGAAGGAGCAGGTGCGCCGGGTGCGCAAGCGGGGGCAGATCACCTATAAGGAAGCTCTGCGCCGCATCCACTCCCAGATGCCCGTAATGGAAAAGCGACGCCGCGCCGACCACGTCATCCGCACGGAGGGCTCCAAGGAACAAAGCGCGCAAATCGTGCTGGGGCTGTGGCGGGACGCTTTAGAACGCAGCAAAACTTAAGGCTTTGTTTAAAGAAGGAAGCAGTGGGGCAGAGAGTTCAGAGTGCAGAGTACAGAGTTCAGAGAATATAGATAAACATTCGGTTTCCCACTTTATCATGTAAGAGCGTTGCTTGATGCATTTTCACATGATTCTCTGTACTCTGAACTCTGCACTCTGAACTCTTCCACCTGTGTTCCCCATCAACCCACAACAGGAGTTGCAGCATGAATGACTTTTCCCCTTCCCCCACGCCTTATACCGCGCCGCCCGCGCAGCGCAACCGGAGATCGGGCCGCCCGCAGGGCCGCCACGCAAAGCCGAAAAAGCAGGGCCCGCTTGCCTGGTGGCAATGGCTGGTGCTGGCCGCGCTGGCGGGCGTGATCGTGTATCAGGCTTTCCAACTCAGCCAGGCCAACGCGCGGCTGAACGCCCTGTACAAAGCCCGCCAGGAAGCGCAGGAACGCTACGAAAAAAACGTGCAGGCCCACGCGCCGCGCTACCGTGACCTGATCGAGCAGTACGCCGCGGAATACAACCTGAACCCCGCCTATGTGTCGGCGATCATTAAGCAGGAAAGCGACTACAACCCGCGGGCCGTGAGCAGCAAAGGGGCAAGGGGACTGATGCAGTTCATGCCCGACACCTTTGACTGGGTGAAGAATAACTGCGGCTACCGTTCCTCCGATTTCGACGTGGTGTATGAGCCAGAGGCCGCCATCAAAATGGGCTGCTACCTGCTGAACTATATCACCAAGCAATTGGGTTCATCCGATCCGGTGCTGGTCGCCTGCGCGTACCACGCGGGCTGGGGCGTGGTGCCCACCTGGCTGCAAAACTATTCCGCCGACGGTCAGAGCCTGAAAGTTTCCGAAATTCCCAAATCAGATACGCAAACCTACGCGGGAAGGGTGGTGAACAGCTATGCGATCTACTTGCAGCACTACTATTAAGACGAGCGAGAAGTTAGGAGATAGGAGAGCGGAGATGGATCATGTTTCCAATTGCGCGGCTGAAAAAAATACAGACGCGAAGCAAACACATCATATAACTCCTCTCTTCTCTCTCCTCTCTCCTCTCTTATTACGCATCATGGCGCTGGTTCTCGCCCTGACCCTCCTCTGTCCCTCCGCCTTTGCCACCACGATGGACGATATGCTGTCGCTGGGCATGATTTCGGTCAAGACCCAGTACCTGAATCCGCTGGTGTCGGAAGAACGGGAATTCCAATCCCTCACCGCGCTGATTTACGAGGGACTGTTTTACCTGGATGACGACTACATGCCCCAGCTTGGCCTGGCCGCCTCGTGCGATTCCACCACCGACGGCAAGCACTGGGCGATCCGCATCCGGCCGAATATTTACTTCCACGACGGCCAGCCCTGCACCGCCTATGACGTGGAGGCCACCATCAACGAAATCCTGCGCCTGGCGCAAAACGATCAGGGCCAGTACAACCAATTGAAATATATCATCAGCAGCGTGTCGGTGAACAGCGCGGAGTCCCTGCAAATCACCGTCAGCCGGCCCTATTACGCCGTCCGCTTCGCCTTCACCTTCCCCATCCTGCCCCGCGACCAGGTGCAGGCCGCCCAGCCCGCGGGCACCGGTCCCTTCAAGGTGGATCAGTTTTTGCCCGCGAATCTTTTGCAGCTTTCCGCCAATGAAAACTATTGGAACGGCGCGCCGACCGTGAAGGGCATCAACGTGGATTTCAAGGCCACCAACCGCGAGCTCATCATGGACTATGAATACAACCGCATCGACGCCGCCATCACAAGAAGCGCATCCGCCGGGCAGTACCAGACGGGCCTGACCAACCTGAACATCGCCTACCGCACGCGGCAGCTGGAAACCCTGCTGCTCAACGACAGCGCCAACGCTTTCCCGCTGAACAACCCGGAGATCCGCAAGGCCATCCGCTATGCCATCGACTTTGACACCATCGCCAACACCGTCTATTTCGGCATGGCCAAGCGCACCGACACGCCCCTGCCCGCCGGCACCTGGATGTACAAGGACAACGAAACCGCATACAGCTACAACCCGGAGAAGGCCCGGCAGATTCTGGACGAACAGGGCTGGAAGTCCAACCCCAACCGGGACAACGGCATCCGGTACACCACCGTGATCGTCAGCGGAAAGCAGGAGGAACGCCGCCTGCGCCTGGGCCTGTATGTCTATGAGGAGCAGGACAATTCCGTGCGCGTGCAGGTGGCAGGCTTGATTGCCGACTATCTGGAAGCCGTCGGCATCAGCGTGCACGTGGAAACCGTCAGCTTCGCCACCGCCGCCGCGAGATTGCAGGCCCGGAACTACGACATGGCCATCGCCGCGTTCCAGATGGACGTGGTGCCCGACCCCGGCTTCCTGCTGATGAGCGGCAACACCGGCAACTACACCGGCTACCGTTCCTCTGCCATGGACAAGCTGTGCAAGGCCATGCGCGAGGAAAGGGAGTTTACCCAGTACAGGCAGCTGCTTTGGGACATTCAGGATCAGTTTGCGGAGGACTGTCCTTTTATCTGCATGTGGTACCGCGCCGGGGCGCTGCTCACCCGCAAGGTGTTCACCACCGTCCGCGACGTGCGGGAGCCGGAAATCCTGCGCGGCATCGAGAGCATCGGGAAATAAAAATGTTTCCGCCGCCGCTTCATTTCTTCCATCCCCCCGCATAGGATAGAAAAAGAGGGGGTGATGAGGTGAGCCTGTCGGAACTGCGCACGAAGGATGTGGTGAACACCCTGGACGGAAAGCGCCTGGGAAAGGTGATGGACATTGAGTTCGACGAGCGCGACGGCCGCGTGGACGCGCTGGTGGTGCCAGGCGAATTCAAGGTCGGCAACATGATCCGGGGCGAAAAGTGCGGCATCGTTATCCCCTGGCAGCGAATCTGCAAGATCGGAGAAAACGTGATCCTGGTGGAACTGGAACCGGGTGATCTTGCGGATGATTAATAAATGAAATATTTTTGAAATAATTTTGTAAATATTATGGACAAATTGAAAGAAAAAAGTTATAATAATGACTGCGAAGGAAGGGATATTCTTCGCGGTCTTTTTTACATTGATTTGCTTTTCGGTTGACCTTGTGAAAGTTCAGCCGGTTTCAAAGGAGGAAGAGCCGTGAAATGCCAGTTTTGTAATTGCGCCGACAGCCGCGTGGTAGACTCCCGTCCCACCGATGACGGTAACTCCATCCGCCGCCGCCGCGAGTGTATTAACTGCGGCAGGCGCTTCACCACCTATGAAAAGATCGAGGTGCAGCAGCTGCTGGTCATTAAAAAGGATAACTCCCGCGAACTGTTCGACCCCAAGAAGGTGCGCAGCGGCATTATCGCAGCCTGCCACAAGCGGCCCGTGAGCGCGGCGGAGATTGAGAAAGTGGTCAATTCCATTGAGCAGTTCGCGTATAATAATCTCCAGGAGGAAATCACCACCCGGCAGATCGGCGAAATGGTGATGGAATCCCTGCGCAAGCTGGACGAGGTGGCCTATATCCGCTTCGCCTCGGTGTACCGTTCCTTCACCGACATCCCCACCTTTATGCAGGAATTGAAGGCGCTGGTCGGCGACAAGGAAGAAGAAAAAGAATGACCTGTTTTTCCCGCGGCTGGTGTTGAAACCAGCCGTTTTTTCATGCGCGATTTATTCTGAGAAACGATTGACAAACAGCCTTATCTCCTGCTAAAATAAACAGTAACAATCTGTTACGAATACGAAGGAGAGAAGGCTTCTTTGATATGGGCATGACTTATCCGATGCATGTGGCCGGGCTGAAGCGCGACCTGCCGCTTTGCAAAGTGACCGATGACCTGTACATTGGCGCGTTCGTGATTTTTGGCGACGTGGAATTGACCGTCGCCTGCGCGCGGGAACTGCTGAAAAAGGCCCCGGAATACGACGTGCTGATCACCGCCGAATCCAAAGGCATCCCGCTGGCCTACGAAATGGCGCGGCAGGCGGGCACCAACCGCTATCTGCTGGCGCGCAAATCCCCCAAGCTGTACATGAAGAATGTGTTTACCGTGAAGGTGAACTCCATCACCACCGCCAAGGAACAAATCCTGTGCATCGACCAGGACGACGTGGACTTCATGCGGGGCAAGCGCGTGCTGATCGTGGACGACGTGATTTCCACCGGCGAGTCCCTGCGGGCCGTGGAAGAACTGGTCAAGCAGGCGGGCGGCAACATCGTGGGCCGCATGGCGATCCTGGCCGAGGGCGACGCCACCGAGCGGGACGACATCATCTACCTGGAAAAGCTGCCGCTGTTCAACGCCGACGGCACTGTGAAAGAATAATCCTTTGTCAAACAAAAAAGGCCGATGCTTCCGCAACGGTCTTTTTTTCTTGCTGATTCCGCGGATCAGGCCTTCTGCCATTCGTCCGCCTTGGCGGCAGAGATGCGCTTGATGGTTTCTTCCGCGTAGGGAGATTCCGCGCCGCCGACGCCGTACAGGAACAGCTTGCCGTCCTGGGTCTTATACAGCACTTCCTCATAACCGGTGGGATCGCCGAAGGAGCCGAACGCTTTCTTCTGGATCACTTCGGAAGCATCTGTATCATATTCGACCTTGCAAATAACCTTCTTCATGTTGCCGAGTCCTTTCATATACGGCCTGTGCCGTTTTCTTTCCGTGCTCCCCTGAGCACGGCTATATCATATCACAGATAGATAATGAACGCAATGTCACTCATTTGTCTGAAAATTGCCAAATCAGGCAAGTTCAGGCATTTTTCCCCAGTTTTTTGGCGCTTCCCCTGCCTTTTTTTCCATGCGGTGGGAAAGCTCCCGGCGCACATGCCCGGAGATCATCGAAAGGAATTCAGCATTTGTCGGCTTTCCCCGCTCCGCGTCCACGGAATATCCGAACAGGGATTGGATCGCGTTCAGGCTGCCGCGGAGCCAGGTGGCTTCCACTGCGGTGCGGATCGCTTTTTCTACTGCCTGGGGCGACGTATCAAAGACGGACGCAAGATATGGATACAGCAGCCCGGCGTAGGAAGCGCCAAGCTGCGGCGCGCAGGCCAGCACGGACGCCGCCCGGCAGATATATTGTTCCCCCCGATACCCCTGTGGTATACCCAGAAACGCCGCGTATTTTTCCGCGATGCTGTCCCTCTCTTTTTCCCACGGTTCCGCCAGGCGCGGCAGAGGCTTCCGGGCGGTTTCCTCAATCAGGCGAAGCAATCCGGTTTCATCGCTGTTCCATCGCGCCGCCGCGTCAGCGCCCTTTTGAAGCGCCATGCGAATCCATGCCTGTTCCCGGGCCAGATAGAGAACCCGGGGCGGCGCGGGCATCTCCGCGCTCATCTGTTCCAGGAAAGCCAGGCTGTCCACGCCCGCCAGCACGCCGTCCAGCAGCAAAAAATCCGGGCATAAGGCACGGACTGCCCGCGCCGTTTCTTCGCCCGAACCGCCGCCCAGCACATTTAAATCCTCCGCCAGGCCCAGCAGGGCTTCAAACCGCAGCGGCTCCATCGCGGCGATATAAACGCTCCGTTTCGCGTTTAACATGAAGCGCCTCTTTTTTTCCGGTTCGGATGCCAGAAGCTGGAAAAGATAACGGAAGAAATGGTGATCGCCATGGCGATGCCGCAAATGCCCAGGAGCGTGGCCGCGCCGGTCTGCACGGCGAGGCTGTATTCGCCGTCCACCACAAAGCGCATCGTCCGGTACAGCCCGACGCCGGGCACCAACGGAACAATCGCGCCCGTTACAAACAGCGTCGCCGCTCGCTTCATCAGCCGGGCGGCCAGTTCACAGCTCAGCCCAATCAACAAACTGGCCAGGAAGTAGGCCAGCGTGCTTTGCCCAAGGAGCAGGAAAACGCTGTAGCCGACGATGCTCACCAGGGAACTGACCGGGATGGTGTTCCTGGGCTCGCGCAGCAGCACGGAAAAACTGGCCGCGGCAATGCCGCAGGCGATCAGCTGAACCCACCAGCTCACCGCAGTCCACCTCCCCACATGCTCAGCGTCAGCCCAATGCCGGCGGCCAGCATCATCACGGACAAAATGGCCTCTCCCAGCCTCGCGCCGCCGGAGACCAGGTCGCCCCGGATGGTATCGCGCATGGCGTTGGTGGTGGCAAGGCCCGGCAGCAAGGGCATGATGGCCCCGCTGATGACAGGCTCAATATTCACGGAATCCACAATCAGCGTGCCCAGCAGGGCCAGCAGCGTCGTCAAAGCGCCCGCGATCATGCTGGAAATCAGCGGCGGGATCTTCATTTTTCCCAACGGCGTCAGCACCCACTGCACCAGCGCGCCGCAAAAAAAAGAAACGCCGAAGTCCGTCCAGCCGCCCCCCAGCATGACCGTAAAGCTGGCGGCGGTTACCGCGCTGGCGGCGATCAAAAGAAACCGCTTTTCTTTCCGGGGCTGCTTGATTCTCCGCAGGGCTTTCAGCGCTTCGTCGGCCGTCATGTTTCCGGAGGCCACTTTCCGGGAGATGTTATTGCATTCGTCGATCCGGTTCAGGTCGATCGACCGGCTGTGTACGCGCACCAGGCGGGTCAGCGTATTGTCCTCCTCCAGGGTCAGGGTCAGCATTAGCCCGGTCGGCAGCGCCATCACGTCCACCCGGGGGATGCCCAGCCCCTGGCACATCCTTTCCACTGTTTCCTCCGCGCGGTAGGTTTCCCCGCCGTTTTCCAGGATCAGCTGGGAAGCCAGGCATACCGCGTCCAGCGTGGTGGTGATGGAATCCATGCCGAAATCCTCTCTTTTCCCCTGTGTATTAAATCACCGTGGCCACGGCGAACAGGAACTGGGCCAGGTAATAGCAGCCCAGGCACACGTAATCGTACTTCTTGGAAGGGATGTTTTTCACGATGCGGAACAAAAGCATAGCGTCCGAAACGGCGAACAGCAGCGCCGCCCCGAGGCAGAGCTTTCTCTGGGTCACAGCCATGGAAAGCATTGCGCTGATGATCAGGGCGTACCCCACATAGGGCAATACGCTTTTCCCGCCCGACAGTTTTTTCAGGGTCGGATACAGGGCGAACACGAGGCCTGCCAGCGCCAGGAAAACAATCACATTGATCACGCCCGGCGGGTTGAACGATACCATCGCCGCGCAGTAGCATAGATGCGCAAAGCCAAAGGCGACCGTCCCCGCGAGGAAATGACGATCCAGAATCACGTCCGCCACAACGCAAACGCAAAGCCCGACGACGATCAGGAGGCGAATGGCCGAAGGCTGGGAGAAATACCCGTACATGGCCAGCAGCGCCGACAGCGCGGTGGTGGAGCCTTTAAAAAACCATTCCTGCCATTTATGATCCTCGGAACCCCATTTGATGGACTGATAGATCAGATACTGAACAATCATCAGCGCGAGGCAGCCGACGATCCAAACCCACTTCATGCGCCATGCTCCTTCCCCTCGGGACAGGTTGATAAAACCATTGCAACAATTCGACCGTTCCTGTTGGAATCCCGCAATCTCCTTTGCTGTTTAAAAAGCGCGCGGTCACGCAATTTCTGAAAGGCGATAGCCCGCCGCCTCGATCTTCCTGCGCATCTCCTGAAAGCGTTCCCTGTCCGACGTCTTTTTGGTAAACAGCGCCTTGAGCGCCGGTTCTTTTTCAAAAGCGATGCGCGTGTAGATCCGCTCGGAATAAAACAGGATATACTTAACATTTCCTTCCGCGCGGCACTCCCCCACGCATTTGCCGTCGCCGCCGCGTTCCTGCTGGTACCGGGCCGCGCACTCGGCAAAGTCGATAAAGCCGCCCAGGGTATGAATCCCCTCGCTGGTGACTTCCTCCACGTCCCGATCCCAAAGTGTGAAGAAATCCATTTTTCTCCCCCCGTTTATCGGTCAGTATCTCCATGCAGCTGCATTTGCTCGTTCAGCAGGTTGATGTTGCCGCAGCCCATGGTGAGCACCAGGTCGCCGGGCTGCCAATGGGCGCGGAGGTATTTTTCCGTGTCGTCAAAGGTGGCGGTATGCACGGCGTCAATGCCGTGGGCTTTCATCCCCTCCACCACCATTTCGGCCTTAATGTCGCCGGGGTCTTTTTCCCGGGCGGCGAAAATGTCCGTCACCAGCGTATAGTCCGCCGCCTCAGTGCAGGTCAGGTAGTCCTGGAACAGGCCCTTCACCCGGCTGTAGGTATGCGGCTGCATCACGGCCCACAGGCGGTTGGGACGCTGCATCTTCGCCACGCTCAGCGCCGCCTTCATTTCGGCGGGGTTGTGGCCGTAGTCGTGGTACATCTTCACCCCGTCGATGATGCCGGTCAGTTCAAACCGCCGGTGCACGCCCGCGAAGCGATTCAGGGACGCGGCGATCTCCCCGGGCTTCACACCCACCACGTGTGCCGCCGCGAACGCCGCCAGGGAGTTGATCACGTTAAAGCTGCCCGCCACCTTGAGTTCGACATGGGCCAGTTTTTTCCCCCGGAACATCACGTCGTACCGGGGACAGCCCGTGTCACTGTACGTGAGGTTCTCGGGATAATAGTCGTTGCCAGGCTCCATGCCGAAGGTGCGGCAGTCGCAGGCAAGGCGTGTAAACAGGCGCAGGACGCGCCGATCCTCGCCCCAGCCCAGGGCCGTGCCGTGGGGCGGCAGCAGGGACAGGAATTTGCCGAACGCCCGCTCAATATCGTGAATGTCCTTGTACCAGTCCAGATGGTCTTCCTCAATGTTCAGCACCACCGCCACCGTGGGATGCATTTCCAGGAAGCTGCCGTGGAACTCGCAGGCTTCCGCCACGAACACGTCCTTCCCGCCCACGCGGCTGCCGCCGCCCAGGGCGTCCAGCCGCCCGCCGAAGCTGACCGTAGGGTCGAGCCCGCATTCCAGCATCGTTTCCGCGATCATGGAAGAAGTGGTGGTTTTTCCGTGCGTGCCGCAGATGCAGACGGCGTTCTTGTGCCCGCGCATCAATTGCCCCAGCAGGGTGGAGCGCTCCATTTCCGGAATGCCCAGCCGCCTGGCCTCCTGGCGCTCGGGATTCTCCGGCGCGATGGCGGCGGAAAAAACGAGCAGCTTCGCGCCGTGGACATTCTCTGCTTTATGCCCCACGGAAACCTCAATGCCCATCTTCCGCAGGCGTTCCACCGCGTGGGAATTGGCGTTGTCCGAACCGGTAACGATATATCCTTCTTTCAGCAGCATCTCCGCCAGCCCGCTCATGCTGCTGCCGCCGATGCCGATCATATGCACATGCTGACCCTGGTAATCCAAAATGTCGATCATGCTCCACCTCGAAACTATCCGTTCTTTGCCCCTCTATTATACGACGGAACCGGGGCAAATATCAAGAGGCACCCGAACAACGTTGGGAAAACTTTGCTGTTTTTTTGTTATCATTCAACTATCGCATGATGCTTGTTAACCGGAGCGAGGGCCTGTGCGGCCCTCGTGCACCTGCACCAAAGGACTTCGTCCTCTGGACTCCGGCAGCGGAATTGGCTTGCGCGTATGATTTGAGTTGGTTCCCGATGATGCTTAGAGAAACGCGGGATGTTCCGCTTGGCCGCGTTGTGTTTCTGGCCCGGCGTCCTTCGGACGCCAGCCCGGATGCGAAGCATCCGGGGAAAGCCAGGGAATAATCCGCTGGGAAAGCTCGCTTTCCCAGCGGATTTTCCCGGGCTTTCTTGGGCCAGAAACCCTCATGCTCTCGTAACTCCAACGCGGCAGGCGGACGTTGTTGGATAATTCCAATGGCGTAACTTCGCCAGTTACGGGTCCAGGGACGAACCGCCGATGACCGCCTGTGGCGGGAATCTCATCGACGGTGAGATCAGCCGAAACAAGCAATGTCCGCATGAAGCGGACTTGCGTCGATTGAGGCTGCGGACGGATGTCCGCATGAAGCGGACTTGCGTCGATTGAGGCTGCGGACGGTTACCACCCTGGCGCAGGTCTGGGGGCGCGCAGCCCCCAGCGTATTCCTTATTGGTTCAGCAATATGTGAATGGTAACTGAAAATTGCAAAAATGCAGTCAGCATGATATAATGCCCTTGAAAACGTTTGATTTCGGTGAGCATAGAAGAAAAATAAATGGCTCAGACGATCACACCCGGCGAACGAATATTGGATTTGCAGAAAGCCAGCGGCATGAAACAGGCTGAATTAGCGCATAAAATTGGTTTGTCTCCGTCCCAGTTGGGACGCATTGGAAATGGAAACACTGCCTCCGTCAGCAGCGATATCCTTGTTGCGCTGGTGAAAGAATTCAACGTCTCCACCGATTACCTTCTATGATTAATCGAAATCACCGCACCCAAAAAAGCATTAACTTTTGATTCCCAAGGTGAGACACTTGAGAGAAGCAGAAATCGTTTTAAAGCAATACTTTGGTCATTCCGCTTTCCGAAAAGGGCAGAAGGAATTGATCGACGCGCTGATGTCTGGGCGGGACGTACTGGGCGTGATGCCTACGGGAGCTGGGAAATCCATTTGTTATCAGGCGCCCGCCCTGATGCTGCCGGGGATGACGTTGGTCATTTCGCCGCTGATTTCACTGATGAAGGATCAAGTCGCGGCTCTGACGCAGGCGGGGATTCCGGCGGCGTATCTGAATTCCTCCATGGATTTTGAGGAATACACGCTCACCTTGCGGGAAGCGGTTCAGGGCGCTTACAAAATTCTTTATGTAGCCCCGGAACGGCTGACGACCGGCGTCATCACAGGGCTGTGCAAGCATGTGAAAGTGTCCTTGGTCGCCATCGACGAAGCGCATTGCGTGTCCCAGTGGGGCCAGGATTTCCGGCCCAGTTATCTGAAAATCGCGGCGTTTATTTCAAGCTTGGATCAGCGTCCAACCGTTGGGGCGTTTACTGCGACAGCCACAGAGCAGGTAAAAGCGGACATCCAAAAACTGCTGGAGCTGCGCCAGCCGCTGGAAATCACCACCGGTTTTGACCGGCCCAATTTGTATTTTGATGTGATTCAGGCGGAAAACAAAATCGGTTATGTACGAAATTATTTGGCCGCGCATCGGGAGCAGAGCGGCATTATCTACTGCGCCACCCGGAAGGGCGTGGAGGCGGTGTGGGAGCATCTGCTGAAAAACGGCCTTTCCGCCGTGCGCTATCATGCCGGGCTGACGGATGAGGAACGGAAAAGAAACCAGGAGGCGTTCGTCTATGACCAGGCGCAGGTGATGGTCGCCACCAATGCCTTTGGCATGGGCATTGACAAATCCAACGTCAGCTTTGTCATCCATTACAACATGCCCAAAAACCTGGAAAGCTACTATCAGGAGGCGGGCCGCGCGGGACGGGACGGCAGTCCGGCGGAATGTATTTTGCTGTTCTCCAACGCGGACATTCAGACAGCGAAGTATTTCATCCTCCACACCGAGGAAAACGATGAACTGACCCCGGAAGAACGGGAGGCGGTGCAGGAAGCCGATATGAAACGGCTGAACCAGATGATCGACTACTGCAAAACCACCGCCTGTCTGCGAAGGAATATCCTGGCTTACTTTGGGGAGGATGCGCCAAACGGATGCGGAAATTGCGGCAATTGCAAGCGGGATTTCGTTCAGCAGGATATAACAGTGGAAGCGCAGAAAATCCTGTCCGCCGTCACGCGGGTGGAGCGGCGCTATCCTTACGGCCTCGGCGTCACGCTGATCGTGCACATGCTGCATGGAAGCAAGGAGCAGCGCATTCTGGATTTGGGCCTCCATGAATTTCCCACCTACGGCATCATGCGCGATACCGACCGGAAACAAATCCGGGCGTATATTGAGCAACTGATTCAGGAAGGATATTTGACGCTTTCTGTAGAATATCCGGTATTGCACACCACGGAGAAAGCCCGGGCTGTCCTGTATCAAGGGGAAAAGGTTTTTATTGCTCAGCGCAGGGACAAGGTATCCGACCGAATCCAGGAGAAAGCTGCGATGCCGGCAGAAACCCGCCAGGATTTGTTCGATCATCTGCGTTCCGTGCGGCTGGAGCTGGCGAAGCAGGAGCGGGTGCCCGCCTATATTATTTTATCCAATGCCGCCCTGGCGGACATGGCGCAGAAGCTGCCGCGCACCCGCCAGGAGCTGCTGAATGTATCCGGCATCGGAGAAGTGAAAGCGCAGCGGTACGGGGATGTATTTTTGAAAGCCATTCAGGATTGGGAGAGTCGGTAATCGTAAAGAAAAAAAGCCAAGCTTTCAAAGGAGGAAAAAATGGATCATGCACTTTATGGTTTGGCATACCGCTTTCGCAATGCCAAGCTGTGGAAAACAATCTACGAAGATGAATTATTCGCCGTTCAATTGCGAAATCGGAAAATCGGGTATTGCAGTCTGATGGGCCGCAACGGAGAGCATATGGCGCTGGGGCTGTATATTGGCGACGAAGGGTTTTCGTCGTATCGCAGGCTCATTTCATACAGCGCCGATCAAAGGATGGGGGAGCAAAACCCTGCGGATTTGCTGACGCAGGACTGTATCCAATGCTCCATCGAGCAGCGGGATCAGTTTTCCCCGGAGGAACTGGCTGAAATCAGAGCGTACTGCAAAGCCAGCGGAACGCCCTTCCGCGCTCCTTATCCGCAATTTGCCCGGTTCTATCCCTATTGTGTGCCCTGGCATGTTACCACGAAAAGCGACTGGGAGGGCATCAGGACGGCGCTGACCGTGCTGGAGAAGATGGGCGAATTCCTGCAAAACCACAGCAAAAAGGATTTGGGGCTTCGTCCTGTTGTGGCCAACATGGAGGGTGAACAATACCTCGAATCAGATTTGTGGCAGATGGATTTATTCAGCGCTGAACCTTCCATTGCACCAAATGAAACCGTGACGATCCCGCTCTATTCCCTAAAGAAGGGAGAGCTCGTTATGCGCCGCATCCCCCTCCCGCCGTATCAGGAACCCAGCCTTTTGCCCCCGGATCGTATCAACGAAATTGCCGTTGCCAGGCTGATGAAGCTGAAAAAGACTGGCGTCCTGCAGTGCGAAGTGCTTCGCGCGCCGGAACCCGTTGATGGGGAACCGCCCTATGTGCCGGCGGTTCTGCTGGCCTTGGAATTGAACGAAGGCGTCATTTTACAGCCAGTCATGCCAAAAGGGCCAAAATACGATCCAAACGAGATGCTGGAGGGCTTCACCGCGAGCTTGCTTTCATCCGGTATCTATCCCTCGCGCATCCTGGTCAGGACGGAAGAAACCGCGGTTCTGCTGAAGCCTCTATGCGAAAAAGCGCGCATTGATCTTGCCGTGGACCAGGAATTGGACGAACTGGATGAGGCGGCGGAACAAATTTGGGAAGAGCAGCAAACCAGCAATTATCTGGACGAAATCATCCAGATGCTGGATGCTATGCGCCCGGATCAGATCCGCCAGATCCCTGCTGATGTGCTGAAACAGTTGATGGAAACAGGCGGCTTGCTCCCCGATCACCTGGCAGACAAGATCAGAAAAGCCCTTCAATAATGAAGATTCCACTTACACAATAATCCGCACCCGGTAACTCACCTCCCCCCGATGCCCCTTCACGATCCTATGTTCAAATTCAAAATTTCTGTTTCGTTTGGGGCACATGTTCAAGTGCATGATCGAACAGCAGGAACGCCAGATGAGCGGGAAGTAAGCCCTTCAAAGCAAAGCCGGGAGCGGGTTCGCCTTGCTCCTGGTTTTTTTAGCCAGTGATAAGCGAAGGCTTTCGCAGAATGACAATGGGCAACTTTTAAGGTTACAATATATTCCTCAATCTGTGTTTGACTCTGTACCTTCCTGCCGGAATCTGCTATAATGGTGCCATCAATCCGTGGAGGGACGAAGCCGTGAAATATATGCATTCGGAATGGAGAAAACGCCTGGAGCATTGGATCGACGCCCTGAAAAAGGATTTGTACCACCCCCTAAAAAGCATCCGGCTGGAAGCATTTTTTACCATGGAGCATCTGACGCCCGCCCAGGCGCAGGAGCGTCGCTTTACGCCCATCGCCCCCGGCACGGCCTGGGGCAGGAACTGGGAATACTGCTGGCTGCGGGGCAAAATCACCCTGCCTCCGGAGGCGGCGGGACAGCGCGTCGTGATGGATTTGAACACCGGCGGCGAGACGACGGTGTTTGTGGACGGCCAGTCCTTTGGCACTTACCGGGCCGGGTGGGTCGATGTGCCCCATCACTTTATTGAGGACAACTGCCTGGCCCCCCGCGGCGAGGCCGGCCGAACCTATGACCTGCTGCTGGAAGCCTATGCGGGACATTTTTATCCCCAGTCCGCCCTGGGCGGATGCGCCACCGGCCCCGTGCTGCCGGGCAGCTATGCCGATCCCAAGGAAGGCCAGCTTCGCGCCGTATTGGGGAATATCACCTACGGCATCTGGAACGAGGACGCCTATCAGCTCTACATGGATCTGCAAACGCTGCGCCTGCTGATCGACCAGGTGGATGAGGAAAGCCTGCGGGCGGATAAGCTGGCGTCTGCCCTGGAGCAGGCGACGCTGACCGCCGATTTTGAGCAGCCCCTGGCGGACCGCATCGCTTCCTACCGCGCCGCCCGGGAGGTGTTGAAGCCCGCCCTGTCCGCTGTCAACGGCAGCACGGCCCCGCGGTTTTACGCCATCGGCAACGCCCATCTGGATCTGGCCTGGCTGTGGCCCATGGCGGAAACTTATCGCAAGACCAGCCGCACCTTCGCCGCGCAGCTGAGGCTCATCGAGGAATATCCCGAATACAAATATATCCAAAGCCAGCCCGCCGCCTACGTGATGTGCCGGGAGCATGACCCCAAGCTGTATGAACGCATCCGGGAAGCGGCCAAAGGCGGCCAGTGGATCGCCGAGGGCGCCATGTGGGTGGAGCCCGATACCAACATGACCAGCGGCGAATCGCTGGTACGGCAGCTGATTCACGGCAAGCGGTTCTTCAAGGAGGAGTTCGGCGTGGATTCTGTCATTCTGTGGCTGCCGGACACCTTCGGCTATTCCGCCGCTCTGCCCCAGATTTTGCAGGGCTGCGGCGTCAAATACCTGGTGACCCAGAAAATCTTCTGGAGCTACAACGAGGGCGATCGGTTCCCCTATCATTACTTCACCTGGCAGGGCGCGGATGGGTCGAAGATCACCTCCTTCCTGCCCACCAGCTACACCTATAAAACCGACCCCCAGGAAATCTGCGAAACCTGGAAAAAGCGGGTGCAGAAGCGGGGCCTGGACGCTTTCCTGCTGCCCTTCGGCTATGGCGACGGCGGCGGCGGGCCCGCCCGGGATCACGTTGAATTCCTGCGCCGGGAAGAAAACCTGGAGGGTATGCCCAAGGTCAAAACCGAATCCCCGGTGAAGTTCTTTGAGGACATGGAGGCGGCGGGCGGGCCGCGGCACACCTACGTGGGCGAACTGTATTTCTCCGCCCACCGGGGCGTGTACACCAGCCAGGCGGCCATTAAAAAAGGAAACCGCAAGGCGGAAACCGCCTTGCGGGAAGCGGAAATGTGGGGCGCGCTGACGGAGGATTATCCGCTTCAGCGCATGGACGCCGCCTGGAAACGGCTGCTGCTTAACCAGTTCCATGATATTCTGCCCGGTTCCTCCATCGCCCGGGTGTATGAGGACGCCCGGAAAGATCATCAATGGATCATCAGCGAGGCCGACGCCGTGCGGAAGGAAGCGCTGGCAAAGCTGGCTCAGGGCGGCGGCGTGACGGTGTTCAATTCCCTGTCCTTTGATCGGACGGGACTGGTGAAGCTGCCCGAAGAATTTGCCGACGGCGCGGTCACGAATGACGGCCAAGCCGTCCCCGTGCAGCGGACGGCGGACGGTCTGCTGGGCATGGTCACCGTGCCCGCCTGCGGCGCGGTATCGCTGAAACCGCAAAACACCGAAAGACAGGACGCCGTCTTTGCAAAGCAGGAAAACAACCATTTCCTTTTGGAAAATGCGTTTGTCCGCGCTGTGATCAATGATCGGGGCGAGGTGATTTCTTTCATCATGAAAGAAACAGGCCGCGAATTTGCCGCGGGGCCCATGAACCGTCTGCTGCTGTTCAAGGACGTGCCGCGGATGTTCGACGCCTGGGATATTGATTCCAACTATATTTTGCAGCCCGTGACCCTGGATGAGCCTGTGTCGGTAGAAATTCGTGAGGAAGGCGGCCAGCGGGCGGCGCTTCATGTGAAGCGCCAGGTTCAGAACTCCGTCTTTGAGCAGGAGATCGTGCTGGCCGCCGGCAGCCGCCGCCTGGATTTTGTCACGCGCGTGGATTGGCGGGAGCTGCATCGCCTGCTCAAGGTGGAATTCCCGGTGGACGTGGCGGCCACGGAGGGCATCAACGAAATCCAGTTCGGTTATATGACCCGGCCCACCCACCGCTCCCGCCTCTATGACAGCGACCGTTTCGAGGTGTGCAACCAGCGGTACAGCGCCCTGTGCGACCAGAGCCACGGCGCGGCGGTGCTCAATGACTGCAAATACGGCATCAGCATGAACGGAAACAGCCTGCAATTGACCCTGCTCCGCGCCGCTGCCTGTCCCGAGATGCGGGCGGACAACGGAACGCACACCTTCACCTACGCCTTCACCGCCTGGGAGGGCAGCCTGATGGACAGTCCCGTGGTGCGGGAAGCCTACGACCTGAACGTTCCCTTGCAGACCGCCCCCGGCCATTGCCCCACGTTCAGCGCTTTCCGGGTGGACGCGGACAATTTGTTCATCGACACCGTCAAGCCCGCCGAGGACGGCAGCGGCGACATCATCCTGCGGCTCTATGAAGCGAAAAAAGCGGATACGTCCTGCCGCCTGACCATCAATCTTCCGGTAAAAGCCGTTTTCCGGTGCGATATGCTGGAAAACATCCAGGAGGAAATCCGCCTCAAAGACGGTGCGGCGGCCCTGCATTTCCATACCTTTGAGGTGAAAACCCTCCGGATCAAACGCGCTTCGAAACGGAAGGATTAAAGGAGAACGCTCATTTTGCCGCGTTTACGATCAGGCGCACGGCGGCTTCCACAGGCATCCTGTCCGTGTTGACGCACAGGTCGTAGGTGCCGGGTTCGCCCCATTTGGATTGCGCCGCCTGGTTGTAATAGGCCGAGCGCTCCTTATCCGCCTTGGCGATGCGCTGCTTCGCTTCTTTTTCGGTCATACCCTCCCGTTCCATGATGTGGCGGACGCGGCTTGCCTCGGACGCGCAGATGAAAACGGAGAGGGTTTTGACTTTGTTCTTTAAGATCAGGTCGGCCCGCCGCCCCACGATCACGCAGGGGCCCTCGGCGGCGATCTTCTCGATGATTTCCCGCTGGGCCTGGGCGGCTTTCTGCTCCAGGGGAAGATAATCCCTGGTGCCAAAGCCGATGCTCTGGTAAATCGTGGGCAGGGTGATGCTCTGCTCGTCCTGGCTCTCCAGGTATTTCACGCTCAGGCCGCTTTCCTGGGCGGCTTTTGCCAGCAATTGAGAATCATAATAGGGAACGTTCAGTTCCTTCGCCACCTGCTGGGCGATGGTGCGGCCGCCCGCGCCATAGTTGCGGCCAATGACAACGATTTTGTCCGTCAGCGCGTCGCCGGAGAGAACCGCCGCTTTCGTTTCTTCGGCTGGGCGGGGCGCGGCGGGCTGGGACAGCTGCCGATAGGTGGCGGCAATCACGAACGCGGCGATGATGAAGGTGAGCAAATCGGACACCGGCATGGAGTACAGCACGCCGTCCAGCCCGAACCACAGGGGCAGCAGCAGGGCGAAGCCCACGCCGAAAATCACCTCACGCACCATGGAAATCAGCGTGGAGGCCAGCGCCTTGCCCACGGATTGCAGGTAAATGAAGGTGCCCTTGTTCAGCGTCGCCAGGGGCATCAGGCACAGGTACGTGCGGAAGGCTTTCACGGCGAAATCGGTGTACGCCTGGCTTTCGTTGGCCGCGCCGAAAATGCCGATCAACTGCCGGGGGAAGAATTCCACCACGATCAGGGCAACCGCGCCGACGGCAAATTCGCAGATCAGCAGCCGCGTAAACAGCGCTTTCACCCGGTCGTTCCGGCAAGCGCCCACGTTGTAGCCCACCACAGGGATGCACCCCGCCGCCAGGCCCACGGCGATGGAAATGACAATCTGGAAGAACTTCATCACGATGCCGACCACAGCCATCGGAATCTGGGCGTACTCCGGCTGGGAAAAGACCTCATCCAGCGCGCCGTATTTCTGGATCATGTTGTTGATCGCCATCATGGCGGCCACCAGGGAAATCTGGGAAAGGAAGCTGGTCATGCCCAAGGTCAGGTATTGCTTTGCCAGGCCCAGGTGCAGGCCGAAGCTGTCCTTTTGCAGCTTCACGGCTTTCATGTGGCAGAGGTACCAGATGGCTAAAATCGCCGTCAGAATCTGGCCCAGGATGGTGGCCAAAGCCGCGCCCATCATGCCCCATTTAAATACGAAGATAAAAACGGGGTCCAGAATGATGTTCACCACCGCGCCAGCAAGCGTGGACACCATGGCGAACTTCGGGCTGCCGTCCGAGCGGATGATGGGGTTCATGGCCTGGCCGAACATATAGAAGGGCAGGCCCACGGTGATCCAGAAGAAATAGCTCTGGGCCTGCTGGAAGGTTTCCTCGTTGACCCGCCCGCCAAAGGCCGTCAGGATGCCGTTGGCAAAGATCAGGTAAACGGCGGTGACAACCAAACTGAGGCCGATGCACAGCGCCACCGCGCTGCCGATGGACTTGTGGGCGTCGTCCTTCTTGCCCGCGCCTAAGCTGATGGAAACGAACGCGCACGCGCCGTCCCCGATCATCACCGCAATCGCCAGGGCCACCACCGTGAGGGGAAACACCACCGTGTTGGCCGCGTTGCCATAGCTGCCCAGGTAGGTAGCATTGGCGATGAAGATTTGGTCCACGATGTTATACAAAGCCGCCACCAGCAGCGATATGATGCATGGCACGGCGTATTTCATCATCAGCTTACCCACCGGCTCCTGCTCCAGGAAATTGTTTTCCTTGTGTTCCATGAGTTTGCCTCCGTTTCAAAGCATAAAAAATAACGTCTGTCACAGCCGGTATCGCTGCGGCAGACGCTTTTGAACAATACAAAAGCGCGGGCCACAGTTGGATTTACGCTGTTAGCCACACGCTGTACTTTTATTTTACAGGTTTTTTTGATTTTGTCAAATCATTTTTTCAGAATCTTTTTCTATGATTTCAAAGGTGGTATATTTTTTTCTCCCTGCTCATACCTTGTAACATGGACTGGCATTTGGTTGTGCCCGGAGAGACGGGGTGGGACGCGGTGGACTGGACGCGGGCGCGGGAAGTACGCCTGCGTCCGGGACAAGGCGCGGCGGTGACGCTGCCGGAGGGGATTTGGCATGGAAGCTATCGCCTTTCGCCGCGGGACATTTTCCAGGCGGCGCAGGCGTTGACGGGGCATTCCCTGGCCGCGCGGCAGGAGGAGCTGTCCCAGGGCTTTGTGCCGCTCCCCGGCGGGCATCGGCTGGGCGTATGCGGCGTGATGGGGCCAAAGGGGTTCAGCGAAATCACCAGCCTGTGCGTGCGCGTCGCCCATGAGATCAAGGGAGCGGGAGCAAGCGTTTTTCCTGTGATTCGAGGACAGTCCGTCCTGATCGTCGGCCCGCCCGGCGCGGGGAAAACGACGCTGCTGCGGGATTTGATCCGGCTGTCCTCCCTGGATGGAACGCAGGTCGGTGTCGCGGACGAGCGCGGGGAAATTGCCGGATGCCGGGAGGGGATACCGCGGTTGGAGGTGGGCCCAAACACTGACGTGCTGACGGGGATGGAAAAGGCAAAAGCACTGCTGCTGCTCATCCGCGCCATGTCGCCCCAGATGGTGGCGACGGACGAAATCGGCGGCCCGCTGGACGCGGCGGCATTATCGGAGGCCAGCCGGTGCGGCGTGCGCGTGCTGGCGACGGCGCATGGAGCAGGCGGACGGGAGGCCGCGGAGCGGCGGGGAATGAAAGCGCTATTTGAACAAAAAATATTTCAAAAGATCGTCTTCCTGACCGCGCCGGGCCAGGAACCGCAGATCGAGGAAGCGCCATGATCGCGCTGGCTTTATTCGGCGCCGGGGCCTGCGTCGCCTTGGGGATGGGCGCGGCGAACCGGCTGAAGCAAAGGGAAACCGTCCTGCAAGCCTGGGATCAGGCATTACAACGGATGGACGCCGCCGTGAACCACAGCGCCGCGCCGCTGGACGAAGCGCTTCGCCGGGGAGCGGCGGAGGAAATCCCGGCCCTGCTGGAACTGCGCCGCCGCCTGAAAGAGACGCCCGCCGCGTCCACGGAAGAATTGTTAGCTGATCTTCCTTGGGAGGAATCGCTTTCTTCAATAGAACGGGATACGCTCA
>CADAKE010000008.1 GCA_902788445.1 uncultured Eubacteriales bacterium
GATCAGCCGAAACAAGCAATGTCCGTAGGACTTGCGCCGATTGAGGCTGCGGACGGTTACCACCCTGGCGCAGGTCTGGGGGCGCGGAGCCCCCAGCGTGTCCCTTATTGCTTTGGCAATATGTGAACAGTAACGTTCCGTGGGGACTCTTTTCCCCCGCGTTTCTGTGATTGAATGAAAACACCGCATCAAAAGCGGAATGCGCCTCCCTTTGGAGGCAGAAGAAGCGGCCGCTCAAGGCCAGGAGGTTGAATATGGAGAAAGACAATTCGCAGCAGTTCAGCGAAGGCGCGGAGACACAGCCTATCGAAAGCGCGGACACCGCCGCCGGTGAAACCACAGCGGAGGTCCATGAAGCGCGTCAATCCTTTCAAACGCTGATTTCCGGCGCGTACCGTTCGGACTATGAAAAGGCAGTGGGCCAGCGCATCCAGGCCGCAATCCAGCAGCGATTCAAAAACCAGCAGGATTATAAAAAGCAGCTGGATGCCGTGCAGCCCATCCTCCAAACGCTCGGCGGGCGGTACGGCCTGAACGCGGAGGACGTGGCGGGCATTTCGGAAAGGCTCCGGGACGAAAGCGCGGGGCCGGCCCAGCAGGCGCAGGGACAGGAAGCGAAGGAAGAAACGCGGACGCCGCGCCGTGATTATCTCAAGGAGCATGTCCAGAACGTCAACGCCCAGGCGGAAGCGCTGCGCAAGGTGTTTCCAGGCTTTGACCTGCGGGCGGAAATGGCGAATCCCGCGTTCGTGCGCATGACATCCCCCGGCGTGGGCATGAGCGTGAAGGACGCCTATTTCGCGGTGCACGGGCAGGAATTGCAGCGGGACAGCATGATGTACGCCGCCGAACAGGCGTGGGAGCGCATCGCCGCCAGCGTGATGGCCGGGGCCAGCCGCCCCCGCGAAAACGGGCTCGATCCCGCCGCGGCAGCCAGCATGGGCATCGACGTGCAAAGCATGGACCGTAAAACCCGCGCCGAATTCCGGCGCAGAATCCGCAACGGGGAGAAAATCAATTTCATGGATCAGGTGTAATGCGTCTGGAAGTATTGAAAGGAAACTTTAAATCATCAAGATAGGAGTTAGGAGATAGAAGATAGGAGATAAATAAACTTCTATCAAACGAACCATGTCTTTGTGATATATTTGAAAGACTCAATCAATCTCCTCTCTCCTCTCTCCTAACTTCTATCTGGATTTATTGTGCCCATGAAAAAGACGATCAAAAGGAGGAAACAAAATGGTTTTTCATTGGATGAAACGCGATATGATGATGGCGGACAGCGGCGGGCAGGGCGGCTATCCGGTGGCGAACACCGGCAACTACACCAACGCCTACACCGGCGCGGAAACGGCCTTCACGCCGGGCAGCACCATGGCCCCGCAGATCAAGGAATGGTACAACACCGAAGCGCTGGAAAACGCGCGGAGCAACCTGATTTTCGCCCAGTTTGCCAAGAGCATTCCGCTGCCTGAGCATCACGGCATGACCGTGGAAATGCGCAAGGCCAATTCCTTTGGCGACGTGCCCCGCCTGAAAGAAGGCGTGATTCCCGACGGCCAGGAGTTCGGCTACTCCGCCGTGCAGGCCACCGTGTATGAATACGGCGCTTACACGCCCCTGGGCCGCCGCCTGGAACGCCATGCCATCGACCCCGTGGCCCAGGACGCCGCGGAGGAAATGGGCGCGGCGGGCGGCAACACCCAGGACAAGATTGCCCGCAACGTGGCCATTTCCGGCAGCAACGTGATGTACTGCGACAAGGCGGACGGCACGCACATTTCTTCCCGCTCCCAGCTGGACGGCGGCTGCGTGCTCACCCCCACCATGGTGAACCGCGCCGTGACCTGGCTGAAAAAGCATAAGGCGCCCCGCATCGACGGCAAGTACATCGCCATCGTGCATCCTTCCGTCACCTATGACCTGCGGGAAACCAAGGGCTGGCTGGACGCGCACGAGTACGCGCACCCTGACGAAATCTTCAACGGGGAAATCGGCGAACTGCACGGCGTGCGCTTCATCGAAAGCGACAACGCCAAGGTGTACAAGGGCAAGCCCCTGGCGTCCGACAGCGCGACCCTGCTCGTGAACGGCGCGATTTCCAGCGCGGGCAAGACCATCACCTTTGACGGCGGCACTGTGGCGGCGCACGCGCTGAAAGACCGCTACATCCTGGTCGGCGCGGTGAAGTGCCTGGTGACCGACAACACGGCGACCACCATCACCGTGCAGGACAACGTGAACAACATCGCCGACAACACGGTCATTTATCCCGGCGAAGGCGGCGCGGAGGGCATCGCGGTCTACGGCTGCGTGTTCCTGGGCAAGAATGCCTTCGGCATGATCGACGTGGCGGGCGGCAACATGGAGGTCATTATCAAAACGCCTGAGCAGGCCGGCGGCCCCCTGAACCAGTTCGGCACCATCGGCGTGTACTTTGAAACCGGCGGCGCGGTGCTCTACGAGGAACGCCTGCTGCGCGTGGAGTGCGGCAGCCATTACAGCGACGTGGACGAGGACGACGAATAAAAGAAACGGAGGAAACGACGATGGCGAAACATGAAAACATGGAATACGATCCCTGGCAGGATATGCGGCAAATCTATATTCCCAAGCGCAGCCGCGCGGAGCAGAACACCCTCGAAGTCGGCGTGAACGACAAGACCTTCTTCGTGCCCAAAGAGCAGTTTGTGGACGTGCCCATGCCGCTGTGGGAGGTGATCCATGAGATGCTGGATCGGCAGAAGATCATGGAGCAGGAAGCCGCCCGCGCTTCCGGCACCCGGGAATACGCCATGAGCGTATGATGTTCGCGTGCTGAGTGAAAGGGCACTTTAGATCATCAAGATAGTAGTTAGGAGATAGAAGATAGGAGATAAATAAACTTCTATAATATTTGAAAGACTCAATCAATCTCCTATCTCCTCTCTTCTAACTTCTATCTCGATTTAAAGTGCCCAACATAAAACGGGGGTTATCATCATGACCTTAGAAAAAGCCATTTTTCAGGTGGACGAGTTGAAGCCCAACCAGGTGTCCAGAGCGCAGAAAATCGAGTGGCTGAGCCATCTGGACAGGCGCGTGTTCAAGGAGGTTTTTTCCGCCCATGAGCCCGACGCGCAGACTCCGTCCGCTTTCACACCCTATAACCAGGATACCCCGCCCGATACAGAACTGCTGGCCCTGCCGCCGTATGACGACATTTATCCCGCTTTCCTGTCGATGCAGATCGACCTGACGAACCTGGAATATGACAAATATAACAACAGCCTGCTGCTGTTCACCAGCGCGTGGGGCCAGTTCGCCCGGGCGTATCACCGGGAACACCGCTTCCGGCAGGACGCGCGGACGCTGAAATTCTGAGGGAGGGATGAAGATGCAATATCCGACCCTGCGTGAAATCCCCTCCCGCCAGCTGTGGACGGAACAGTTTAACGGCCTGGACAGGCGGCCCCGCGCGTATGACGGCGCGTTCCAGGCGATGGGCAACATGACGGGCGACCCGTGGCCGCTGTTGTCCAGCCGGAAAAAACGCGGCATCGTGGTCGAACTGGAAAAGCCGCTGGGACTGCTGGCCCTGGAAAAGCTGGCCTGGATCGACGGGAGCACGCTGTATTACGATGGAAAACCCACGCCGATCACCGGCCTTTCCCTGGAGAAAGACATGCTGCCCAAGCGCATGGTTTCCATGGGCGCGTATCTGCTGGTGTTCCCGGACGGCGTATACTGCAACACGGTGAACATGGAGGATTACGGCAGCGTCAATCGGCTCTATGCGTCCCCTTCCGGCCAGGGGGTGAGCTTTTCCCTGTGTACCCTGGAAGGAACGGACTATCCCCGCGGCGCGATGACCGTCAGCGAAACTGAACCTCAGGAACCGGAGAACGGAGATTATTGGCTGGACACGAGCGAAAGCACCCATACCCTGTACCAGTGGAACGGAGAATGGACGGCAATTTCAAGCGTCTATGTCCGTATCGGCGCGCCGGGGATCGGCAAAGGCTTGAAGGCGCAGGACGGCGTGGCTCTCAGCGGGATTCAATATTCCGGGAACAGCGAAACCCTGAAAGCGCAGTTTGACTTTCTGAACGCCGCCCACATCGTGCAGGCCGTGGGCGAAAACTTTATCGTGGTCGCGGGCGTGATCGACCAGAACTTTACGCAGACCAGCGGTTCCATCCGGGCGGACCGGAAAGCGCCGCAAATGGATTTCGTGATCGAATGCAATAACCGCCTATGGGGCTGCCGCTATGGAGAGCAGGACGGGGAAACCGTGAACACGATTTACGCCTGCGCCCTGGGCGATTTCACCAACTGGCAAAAGTTCGCGGGCACCAGCCAGGACAGCTATTACGCGCTGCTGGGCTCCGACGGGCCGTTTACCGGCGCGGTCACGCACCGGGGCACGCCCTGCTTTTTCAAGGAAAACTGCCTGCACCGGGTCTATGGCGAAATCCCCGCTAACTTCCAATTGCAGACCGTGAAATGCGAGGGCGTAAATCCCGGCAGTGAATACACCCTCGTTTCCGTCAACGGCGTGATGTATTATCTCGGAACCCACGGCGTACAGCGCTTTGAGGGCGTGCCGGACAGCGTAGGAAAAGCGCTCGGGGAAGGCAGGTTCTCCAGCGGCGCGGCGGGCGAAATGAACGGAAACTATTATCTTTCCGTTCTTGAGGCATCCGATACCTGGAGCCTGTACACGCTCGACACCGAAAAAGGCGTCTGGCACCGGCAGGACGACGCGCACGCGCTTGCCTTCGCCGGGCTGAACGGGGAAATGTACATGCTGTGCCGGAATGGTACGCTCTATGCCTTGAACGGCACGGCGGGCGAAACGGAAGCGGAGGACGTGACTTGGTACGCCGAAACCGCGGAAATGGGCTATGAATATCCGGAACATCAATACATGAGCCGCTTTCTGCTTCGGATGTGGCTGGGCCTGAACGCGGAATGCCATTTCCTTGTTCAGTACGATTCTGACGGTGTGTGGCACGAGCAGGGCGCGCTCCGGGGCAACGGAACAGTCAGCCTGCGCCTGATGCCCATCGTGCCCCGCCGGTGCCAGCACATGAAAATAAGGCTGGAGGGCCGCGGAGAGATGCAGCTTTACGGCATGGCGCGGGTGCTGTCCGGCGGCGGAAACGGCGGAATAACCGCGTGAGATAAAGTAAAAGTATCTGTTCAGTCGCACTTCAAAAGAGCACGAGTCAGATAGAAGATAGGAGTTAGGAGAGAAAAGATTGATAGCGTTGGATACAAAAACGCAATGCAAAGCAGCCAATAAAAGCATGGTCATTCTTTCATCTCCTATCTGCTCTCTTCTAACTCCTCTCTGGCATGATGTTCTTCTACGGTAAACGACTGAAATTACAAATAGCAAAGGAGGTTTCGTGAGGATGAATATGCCGTTGTGGACAGAAGAAAACGATGAAAGCCTGCGCCTCCGCTACGCCGGTTGGAACAGGATGAATCTGTTCAGCCCGCTGGTACGGAGCGCGAAGAGCTATCTGCAATCCGCCATGTCCAGCAAGCCCCAGCCCTACCAAAGCAAGTATGAAACCCAGATCGCTGATTTGTACGACCGGATCATGAACCGTCCCGCGTTTTCCTACGATGCCAGCCGTGATCCGCTGTATCAGCAGTACCGGAACCAATATCTGCGAAACGGTCAACGCGCCATGCAGGACGCCATCGGCGCTTCCGCCGCGCTGACGGGCGGCTACGGCAACAGCTGGGCCAATACGGCGGGGTATCAGGCCTATGGCGAATACTTGCAGGCGCTGAACAGCAAGCTGCCTGAGCTGGAACAGCGCGCGCGGGAACGCTACGACGCGGAAGGCAGCGCGATGCGGGACAATGCCGACCTGCTGATGAACCTCGACAATCGGGAATACGGCTGGTATCGGGACGCGGTGAACGACTGGCAGTTTGACGCGAAGCTGGCGCTGGAACAGAAAAAAATCGACCAGCAGGCGCAAAATTACCAGAACGCCGTGGCCGTTGCTTTGTTCCCGGACACGTTCTATGCCAGAGCGGCTTTGCCGGACGGGGACAATCCAGCCCAAACCGCTCCGGAGGGATACAGGCGGACGGAGCAGCAGCCCGCGAAGCGCGGCGAAGCCTCGGGCATTCCGCGCAAAACGGCCCTTGGAAAAAACAGGACGGGGAGATGATCAGATGGCTTACCTTTCGGACATTCAGTCGCCCGGCAGCGCGAAGGATTCCCGGCAGGTGATGGAGTACCTGCGCCAGCTGGAAGAACAACTGCGGTACGTGCTCCAGCACATCGGCGCGGAAAACATTCAGCAGGGCGCCATCGGCGAAGCGCAGCTCAGCCCGAAGGTGAAGGAGGATATGCGCGCCGTCCGCAAAACGGTGAAGGACATGGGACGGAATATCAGCTCCTACCGGCAGACCGCCGAAGAAATCGCCCTGGAGGTGCGCCGCATGGCGGAGAACGGCGTGGACAAGGTCAACAACGCCGCGCTGACCATCAACGCGGACGGTATCGACCTCTCCGGCGGGGAAATCAACATCCAGGCGGGCAGCGCCTTCCGGGCCAAGAGCGGCGGCGTGTTCGAGGTATTCGCGGCGGACGAAAACAGCTTCCTGAAATTCGGCGGCACGGAAGCAAACCCCAACGCCTCCCTGGGCAGCGGCGGCACCCTGCGCGTGAAAACGATCTACGCCGACAGCATCCACGCGGGCAGCAGTGATTTTCAGAACGGCGGGGAAGCCGTGGCGAACAGCCAGGTCGTCGTGTCCTCCACAAAGCCGGAAGGCCACGGGCTGCTCTGGGTTCAGCCGCTGGCCCTGGACACGGCGGATTATTTTCTGCGGCCTTCCGCCGCACTGTCCATGGACGGCGCGTCCCCCGACCGGACGCTGCCCGCCCTGACCCGCTCCCGCCCCACCGCTTTGGAGGGGCAAACCTGCCGCTACGGGGTGAAGTTCAGCATCTACAACGCTTCCGGCGCCTGCACCTGGACACATGTCGCGGTGTATCTGGCGCGCTCCGGTCAATCCCCGCTGCTGATCTATGAGAGCAGCCCGAATACGCGCGTAGGCGTGGGCGATTATTTCCGGGTGGATACGCTTGCTTCCCCTTCCGCGGCGATGGAGAACCTGACCGCGGCGTCCGATTTGCAGGTGCGCGTGTGTTTGAGCAAGAGCAGCGAAACGCAGGCCAGCTTTTCCGTGAACGCTCCGGTGATTCTGCGCTGCTCCGCCGCGGACGCCGACGCGGACGACGGAACACAGCCCTGCGAAATACGGTTTATTCCTTGAAGAGAACGCCAGAAAAACATAAACAAATTCAGCCCGTCAAAGAATCCGCTTATCAAGCGAAGCGCGGTTCTTTCGGCGGGCTGATTCAATTGGGCGCTGTCACAATTCCATTCTGGTTTTTTTACCGTCCGCGCGCTCATCGGGGAGCGGGAACAAGAAATCAGTCGGCCAAGTCTTGTTCCGATATTACGCGAACGCCGAGGGTTTTCAGCGTCCCGGCGGCGATGCCGTCGCCGGGAACAAGGGTGCCGGAGAAGGAGCCGTCGTACACCTGCCCGCTGCCGCAGGAAGGACTGCGGGCTTTCAGGATGGCGCAGTCACAGCCGAGCAGCCGAACCAGCCGCGCGGCTTCCTCCGCGCCTTTTTGGTATTGCGCAGTCACGTCCCGGCCTTCACGGTTGATCACCCGGCCGCCCTGGATTTCGGCGGGCGGGCGCGGCGTGGGCAGGCCGCCCAGCTGCTCCGGGCAGACGGGAATCAATTCATGTTCTTTCGCCAAATCCATGACCGCCTGACAGGGCTTGCTGTTCCCATCATACCGGCAGCAGACGCCCAGCAGGCACGCGCTGACCAGAATCCTCACGCGATTTCCAGCGCGATTTCCATCATCTGCGTGAAGGTTTCGCGCACCTCCTGGGGGCTTAAGGATTCGCCCGTGAACACGTTGTCGGAAATGGTCAGCAGGGACAGGGCGTTCTTTCCCGCCTTTGCGGCGTTCAGGTACAGGGCGTAGGCCTCCATTTCCACGCACAGCACGCCCAGGTCTTTGAGCACCGCGGCGGGCTTGACCACGGAGGCGTCGTAGAACGTATCGGAGGAGTACACTGGCCCCACCACGACCTCGTGGCCTAACTTCCGTCCCGCGGCTACGGCCTTTTCCAATAATTCATAGGAGCAGCAGGGGCCGAGGTTGCCCTGGAAGCCAAACTGCGCGCCGTAGTTGGAATTGCTGTACGCGCTCATGCCCGCCACGATGGAGCGGATTTTCAGCTTCGGGCTGATCATCCCGGCGGAGCCCACGCGGATGATGTTCTGCACGTCAAAGTGGTTGAACAGTTCATAGGAATAAATGCCGATGGAGGGCATCCCCATGCCCGACGCCATCACGGACACGCGCTTGCCCTTGTATTCGCCGGTGTAGCCCTGCACGCCGCGCACATTATTCACCAGCCTGGCGTTTTCCAAATAGGTGTCGGCAATAAATTTGGAGCGCAGCGGGTCGCCGGGCATGAGGACAGTCGGGGCGAAATCGCCCGGCTGCGCGCCGTTATGCAAAGTAGACATGATCGTTTCCTCCTTGAAATTCATTTAAAAGAACTCATCCAGCAGGATATAATAGCGCAGCTTGTCCCAGTCGGGAACAATACCCAAAGCGTCAAACAGCTTTTCGGGCCGGAAGCCGGGAATTTTGAAACCGTAAAACCCGTCGGTGTTGTGCTTCAGGCTGCGGTAGCACAGCGCCAGGTCGCGCCACTTGTCGGCGATGCCCGCGTCGCCCAGGTCGATGAAGCCGCTGATGCGGCCGCCCTCAAAAAAGATGTTGGGCAGGCAGCAGTCGCCATGGGAGAACGCGGGTTCCAGCGGCGGCTTGTTGTTTTCCAGCCAGGTCAGCAGCGCCTCCGGGCTTTTGAATCCGCCGGGGCCAAAGGTTTCGGGCTCGCAATTAGAAAAATCCACCAGTCCGTTTTCCAGGCTGTGGCGCGCGTGGGCCAGTTCATCATCCAGCAAACGGCTTCGCGGACAGTCCGTCATGTCCGTTTCCCAAAGCATGTGCAGCGCTTCTGCCAGCAGCTTCAAAAGCAATTCGGGTCTGTTCAGGTAAGTTTTATCGCAGGCCATTTTACCCGGCACGTGCGTCATGAGCAGGTATTCTTTTTCCGCGTCTTTCTCAAACGCGAGCACACGCGGCGCGGGCAGCCTGCCCTCCAGCCAGCGCATCACCCGCACCATGCCGTCGGTCAAGGCGCTCCGCGGCCCGATTTTCAGCACGGCTTTCGGAAAAATCAGTACCTGCGCCCCCGACATGCCGGTCTCGTTGATCTCATAGGGCAGGCCCTCAATCTCCTTGCGGATAGATACCGGGATGCAATCAAAATCCATGTTACTTTTCTCCTGTGGAGCCGATGCCGCCGCGGTCGGGGGCGGTGAGGAAATCCACCGTTTCCAAATTCACGTCGGTCATTTTCTTCATGACGCGGAACTGGCAGATGCGGCTGTTCTTTTCGATGCGGGTGTCCCGCAGGGCGACGGCGGAAAAGTACCACAGGTCGTTATCCCCGCAGTAGCTTTCGTCGATCACGCCCACGCTGTTGGTCATCAGGATGCCCCACTTCTTGAACGTGGACGAGCGTGGGGCCACGTGGGCCTCGTACCCCTCCGGCAGCTTCATGGAAACGCCCAGGGGAATGAGCCGGTACTCCCCCGCCTTCATCTCCACCGTTTCCGCCGCCCGCAGGTCGATCCAATCCCCCTGCGGCAGCTTTTCCAGCGGCAGGATGTCGGCATGGTAACGCACTTGAATGGTCATGCTGTTCCTCGCTTCCCACATGAAAAATTAGGCGCGAAAACGCAGGGCCTTCGCGCCTGAGAAATGATAATTTAGATGGCTTTCTTGCCGTGGGCGGTGCGCAGGGCGTTAAATTCCGCGCGGACGGCGGCGTCCTTCTTGGCTTCGTCGGGATTGGAGAGGCGTTTTTCCTCGGCGGCTTTCGCTTCGGCCTGGCGCTTGAGTTCAGCCTGATAGGCTTCCTCGCCCTCTTCCAGGCGAATCTTTTCCTCGGCGGAAATGTACTTCCGGCCCTCAGCGGCGGCGGCGGCTTTCTGGTCGGCCACGATGGCTTCATGGTCGAACTTGCCGAACTTTTCCACGCCCATGAAGATGAAGAACAGGAAGATGACCACATAGCAGAAGGTTTCCACGCCGATGAACACCCAGGGCATGGACGCGCGGATGGCTTCGGAGGAAATGTTGTCCGCCGCGTAGCCCACGTTGGACAGCACAATGTTCAGGATGCCGGTGGCGACGCCGGTCATGCCCGCCATGATCGCGCCGTAGATGGTCATGGTCAGGCCGTCGGTGCGCTTGCCGTGGATGGCTTCCTGGTGATCCAGCACGTCAGCCAGCAGGGCCATGGACAGGTACATGGCGGGGGTGGAGCCCAGGGCCTTGAGGATAAAGGAAACATACACCAGCACCAGGTTGGTGGGAGCGATCAGGCCCAGCAATCCGCCCGCTACCGCCAGGATGGCGCCGCAGAAGATGGCCTTGCCCTTGCCGATTTTGTTCGCCAGGATGGGCGCGGCCACCATGCCGATGGCGGTGGGGATGGCGCCGATGATGGCCAGGAAGCCGGAAATGTTGCCGCCGTTGGCGATGGTGTACACGCCGTCGGCGTTGGGGAACATGGCCTGGCAGAAGTAAAGCTGGCTCACGTTCTTCGCCATGCCGCCCAGCTGGAAGCAGAAGAAGAACACCATCATGATCACCCAGAACTTATCGGAGAAGCAGATCTTGGCCTGCTGGCCGATGGGCAGAGCCTTTGCCGGGGCGGCGCTGTCTCCCTGATCCATGGATTCCTCAGTGACGCGCTCCCGGGTGAACATGAATTCCACCAGCGCGCCGACCACCGTGATGGCGGTCAGAGCAATGACGAAGATTTTCCAGTGGTTATAGGAAGCGACCGCGTCGTAGAGCACCACGCCGTTCAGGGCGTATTCGCCGCTCTCCAGCAGCACCGCGCCCTCGGGAAGATTGGTGGTCTGGGGCACGAACAGCAGGGAGAGGAAGAAGGGCAGGATCATGGTGGACAGGCCCATGGCCGCCAGCGCGGTAGCGTTGGACAGCGTCGCCAGCAGCGTCCTGTCCTTGCTGTTGCGGGTGGACAGGTTCACCAGCGCGGCATGGGGCGTGTAGTACATGGGATAGGCGATGGCGAACCACAGGTTATAGCCGATGGCGATGCACACCAGGGCCAGGCCCTGCCCGGCGGTGTTGATGGTATCAGTCGCCAGCGGCGAAATGACGAACAGGATCAGCAGCGCCAGGAAGGAGATCGGGACGGAGATCAGCAGCAGGGGACGGGCCTTGCCCGCGCGGGAGGAACTCTTGTCCATGAGCCGGCCCACGATGATGTTGCCCAGCACCACGAAGATGACCGACACCACGGGGAGCCACTTGAAGAACTCGCTGGCCCAGGAATTGATGTTCAGCACGTCGGTCATGTACTTGTTGAAGTAGTTGGCCAGGATGGAGTTGGCGACCAGCGCCAGGGTCGGGCCCACCAGATAGCCCATCAGGCCCTCGGGAAAGAGGGTCACGTTGGACTTCTTGATCAGGCTGGGCAGACGGTCAAAGATGCTCTTCTTGGTTTGGCTCACTGCGGTTCATCCTTTCTATCGTCGGTGTATTGGAAACATGGTAATTGTTCAGCCGCGCATTGAAAGAACGCTTTCAATCAAGATAGAAAGCAGAAGATAGGAGATAGAAGATGAATTTTAGACAGATCAATGGCTTGCCATTGCGCTGTGCGCGTTGAGGCCACGATATCATCTCCTCTCTTCTCTCTCCTAACTCCTATCTGTGTTCAAACGCCTTTGAAACATCATCGGCTGAACAGCTACGAAACATGTATCGAAACACGGCGTGAAAAGTTCACACGCCGTATTGCGCGCGTTTTTTCTGCCGGTAGCCGCTGGGCGTCAGGCCCACGTGCTTGCGGAAGGTGCGGATGAAATGCTCGCTGCTTTCGTAGCCCACGGTGGAGGCGATATCCGCGACGGGCAGGGCGGTGTCCCGCAGCAATTGCTCCGCGTTTTCCAGGCGCACAGCGGTCAACAGCTGGATAAAGGTCTGGCCCGTCACCTGCTTGATGAGTTGGGAGGCGTATTCGGGCGAATAATGGAACTCCGCCGCCAGGCCGCCGAGGGTCGCGCTGGAAGCGTTGGTTTGCAGGTAGCGGGCAATGCGGATGGCGGTCTGGGAATCG
Organism: uncultured Eubacteriales bacterium; assembly: GCA_902788445.1. Taxonomy (GTDB): domain Bacteria; phylum Bacillota; class Clostridia; order Christensenellales; family Aristaeellaceae; genus RUG563. The sequence continues at coordinate 12,279 of CADAKE010000008.1, forward strand.
CGCATGTGCTGCCGCGGCAGCTCGCAGGCGTCCATATGGCGGCGCAATAGCTGCACAAAAATCCGCGTCACGATGGCGTTCACCAGCACGGAATAGTAGGCTTCCTGTTCCATGAACTCGCCGCATAGCTCGATAAACGCCCGGTGCAGCGCGTCGTCGCCCTCCGCGTGGAAGATCAGGTAGTCGATGCCCTGCTTGCTGTACAGCGTGCTCATGAAGAAATTCGCCAGCAGGTTGTCCCCTTGCAGGATGCTGTAAAAGTAATGCCGGAAGGTGGAGCGGCGGATGAGCACGTCAATAATGACGCTGTTGTCGCTCACGTCCAGCGCGTGGGTCACCTTGGGCTGGATGAAGCACAGGTCGCCCGCGTGCATGGTGGAAATATGGTCGCGCACCTGATGCACGCACCGGCCCTCCAGCACATAAAACAATTCAAAGAAATTGTGGTGATGGGGAATGGCGGGGGTATAGCAGTTGTGCTTGGAAACATAAATGCCTTCCTGCCGGTCGGGCGAAAAGTAATCGCTTTCCAGGTATTCGGATTTGATCGTCTCCGGCCATTCGGGCACCAAAAGCTGTAGGCGCTGCACCTGTTCCCGGTCAACGCCCTGCAAATATTCCGCGAATCCGGTGGGAGAGGACTTGGCCAGGCGGTAATTCCGATAGAACCGTTCGCTTTCGTTCAGCGTCCGGAAGCCGTCCAGCAATTCTTCCCCGTTCATGGCCCTTCCCCTTTCCGCAGGATAATTTGAGTATACACGCCCGCTAAATATTTGTCAATTCGTTTGCGGAAAATTATATATGAAATTCCTGAATGGATAATTTGGGACCGTTATATACATTTCAAAAATCAGAAATCTTAAAAAATGTCAGGAAAATAGATTAAAAATGTATATGGCCTTGCGTCGGATTTCATGTATAATATAAGCAAGAACAAAGATGCTGCTTTTCCATTCCTGAGCAAGAGAGGGGTTCCATGGAACTGATTTCGATTATTCCGGGCTTTCAGCCGAAAAACGATCCCGCCCTGCTGGCGAAAGCGGAGGCGCTGAAACCGGAGCTGATATATACCGATTATCCCGCGCCGAGCATGTGCCGGGTGAATGGGGAAGAAATGTCTGTGGAACAGCTTGCCTCCCGTCCGCTCAAGCGGGGAGACATGGCGCTGCTCGATTTCGGGCGGCATCTGGTGGGGAGGCTGACGCTGCGGCTTTCCTCCACAGGCTCCCATCAGGACGCCCCGGCATATTTTCAGATTGATTTAGCGGAACGCCTGGAGGAACTGGAGGAAGACCCGGAGGCGTATCACGGTTGGCTGTCCCGGAGCTGGATACAGCAGGAAAAGTTGCATGTGGACGATCTGCCCGAAACCGTGGTCCTGCCCCGGCGGTATGCGTTCCGGTATGTGCGGCTGACGGTGCTGGACACTTCGCCCAAATACCAGTTGGTTTTGCGGGGCGCGTCCTGCCGGGCGGAGAGCGCCGCGGACTGGAAAAATGTTTCCAATAAAAATATCCCGGATAAAGAATTCAAACGGATTTACGAAGTCAGCCTTGCCACGCTGGCCGACTGCGCCCAGGAGGTGCTGGAGGACGGGCCGAAGCGCGACCGGCGGCTGTGGCTGGGAGATTTGCGGCTGCAAGCCCTGACCGATTACATCTCCTTCCGCAACACGGATTTGGTGAAGCGCTGCCTCTATCTCTTTGCGGGCACCCGGTTCCCGGACGGACGCATGAGCGCGAATGTGTTCACATCGCCTGAACCGATGGCCGACGATACCTATTTTGTGGATTACGCGCTGCTGTTTCCGGTAGCCTTGAAAGATTACCTGACCGAAACAGGCGTCACGGAAGCGCTGAACGACCTGCTCTCCCCCGCCTTGGAGCAGGTGGAATTCGTTCTTTCCAATTGGGTGGACGCGGAGGGCGTGCTGCTCCCCGAGGCGGGCAGGCAGGGCTTCATCGACTGGAGCGAAACCCTCGACCGCACCGCCGCTCTGCAGGGCGTGCTGATTCAAGCCATCGACGCCTGCGCCGTCTTATGCGGAATGAAACGGGAAACGGAGAAGGCCGCGCGTTATGAACGCCTCGCGGACGAACTCCGCCAGGCGGCGAAAGCCCGCTTCTGGGACGAGCAGGAACAATGCTTCCTCTCCAACGGCCAAGTGTCCATTCATTCCCAGGTATGGCTGGCGCTGGCGGGTGCGATGCCGGAGGGCAAGGCGCGGGCCGCCTTTGAAAAAGCGCTGTTCCTGCCCGGCGCGCCGCGGATGGAAACGCCTTACATGCACCACTATTACGTGATGGCGCTCCTTGAGGCGGGCCTCAAGGACGAAGCGGAAGCTCACCTGAAAGCCTACTGGGGCGGCATGATCCGCGCCAGGGCGGACACCTTCTGGGAGTGCTTCGACCCCCGCAATCCGAAAAGTTCCCCTTATGGCGGGATGATCGTGAACAGCTTTTGCCACGCCTGGAGCTGCACGCCGGCGTACCTCATTGAGAAATACTTTCTTTGAACATGATGAATGGAAGAGTACAGAGTTCAGAGTGCAGAGTACAGATGATAGAGTGTGTGCGCTGCGGATGCTGAAATGGGCGGTCAAAACAATCTGAACTCTGCACTCTGAACTCTGCACTCTCTCGCCCCAAAGGAGGTTCCCCCATGAAAACCAAGCAAGCCTTCAATCCCTACCTACCCAGTTGGGAATACGTGCCGGACGCCGAGCCTCACATCGTGGACGGCCGGGTGTACGTGTACGGCTCCCACGACCTGTTCAACGGCCTGAACTTCTGTTTAGGGGACTACGTGTGCTGGTCCGCCCCGGTGGATGACCTGGGCAACTGGACGTACCACGGCTGCATCTACAAGCGGGAGCAGGACCCCGCCGCGCCGAAGGTACGCCTGACCAACGGCCTGGCCGCGCCGGACATGGTGGTGGGCCCGGACGGGCGGTATTACCTGTACTACTTCATGGGCGGCACCAAGATGATCTCCGTGGCGGTGTGCGACGAGCCCGCCGGAAAATACGAGTTCTACGGCTACGTCAAGTACCAGGACGGCACGCCCATCGGCAAGCGGAACGAGCCCTTCCAGTTTGACCCTGGCTGCCTCATGGACGAGGACGGGCGGCTGTACCTCTACACCGGCTTTGCCTTCGGCGGCAACCCCATCCTGCTGGACGGCTCCACCCCCACCAAACATGGCCCCATGTTCTTTGAGCTCGACCCCAAGGACATGCTCACCGTGATCTCCGGGGACGAACTGCGCTACATCGGCGTGCTGACCGGCGACGAGGCCAAGGGCACCGCCTACGCCGAGCAGCCCTTCGGCGAGGCCAGTTCCATGCGCAAGTTCAACGGGAAGTATTACTTCATTTACAGTTCCCTCAACAGCCATAACCTGTGCTACGCGGTCAGCGACCGGCCTGACGGTGGGTTCCAGTACGGCGGCGTGCTGGTGTCCTGCGGCGACGTGGGCCTGCCCGGCGTGCCGGACGTGAACCACGCCCGCATGTGTACCGGCAACACCCACGGCAGTCTGATCGAAATCAATGGCAAGTATTACATTTTCTACCACCGCCATTCTAACCGGAAGCAAAGTTCCCGCCAGGCGTGCGCCGAGGAAATCCGCTTTGAGGACGGCAAGTTCTATCAGGCCGAAATGACCTCCTGCGGGCTGAACGGCGGCGTTCTCTCCGGCAAAGGCCACTACCCCGCCTACATCGCCTGCAATGTGTACGGCAAGAGCGGCACCCGGTTCATGTCCATGCTGAAATATCCCAAGGCCAACAATCCCTTCCTCACCCAGAAGGGCAAAGATCGGGAAGAAGGGCCCGACCAGTATGTGTCCAACTTCTGCACGGACTGCACTGTGGGCTTCAAATATTTCGACCTGCGGGATACGAAGGAAATCACCGTTCACCTCCAGGGCTACGGCAACGGCTGCGCCGTGACCGTGCGCACCCAGGAGCACGGCGAGCCCATCTGCCGCATTCCGGTGGAAACCGCGCTCCAGGAAAAGGCGTTCACCGGAACGCTGCCCGCGGGCCTCGGCGAAAAAGAAGCGCTGTATTTCAGCGTGGAGGGCAAGGGCGGAACGTTTGATTTTGTGTCGTTTGACCTTCGTTAAACATGATAACGAACAAAAAACAGTATGAGGTCATAAAAGCAAAACGAAGTTTTGCTGTCATTCTGACGGCTTGAAAAGCCGGAAGAATCTCCCTCGCCGCTTTACTCTATCTTCTTATCAGATGGATTGTTAAGGAGGAGATTCTTCGCTGTCGCTTCGCGACGCTCAGAATGACACCGTATTGGGCTATGTTTTCAATGACTATAAGCACGATTTACTTTATCTGCGGAACCCATGCGGAATCCCTCCGCATTATTTCATATAACAAATCAAAGAAAGGATGAAGCAAGGAATGAAAACCAAAAAAACCGCTTCCCTGTTCCGGGGTCTCGCCGCGCTGATGGCATGTCTGTTCGTGCTGTCCAGCCTGGGCGCGGGCCTGACGGAAAACTACCGCAACCAGATCGACGGAATGCTGGGCACCAGCAGCTACGTCACCATCAACGATGAGGACGCGGCGCGGTTCAAGAAGGACTACGCCACCATCGAGGACATGGTGGCCGCGGCCAAGGACATCGCCATCCGCGAGGGCGAAGAAGGCACCGTGGTCATGAAGAATGACAACGGCGTGCTGCCGCTCTCCAAGGACAATGAAGTGGTGCTCTTCGGCCTGGCCGCTTACGCGCCCTATCCCTACACCAGCGGCGACCTCAAGGCCGGCAACGAGGACGCGGTGGACTTGGTCACCGCCCTGACCGACGCGGGCCTGAAGGTCAACGAAACCGTGAAGGATTTCTACATGAACGGCATCCTCAACAAGCACACCGAAATGGTGCCCAACCGCTGGACGGGCGAACTGCAGGAAGCCGTGGCGTATGACAACATCTACGTGGCGGCCCCCGGCGACATGGCCCCCTACCAGGTGGTGGAAGTACCCCCGGAACTGTTCGAGGAAAAGGGCGCGCCCGCTGACTGGAAAGACAGCATCAAGGCCGATTCCGTCGCCATCGTGGTGTTTGCCCGCGGCGCTGGCGAAGGCAACACCTACGCGCCCGGCTCCGCCCTGAACTATGCGGGCGAGGCCACCGGCAAGGACCCCCTGGCCCTGTCTGACGACGAACTGGCGATCATCGACGTGGCGAAGGAAACCTGCGCCAAGGTGCTGGTGCTGGTCAACTCCGGCAACACCATGGTGCTCAAGGACATCGCCAAGGGCGGCGACCACGAAGTGGACGGCATCGCCTACATCGGCGTGATCAACGACTATCAGCTGACCGGCACCGCCAAGGTACTGACGGGCGAAGTCAACAGCACCGGCGCGCTGCCTGACACCTACGTGGCCGACAACGCGGCCATCCCCGCCGTGGTCAACTTCGGCGGCGAATACTACGCCGACTATGAAATCGTGGGCACCGAGGGCGGCGACGCCCGGTATCCCGGCGAAACCATCGGAAATACGAAAGCCAGCTCCTTCGGCGGCGCCACCACCTACAACGGCGGGCACTACATCGTGGAAGCCGAAGGCATCTACGTGGGCTACAAGTATTTTGAAACCCGCTACTTCGATTCCATCATGAACCCCGATTACAAGGCCGCTTCCGCCGCGGGCGCGACTCAGAGCGACATTTGGAACTACGGCGCGGAAGTGCTCTATCCCTTCGGCCATGGCCTCTCTTACCTGGATTACACCCAGACCGTCAAGAGCGTGAACGTTGACCTCACCGAAAACGGCAACATCACCGCCGTAGTGGAGATCAAGAACAACAGCGACAAGGACGGCTATTTCCTGGCCCAGCTGTATGTGCAGCAGCCCTACACCGATTATGACCGGGAGAACCTGGTGGAAAAATCCGCCGTCACCTTCCTGAGCGCGGGTAAGGCCCAGGTGAAGGCGGGCGGCACCGCCGACGTGACCATCACCGTGCCCACCAAGTACCTGGCCAGCTACGACTACAAGCAGGCCAAGACCTACATCCTGGACGCGGGCGACTATCTGTTCACCGCCGCCGCCGGGGCCCATGAAGCCGCGAACAACTTCCTGGCCCACCTGGGCAAGACCGTGGCGGACGGCATGGACGCCGAGGCCAAGGGCAGCGTGACCGCCTGGAACCTGGCTTCCCTGGATAACAAGACCTTCGCCACCGCGAACGGCAACCCCATTACCAACATCGCCGACGACGCCGACCTGAACTTCTGGACCGGCGACAACACCGTCACCTACCTCTCCCGCCAGGATTGGGAAGGCACCTATCCCATTAACTACAACGAAGTAGCCATCAAGATCGCCGACAGCCCCAAGGCCGACGAATGGATCAAGGAACTGCGCGGCCAGACCTACACCATCCAGAACAACTCCCCCGCCGCGGAAGCCGTGGACAAGGGCCTGCGCTTCAACGCCGCCCAGATCCAGGACGAGCAGCGCGACGACATCAACAACGAATACTGGGACGACCTGGTGCATGAAATCACCATCGACGAGGCCGTCGGCGCGGTCATCCACGGCGGCAGCACCTCCGACACCCTGACCAACGTGGAGAACCCCATCGTGTACCAGAACGAAGGCGTCAGCGGCTTCACCACCGGCTACACCGACGAAGCCACCGGCAAGACCTACAAGTTCAACATCCACTCCCAGACCCTGATCGGCTCCTCCTTCAACCCCGACCTGGCTTATGAATGGGGCCTGGTGGAAGGCAACAGCGGCCTGTGGCTGAACCGCTTCGACCTGTGGGGCACCGGCCTGACCCAGCGCCGCACGCCTTACAACGGCCGCAACTACGAATACATCTCCGAAGACCCCATGCTCACCAACCGCATCGGCTACGGCATCCTGAAGGGCTGCGCCGAAAAGGGCATCATGAACGGCCCCAAGCACATGGGCTTCAACGACCAGGAGCATAACCGCGGCGGCGTGAGCGCCTACATGACGGAGCAGAAATTCCGCGAAACCGACCTGCGCGGCTTCCAGGGCGGCCTGAGCGACGCGAACGGCCTGGCGGTCATGATCGCCTTCAACCGCATCGGCGCCACCAACGCGGCCCATCACGCCGGAATGCTCACCACCATGCTGCGCGACGAATGGGGCTACAAGGGCCTCATCTCCACCGACATGATGAACAACAAGTATTACTTCAACGCCGAATCCATGGTCATGAGCGGCATCACCCAGGTGGCCGACTTCGCCCAGAATGACAACCACATCAACCAGGGCGACAACGGCGTGGACAAGACCTGGGCTTACATCTCCGTGGACAGCGTGAAGAACGATTCCGCGCTGGTGGAAAAAGCCCGCGAGAACCTGAAATACCAGCTGTACACCTTCGCCAACAGCGCCGTTCTGAACGTGCGCACCGAGCGGGTGAACACCTGGTGGGACAACGCCCTGTCGATTGCCAAGACCGCTACCCTCGTGTGCGCCTGCCTGAGCTGCGCGGCGTGGCTGGCCTTTACCCTGATCGGAAAGAAAAAGGAGGGCTGATCTATGAAGAAACTGTCTGTGGGCGCGTGGATTACCTGCGTCGCCGTGGTGCTGGCGATTGCCGCATTCGTCCTTTACAGCAGCAACATCGGCGGCGAGGGCTACTATAAAGACGCTGCCGTGAACAATCTTCCCCTGATGGTGTGGGGCGCGGTTGCCTGCCTGGTGGTGGCGGTGCTTTTGAACGCTGCCAAGGGCGGCAAGGTGATTGAGCTTCTGTCCGGCGTGCTGCGCATCGGCGCGCCCAGCCTGCTGGCCTACGGCCTCATGAACCTGATTGCGGGCCGCGTGGACGGCCTGGGCTACATCTACTTCTCCAACGCCGACGTGGCCAAGGAAGTGCAGACGGCCGCGAACATGGCTTCCGCTCAGAGCGCCATCTGGAGCATGGGCCTGCTTGGCGGCGCGATGCTCATCGCCGTGATCGCCGCGTTCTTCTCCCTGCGGAAAAAGAATGCCTGATCACTGAATCTTTTCCCGGGCGGCCAGAGGGCTCTGCTTTCTGGCCGCCCGGTTTACGTTATTCAGCCTTGCATCTCCATACGAAAACTGTAGGGGCGGATATCATCCGCCCGAAAAATTCCATTCAGAGATCGCATAAAAACCAAACAACAACGATGCCCAAAAGCGGGCGGATGATATCCGCCCCTACAAATGTATGTTGAAAAGCGATTCACGTATCCACTGAAAGGAGCGAAGCGGATGAAGAAGCGCGCGGCGCGGCTGGCTGTTCTGCTGCTGATGTTGCCTGTGACGCTGTTCATTTTCGCCTTCGCCCTGCCCCCGCAGTACGGAAACACCTACCTGGCCGCGCTGAACGGTAAAGCGGCGGCGCTCAGGGAAACGGCTTCTCCCAAAATCGTGCTCATCGGCGGCAGCGGCGCGGCGTTTGACGTGGACTGCGAACTGCTGAAAAACCAGCTTCCCGGATATGAAGCGGTGAACTTCGGCCTGTACGCCGGGCTGGGCACGACGGTTATGCTGGAGTTGGCATTGCCCGACATTCACGCCGGGGACATTGTGGTCTTTTCCCCGGAACTGAGCCAGCAGACACTTTCCGACTGGTTCGGCGCGGAAAGCATGTGGCAGGCGGCGGAGGAAAACCCGAAGTTGCTCTTGCGCCTGGACGCATCCCGCTGGGGCAAACTGCTGGCGGCTTTTCCGTATTACGCCGCGCAGAAAGCCCATTTTTTCCTGGAGGGCAGCGCTCCGGCGGGGGAAGGGGTCTACGCCCGTTCCGCGTTCACGCCGCTGGGCGACATACAGCCCGGCCTGCGCCCGGCGAACCGGATGCCCGGCGGCTGGGATGAAAACCTGCCGCTGATCTTTGAACCCGCCTTGCCGACGGAAGATTTTTTCCAGCGGGTGAACGCTTTCGCGTCCGCCTGCGAACAGCGCGGAGCGCAGATGATTTTCCGGTTCTGCCCCATGAATGCCGCCGCGCTCGCGCCGGAGGAAGAAGCCAACATCGAAGCTTTTGAAGCGCGGCTGGGGGAAAAACTCAACTGTCCCGTGATCGGCTCCGCGCGCGACGCGCTGATGGAGCCCGGCTGGTTCTTCGACACCAATTTCCACTTGAATGGCGCGGGGGCTACCGTCCATACGGCCAAGCTGGCAAAGGACATCAAATTGTTCCTGGGCGATGCTTCCCCTGTCACTATTTCCCTGCCCGAAATGCCCCCGCTGGAAACGATCGAAGCAAAAACAGGAAATAACCAGGACGAAGATTATTTTCTGTTTGAGCGAATCGAAAACGGCTGGCACATCATCGGGTTAACAGACACGGGGAAAATCCGGGAAAAGCTGACCGTTCCCGTGAGCCATGACGGACTGCCGGTTCTGTCGTTTGCGGCCACCACGTTTGCCGGAAACGAGCGCTTGCGGGAACTGGAAATTCAAAGCAACATCCGTTTCCTTCCGGACGGAGCCTTAGAAGGCTGTGCCGCCCTGAAAACTATTTTTCTGGATCAGCCCGACCCCGGCCAATGCACCGTGGGCCGGGAACTGCTGCGGGGAACAGACGCTTCCGTGGCCGTGCCCACGGCCTCCTACGCCGCTTACTGCACCAATTATTTCTGGTCGCCCTACGCTTCCCGGCTGATTCCAGCAGCAACAGAAGAAAGCCCGGCGGTTTCCCCCGCGCCGACTGCGACGCCACAGACTGTGCAGCGCAAAGTTACGAAAATCCGGTATGAGGGTAACGGCGGCACGCTGCGCGGGCAGGCGGGAGAAAGCCTGAGCCGGGAAATCACCTATGTGCACCAGCGGGAAAATACCCTCCCCGGCACGATGTGGTTCCAGCGGGATGGATTCGTTTTGACCGGCTGGAATACCGAAGCAGACGGCAGCGGCCGGACGGTGGGGCTGGGCAGCCGCGTTGACCCTGAGGAGGGCAGCGCGCTGTACGCCCAATGGCTCCCCTGTTCCCCGGAGGAGGATTTCGACTGGGAAGCGGACAGCGGCAAAGCAACCATCACAGGTTACCATGGCCCAGGCGGCGTGTGCGTGCTGCCGATGGAGCATGAGGGTTTGCCTGTGCGTGCTATCCAGTCCGGCGCGTTCCAGGGAAAAGCGTTTTCCGTCTTTGTATTCTCCCCCAATCTCCGGCAAATCGGGGAAGGAGCGTTTGCGGACTGCTCGTTTGGGCAGGTCATTTTATACGATTCCCTGGAAGCCGTATCGGACGCCTGCTTCCGGCAATGCGAAGGCCCCGAAACCCTGCGCGTGAACGCCGCGACCACGCCGCGCTACAGCGGCACGTATTTTGATACCTTCCCGGATAAATACGATGCGCTTCTTAGTCTAAAAGGCCGGAAGAAGCTGGCGCTTTCCTCCGGTTCCTCGGGGCGGTATGGGTACGATTCCACACTCCTGGCCGCCGCGTTCCCGGAATACGCGCCGGTCAACATGGGCGTGTACGCATTCACCAACGCGCTGCCGCAGTTGCGGCTGATGCTGCCCTTGCTGGAAGCGGGCGACCTGCTGCTTTATGCTCCGGAATTTGACGCCGTCCAGGAGCAGTTCTGCGTCACGAACCGACTCGATTCCAGCTTCTGGCCTATGATGGAGGGGAATTACGACCTGGCTTCCTCCCTGGATATGCGGGAGTTTTCCGGCGTGTTTGACAGCCTGGACGAATACCTGCGCGTCCGCGCGAAAATGCCGGGAAAAAGCTATGAGGTCAGCCCGGCGCAGTACGACGACGACGGGAACTTTTATCCCTTCAATACCTACAACGCCTACGGCGATTTCGTCCTGCCGCGGCCCAACGGCGGCACGGACGAACGCCTGCGCCACAACATCGCGGATTACACGGTGAGCAGCTTCCCGATGGAAACCATCCAAAGCCTGAACGCGGCGCTGACGCCCTTCGTGGAAAAAGGCGTGACGGTCTTGTTCACCTACACGCCTCGGAACGTAAACTCATTGACGGAAGCAAGTACCCCCGAAGCCCGGCAGGTACTGGATGAATGGCTGCGGGAAAACCTGAGTGTGCCAGTGATCTCAGAGATCGAGGATTCGCTTTTGCCGGGCCGTTACTTCTGGCTCATCGACAGCCACACCTCTACCGAAGGCGCGCGCATCCGCACCGAGCGGGTGATCGAGGACTTGCGGACCTGGATGGACCTGCATCCCAATGAACCCGGCAAATTCTCGTCTTCATGAAAAAAGCCTCTGCTTAGCGTCCCATTTGGGACGCGGGCAGAGGCGTTTTCATTGCACCCATCTGATTCGGTTCAGCGGCCACAGCACCGCCTTTACGTGGCCTTGCAGCATGGTTTCCGCAATCGGCCCAACGTCATGAGCGCGGCTGTCATGGGAGGAACGGCGGTTATCGCCCATCACAAAGTATTCGTTCCGGCGCAGTTCCCGCCGGGCGTAATCGCGGGGCGGGCTGCCCATCGCGGGCGGATCGGGAACGGGAGAATCGTTTACATACAGCTGGCCTTCCCGAATCTCCACCGCGTCGCCGGGCAGGGCCACCAGGCGCTTGACGAACAGGGTATGCCAGGTGAGCGTGAACAGCGCGTTGATTTCCAGCGTCCTGACCGCGCGGCGGGGATAGCGGCAGATCACCGCCTCTCCCCTGCGGTATTTTCCCCGGCGCGTCACCAGCAGCACGTCGCCGTTTTTCAGCGTGTTTTCCATGCTGCCGCCCTTGACGCGCACGAAGAAGAAAAGAAAGCGCGAAATCACAAGCGCCAGCGCCGCCGCGCAGAGGACGGACGCGCCGACATTCCACATAGCCCGCGGCACGTTATTCCACGACCCGCGAATTTCCCAGCGGCAGCAGCACGCGCGTCACCTTGCCCAGAATGTCGTTCCGGGAGATCGGCCCCACGTCGCTGGCCCGGCTGTCATGCGACCAATACCGGTTATCGCCGACCACGAAATACTCGTCCTCCCCCAGCCTGATCAGGTTGAAATCCTCCGGCACGGTGGCCATGTTTTCCGGGTCTGGCACCAATTCGCCGTTCACATACAGATGGCCGCCGGAGATTTGCAGGTAATCCCCCGGCACACCCACGACGCGCTTGACAAAAATCGTGGAAAAGTCCAGCCGGAACACGGCGCTGAAATTGATCGGCCCGATGCCGCTTTCATTCACGCGGCCCGGATAATGGCAAATCACCACGTCGTTGCGCTGGGGGTTCTGCGTCCAGTAGGGCGTTTTCATCGCCAGCACGATTTCGCCGTCCTGGAGGGTGTTGCACATGCTTTCGCCGTCCACGCGGATGGGCTCCAAAATGAACATGCGCACCAGCATGGCGATCACCACCGCTTCCAGGAGCACCGCCACCCAGCCCCAAATCTTCTGGGGAATGGTTTTCTGCTTCTCCTTTTCCTTGGCGATGGCCGCGCGCTTTTTATGCCAGGCCCAGTAGCGGGCGAAAATATTCTGCTGCTTTTCCGCAGGTTTCTGATCCGTCTGCATGATTCAACGCTTCCTTCTCTGATTATTCAGCGGCCCGCCAATTGGACAAAGGGAACACCACGTTTGTCACCTTGCCCATGATTTCCGACCGGGAAATGGGCCCCACGTCGTTGGCCCGGCTGTCGTGGGAGGTAAGGCGGTTGTCGCCCACCATAAAGTATTCGTCCTCGCCCAGGGTGCGCTTGGCGTAGTCCCGCGGCACGCTGCCCATCTTTTCAGGGTCCGGCACAAGCTCGCCGTTCACATACAGATGCCCGCCCGTGATTTCCACCGTATCCCCCGGCAGCGCCACCAAACGTTTAACGAAGATGGTGTACTGGTTCAGCGTCAGGCCGGCGCTGAAATGGATGGCGCTTCTTCCCAGTTCGTTCACCCGGCCCGGATAATGGCAGATGACGATGTCATTCCGCTGGGGCTCGCCAAACGTATACGCCAGCTTGGAACACCACACGATCTCGCTGTCCTGGAGCGTGTTGGTCATGCTGGTGCCGTCCACTCGCACCAGTTCGCCCACGAACAGGTGCACCACCAGCGCGATCAAAAGCGCATAGATTGGCAGCACCAGCCAGCTCCAGACTTTCTGGCTCAGGGTCATGTTTTTTTCTTTTTCCTTGGCGATGGCCTTGCGCTTTTTGCGCCACGCCCAATAGCGCTGAAAAATGTTCTGGGTCTGGGTTGCCGGTTGTTTTTCAGTCTGCATGGTCTGTCTGCTCCTCTCGCGCTGCCTGAGGCGGCACGGCGGCCTGGATCACCTTTTTCCGGCGTTTCAAAAAAACCTCCCGATCCAGCATCACAATGCGCCCGCAGCCCTGGCACTTGATTTTGATGTCGGCCCCCGTGCGGATGACCGTCCAAATATCCGAGCCGCAGGGGTGAGGCTTCCGGGTCTGTATCACGTCGCCCAGGTTGATCCCGTTTTCCATACGGCCGTCCTCCTTCGGTTGATAACAGGTTCTATTATATACGCTTTTTCGCATTTTTTCAATGACAATTGTATGCATATCGAAAAAAGCCACGCCGGACGGCATGGCTTTTCTTGGAATGGCAGGTCAGTCCTCGACCGTAATAATATCCTGGAGGATGTAGTGGAACTGCGGCGAAGAGCTTTCCTTGTTTTCGGCGTAGCCCTGGCTGAGGTCAATGGTATCCCCTGCGTTCTTGGGATTAACGCCCAGGTAAATGCCCTTGAACACTTCGATCTGGTTTTTGCGGAAGCCATCTATGGCCTGGTCGATGCGGGCCTGGGTGCCTTCGGCGGCGATGGCCTTGTTCAGTTCCAGCATTTCCACCCAGTTCTTTTCAAACCCCGCGCTCATATCCCGGCCGAAGGCCGCGGCGTCCACATACTGCTCGATCGGCTGAGAGACCAGCAGCGCGCCGACCGCGCCGGTGATGTAGGGCGTCCAGTTGATGCGCGTGCTGATGAGAGAGGTGTAAGGCGCCTGGTCGATCATGCTCTGGTTGTAGCCCACATGGAACACCTTTTTCCTGGCCCGGGCTTCCTCGCAGGCCATAGCCGGGCCGATGGTGTCGGTGTGCTGGGAGATAATGACGCAGCCTTCGTCGATCAGTTCCTTGGCGCAGGACTTTTCCAGGGTGAAACTGCTCCATGTGCCGGTGTAGCGCACGCGCATCGTCGCCTCCGGCACGACGGAACGGACGCCCAGCAGGAAGGACGTGAACCCGGAAATCACCTCTTCGGTGCCATACGCGGCCACATAGCCCACCAGCGCTTCGTCCGCCTGGATTTCTCCCTGGTCGATCAGCTCGCGCAGCTTCATGCCCGCCGCGATGCCGCTGACATAGCGGCCCTGGTAGATCTT
>CADAKE010000009.1:0-25905 GCA_902788445.1 uncultured Eubacteriales bacterium
TGACGCGCTATCCAATATAGAACATGGGCGGAATTGATTGACTTTTGTGTCTGTTTGCCATATAATAACAGATAGAAAGAGTATTGGGAAAACTAAAAAACGCTGAAGGCTTGTTGGCGAAGAGATATAGTTTACCGCATGGAATGATGGCACTTGAGCAAATGGGCGGGCACTATGTGCAGAGCGGCGATTACCTGATTCCCGACCTGAAACTTCCAGATGAAGAGCACTACCCCATCGGAAAATATAGCCGGATACGGCTGGATTACCTGAAAGAGCACCGGCCTGTCATCTACAATCAGCTGATCCTGTCCGGCAAGCTATACACCCACCTGGGCGAGATCGAGCAGACCTGCCAGGAAAGGCTGGATCGGATGATCCCTCAGATGAAAGCGGCAGAAGGCGTCACGGAAGCGCTCAAAGCAGAAGATCAGATGGAATGGGTGCGACGAATGAACAGCATTCATAACCGTGTGGAAGAAATCATTTTAGCGGAAATCGTTTACGGATGAATCTGCTGATTATTCCTACCACCCACCTCGGCATTTATGTCGGGGTGTTTTCGTTTGGAAGGAATTACATCTTGACGGATGGTCGGTCAACCGATATAATAGAAGGGAAGAAAGAAGGGATGAACATGACGATGCAATCTATGCTGCGCGAGAAGAACATGTCCATGTATCGTCTGTCGCAGATCAGCGGTGTGCCCAAGACAACCGTGATTGATATTTGCTCCGGCAAAAGCGATATCGAAGGCTGCACCGCAAAGACAGTCATGCAGCTTTCCCGGGCGCTGGGCTGCACCATGGAAGAATTGATGCAGATCGACAATGCCCGTTATGACCGCAAAACCGGGCTACCCAAGGATGAACGCTATCTGGAAAAGGGGCTTCCTGCCTATCTTCAAAAGTCTATCGCGGCGATGCAAGCATCCTGGGCGATCATAGATGGCGGCGGGAAGGATTTGCATTGGGATATTTATTGGAGCGAATTGAACGCTGATATTAACAGCGCGGAAACGGAGCAGGAGATTTCCAGCGACCAAGCCTGGTATCTTCGCAGGAAATATCTGCGTATGGAAAAGGATGATAACGTATGATTGATTTCAGTACGGTGCCTCGGAGGAACAAAACCTATGCCGGGGCGAACGGCAGCAAGATCGCAGTGATGTATGAGAATGAACTGTATATGCTCAAATTTCCTGGTGTAGCCCGGAAAAACAAGGATATGAGTTATGCTAACGGCTGTATCTGCGAGTATCTTGGCTGCCATATTTTTGAGATTGTGGGCATCCCGGTACAGAAAACACTGCTTGGCACATTTACCCGGAACGGGAAAGAGAAGATTGTTGTGGCCTGCAAAGATTTCACCACGTCCGATACCGTGATCCAGGACTTCGCTTCCCTGAAAAATACGATCATTGATTCTGAACATAATGGATATGGCACCGAATTATCGGATATTCTGATGGCGATTGACGAGCAGCAGGCGATTGATTCTGTCGCCTTAAAGCAGCGATTTTGGGATATGTTCATTGTGGATGCGCTGATAGGCAACTGGGATCGGCATAACGGGAACTGGGGCTTCCTGTATAACAGCAGAACGGACGAAATGACGCTGGCCCCTGTCTTTGATTGCGGCAGCAGCCTTTTCCCGCAGGCGGATGACGATATCATGCAGGCTGTCCTTGACGATCCTGCGGAACGAGACGTGCGTATTTTTAAGATCCCTCTTTCCGGCATTCGACAGAATGGACAGAAGATCAACTATTATGATTTCCTTTATGCTGGGAAGAACCAGGACTGCAACGAGGCATTGAAAAGAATCCTGCCCCGAATTGATATGAAGAAAATGGACCAGCTGATTGATGAAACCCCGTTTATTTCCGATCTGCAAAAGCGATTCTATAAGACGATGCTTGCGGAACGGAAAGAGAAGATTTTGGATCGGTCTTTGCAAAGAATCAGGAAAAAGGAAAGAAACCTTGCAAGATAATCAGATTGGATACATGACGGATGCCATACGATCCTTACGGAGCAGATGAACGCCGGGACAGCCGGTATATGGACGACGATGAATACCGCAGGATGCGAGAAGCGGAAGACGACGAATACGAGTATCATGGCGACGCTGCCGATGACGAGGAAGAAAAAGAGACTGTCATCGACGTAGGCGACGGTTATCCCGATCCCATCGACCATACGGAAGATGAGGAAAAGAAGCCTGATATTGTGTATGAAAAACACGGCAAGGGTGGTGTGATGCGTATATCGCCCACCAGCAATCTGCGTTGGCTGCCGCTTTTCTTTGCGCTGCCCGAAGAGTTGGTATCGAAACGGCCTGCCTATCTGGAAATCCCTCGGCACATGAAGCTGCTGCTCAAAGAGAAGAAATATGTAGATATGGTGCTGGACAGCGCCTTTCTGGAAACGGTTATGGATTTGTATAGCTGGTCTGTCTGGCAGTATATCCAAGTCCCGGATAAGAAAGGCGGATACAAGGACATTCCCGGCGGCTGGCACAATTATTCAGCTGATTTTCCTAAGTGGCGTATGACCTATATGATCACCAGTTATTTTCATACGATCTTTGAGCGGGAAATAAAGCTGGATCTGCCGCATCTGTTCAGGATGCCGGACAATGAAACCTTCCCTTGGCTGTCTTATCACCAGTTTTCCAACCTGGTGGGAAACGCCACTGAAATGGCGATAGCTGAGCTGAATTTGCAGCCTACCATCGACGAAGTTTGGAAGCGCAGGCAGCCGGAAGATTATGAACCGTTCAGCTTCAAAAAATACGAATTCCTGCGCCAATGGAACCATAACCGCAACCATCCCCATTATTCAATGGAGAAGATGAAGGAATATGGGGTCGAATTGGATGACCCTCAAGCTGAGTTTGATCGGAAGGTGATAGCCGAGCAGCAGGTAGCCCAATTTGAGGCGACGCTTTCTGAGACGGATAAACTGATCCTGCAATATCGCATGAAAAACTACAAGCTGCAAGACATTGCTGATATTGTGGGCTATCAGACGGCCGGAGCCGTATCGAAGCGGATTGACCGAATTGCGGAGCAATATGAGAACTTTATCAATCCGCCGCCTGATGGAAAGCAATTTGTCTGATATTGACTTCTGAAAATATTTTTTTGCAACCTGGAAAAAAACGGGCTTTCTCAAGCCATTGTATAGTGATGGGGTACATCCTGGAAAGATTGGATTAGCCCATGAAAGCCGCTGGCATCATAAAGTGCCAGCGGTTTTCTGCGTGCAGGCGTTACCTTTTAGCGGAGAAAAAACCCTTACAGCACAAGGCTTGGCGCGGCCTTTTGCTGGCAGCGATGGAGCATTCCACATTTCCCACGCTGAAAGAGTAACGCAAACCATATCCCAGGCAAGGGCAGTCATGTTTTTCATGGCTGCTTTTTGTATGCCCGAAAATAAAATGACACGGAGGACATTTTTGTCCTTCGTGCGGAAAGGAGGCAAACCGAATGTCAAAGGAACCCTTGGAAGCGATGCCGGATGTGTTGGATGCCAGCCAACTGGCAGATGTGCTGCATCTGTCCCGCGGTGGAGCGTATAACCTGCTGAACAAGCCGAATTTTCCCACGCTTCATGTTGGCGGGAAAAAGATGGTCATGAAGCAGGCATTGATTGACTGGATGCACAGGCACACCAACGCTTCGACGAATGGAAGGGAGCAATGATTTATGTTATTGCCAGAAACGAAACGCTATTACCACACGACCAAACCAATACAATTAATAAGGAGCTTGAGATTATTATGCAACAGACATATCAGAGCGCCGGCATTTTCACCCGGCGCATCGGCAACACCAATTATCGGGTCAATGTTCATTACCGGCCCGACAGCACGGATCGGATGGAGGATAAGATTCTGCGTATGATCCAAGGCAATCAGATTTTTGACGGAAATCAGCAAAATACCGGCTTCCAAAACGGGGTGGAATGTGATACAATGATCGTGCCACAGATGAGCCGTCGCAGCCTGAAAGGAGTTCCCGCATGAACATCAGGCAGACGGAAGAAAAGATCACAGCATTGTATGAACGCCTTTCCTGCGATGACGATCTCGCAGGAGATAGTAATTCTATCATCAATCAAAAGCGCTACCTCCAGGACTATGCGGATTCGCATGGTTTTGTTAACTGTATCCATTATACGGATGACGGTTGGTCTGGAGGTACTTTTGAGCGCCCCGCATGGAAACAGATGGCGGCAGATATTGAAGCAGGAAAAATCAACACGGTGATTGCGAAGGACATGAGCCGTATTGGGCGTGACTATTTGCAGACCGGTTTTTATGTCGATGTATTTTTCCGGAAATATGAAATTCGCTTTATCGCCATTGGCAACGGGATCGACAGCGCGAATCAGGCTTCCAGTGAGATCGTCCCCTTCCTGAACGTGGTGAACGAGTATTATCTTCGTGACATCAGCCGTAAACAACGGGCCGCATATCAGGCCCGATCCAAGGCAGGCATCCCGGTATCGAATCAGGTGGTCTATGGATATATCAAGGACCCGAATGAAAAACATCACTGGATCATTGACGAGGAAGCCGCTCCCGTGGTGCGCAGGATTTTTCAGATGGCAGCCAGCGGAAACGGCACGGGGGTAATCGCCAGCGCTTTGCGGGACGCCCACATTGACCGCCCCTCCATGCATTTTGCCAAACTGGGCTTCGGTATCCAGAAAAACACCGCCGATATCAGCATCATCTGAATGGGCACAGAATATT
Organism: uncultured Eubacteriales bacterium; assembly: GCA_902788445.1. Classification (GTDB taxonomy): domain Bacteria; phylum Bacillota; class Clostridia; order Christensenellales; family Aristaeellaceae; genus RUG563. Next base: position 4,765 of record CADAKE010000009.1, read on the forward strand.
ACCGTCACATGATCAATAACGTCACCGGTTGCTTCATTGTCGATCTTTTCAATGTGCAGTTGATTTGCTTTTTCCTGGATAGCCGTTCCGCCTGTATATTTTGTTTCTACGAATCCATAATATCCATCTTCATACCTGTGAAAGTTCCAGCTTTCAAAGGCTGATCCTGTATTTGTAACGTATGATCCACCATGTCGTGGTTTATCATCAGGAAAGGAAATAAGGTCATAGTATTCCAGCGGGATTAAAGAATATGTTGGATCGTATGAATTGATCAATAATAAAAAAAGATACTGTCTTTGGTTCAAAGGGGTTTCACCTTCAATATATAGAAATATATCCGAGATAAGTCAGAGGCTTTCTGGGGTTGCCGAAACCAGGGCTAAAACGCAAACTGAGGCTGTTCGTGCCCAAGCTGATATTCCCATGCTCTTCTCACAAATACGTCAACCAGATTCTTTCTATCTTGCTGTTCCAGAAGTATCATCGCAGAATAGAAGATATATCCCAATAAGTTTTTTGTCCCCAGAAATCATAGCGAGTAATAAACTGTTTCTTGTGCCTAATGCAACGATATATATGTTTGGTGTAATAGAATCTAATGTTCACATGGCATGGATGCGTATAGTTTGTGGTCGGCTAAAGAGTGATTATAGTTATTCTCCTTCGGTATACAACAACTTTCCCTGGCCATCCCCCACAGATGAGCAGAAAAGCCAAATTGAAAAAACAGCACAATCCATCCTGGACGCCCGCGCCTTATACCCCGATTCCTCTCTGGCCGACCCGTATGACCCGCTGACCATGCCGCCCGAACTTCGCAAGGCGCACCAAGCTAACGACCGCGCTGTCATGCAAGCCTATGGTATGCCCATCAAGGAAACGGACGAGGCTGCCTGCGTCGCTTGGCTGATGAGATTGTATCAGGAAAAAATAAAAGAAAGGGGCTGTCTCAAATAAGGAAGTATTTTCCAAGCGAATAAGAAAACCTATATGATTTGGCATGAGATTCCAACCGGATTGGTAGAATCTCGTGCCATCTTTATTCAGAAAAATGAGTTTTGAGACAGCCCCATGAAAAACAATAATGGGTAAGGAGTGATGAATTGGAACCTAATTTGTAAACGTCAAAGCTCTATTCATAAACGTCAAAAATCTATTTGTAAACGGAAGAATCCTATTTTCAAACAGAAACACCCTATTCTCAAACGGGAACGGCTATTCTTAAACGGGAAGGCTCTATTCTCAAACGGGAGCGGGCTTCCCGTTTACAAATAGAAAACAAAAATCCCTCATTTTCTGGTTCCGCCTGCTTATTCTCAAACAGGAGAGGCCCGGAAAGCCCAGAAAACAAGGGATATTATTGCAACAGAAAACGCCAACCCTGTATCAAAGTTGGCGTCTATGGGTGGCACCCCCAATGGGATTCGAACCCATGTTTCCGCCTTGAGAGGGCGGCGTCCTAGGCCTCTAGACAATGGAGGCATCAAGAGCTGAACTCTCAATCGCAGGAGTTATTATAGCAAAGAATTCGGAACTTGTCAACCATTATTTTTTCGATTCGTAAAAAATGTGAAAACCCATTGCTCCGCAGCTGCCCCGGCCGCAGCTTTATTTTTTCAGAAAGTCCTGCCGCATCGGGGTAAAAATATCCAGGAGCGTGCCCGCTTCCAGGCATTTGGTGCCGTGGGGAAGATTGGGGGGCACCACGATGGAATCGCCGGGGTTCAGTTCCACCCCTTCATCCTCCACATAATACATGAATTTCCCTTTTAGCACATAGCTGCACTGGGTGTGGGGATGGGTGTGGGTGGCGCCGACCGCTCCGGTTTCAAAGCCGACTTCCACGGCCATCAATTCTTCATTATAAGAAAGGATGCGCCGGGTGGTGCCGCCGCCCAGGTCGATCAGCTTCGTTTCGTCGTGCTTGGCTGCAATGCCTTTCATGTTAGTTTCCTCCTTCGTTCAACGGTATTCCGACGGTCATGATTTCAAACGGTTTCACGGAAAGCGTGTCCGCTTCGCCTTCGATATCCTCCAGCATGTTGAGCAGCTTCACCGGTTCAGGGAAGCGGAGGCAGGCCCGCTTGCCGTCCTGCTCGGAGAGACGCAGAACCAGCATCGTGCCATCCTCGCTGAGCTTTGCGCTTTGCAGCCACAGGCCACTTTCGCAGAGGGCCTCACGCCACTTATCGGGCAGCGTCAGCGTGGCCTTGACCAGAGGCACGTTGTAGGCGAAGGCCAAGCGATTGACACCCGCCTGCACCGCGTCGCCCGCGTGAGGCAGGATGAGATAGGCGATGTGGTGCTTCCCCATATCGCTGGTAATGTCCGGGCGGATGGTGGAGCGCAGCAGGCTCAGGCTGACTTTATTCTTTTCGACGCCCACGCCGTATTTTCCTTCATTGATCACCGCCATGCCCGCGCCGGTTTCACTGAGGTCGAACCACTTGTGGTGGCAGACCTCAAACCGCGCCTGCTCCCAGGAGGTGTTCTTGGTGAGCGGTCGGCGGATGAAGCCCGCGCTGGTGTCGCAGAGCATTTCACGGGTCAACACGTCCGGGCCGAAGTTCACTTTAGCCAGACGGTGCTTTTCCTGCCAGTCCACGACGTGCTCCACTTCGATGCCCTGACTGTCGGCAAAGAGCCGGATCACCATGCGCCACGCGCTCTTTTCCGTGGCAAAGTCCACCATGATCTCAGCGGAGGAATCGTCAGCATAGGTGACGCGGGCAGCTTCCTGAATCGGCAGAGAAATTTCCACATCCTGATAGTTGGGCAGGATATCCCAGGCGTCGTACATGCCGGGATGGTCAGCCCAGATGTGCAGTTTGTTAAAACCGCATCCAGGGCGCACCCATTCGCGGCCCAGCGTCAGATCGTACAGGGAAGCGAAGCTGCCGTCCTGGTTCAGCGCCAAGCGGTAGAAGGGCGTTTCAATCAGCAGCTTTCCGTCCTGTCCATGTTCCGTATGCATCCAGTTTGCTTTCCCCTGGACGGGCGACACGTTGCCGCAGGTGAGCCCGGGCAGATGGGGCCGCGACCAGAAGCCCTTCACGCCCTCGCGGGTGATGGGGCCGTCTTCGTCTGGAATGAAGGTCAGCATGTCCCGGTCAAAGGGCAGAGAATTGAAATATACATCGCCGTCGTTTGCTGCCAGAATCACGTCCAGCTTTTTGTTGATTTCCGTGTAATCCCGCATGGCGTCCTCATAGACCGGGTGGATGTGGGAGCCGGGCAGAATATCATGGAACTGGTTCAGCATCAGCTTTTTCCAGCAGGCGCGAAGCTCTTCCGCCGGGTAGTCCGCGCCGCCGAACGCCGCCGCGAACGCGCAGAGCATTTCCGCCTCCCGCAGTTTGTATTCCAGGCGGCGGTTCATTTTCTTTAAATTGGACTTGGTGGTAAAGGTGCCCCGGTGCATTTCCAGGTACAGTTCCCCGTCCCAGGTGGCCAGCTTGTCGTTGTCCTTCAGGTTCTTGTGCAGGAAGTCCGCGCCGCCGGTCATTTCGATCTTGGGCATGACGGACACTTTTTCAAAGCGCCGGGCCAGTTCCAGCATTTCCTCAGTCACGCCGCTGCCGCCGTCGCCGTAGCCGTACATGGACAGGGTCTGCCCGCCTGTTTCCTTGTCCTGGTAGGCTTCCCAGTTTTCCTGAATCTGGCTGGGCATATTCCAGGAAATGAAGTGGGTGGGCGGCACAGAGGCGTACACCTCGCTGCCGTCGATGCCCTTCCAGATGAAGTTGTTGTGGGGGAAGCGGTTGGTGTCGTTCCAGGTGGACATTTTGTTGGAAACGAAATAGTCCACCTTGGACTTCTTCAAAATCTGCGGCATGATCCAGGAATTTCCGAACACGTCGGGCAGCCAGGCGTTGTCAATGGTTTTGCCAAACGCGCGGCGGAAATAATGCTGGCCGTAGAGGAACTGGCGGATCAGGCTTTCCGCGGCGGGCACGTTGCAGTCCGGCTCCACGTACATGGCGCCCACCGGCTCAAACTGGCCCCTCGCTACCTTTTCCTTCAGTTCGGCAAACAGTTCGGGATAATACTTTTCCAGCGTTTCATAGGTGTACGCCTGGGTGTGGGTGTAGCGGAACTCGGGGTACTTGTCCATGAGGCGCAATTGAATCAAAATGGTGCGGGCGTTCTTCTGCACCGCGTGGATGCGCCGCCAGTAGTAGGCGATGTCCAAATGGGAATGGCCCACCAGCGCCACGTCGCCGCTGCCCTTGAAATCGGTGTTTTCGTAGATCGTTTTTTGGATGTATTTCGCCGCTTCGTCCACGCCCTCAAAGGTGTCAAAGTCCACCTTGTCCAAAGCGCGGCTCAATTCGATATTCAGGAATTTGCGATAATCCTCGTTGAAGTATTCGCTGTGGGCAATGTCCAAGAGCAGCGTGTAATCGTACACCAGAGACTGCACGTTGTCCCGCACCGTGGCGAAATACATGCCCTCGAAAATCTGCCTGCATCCGTGCTTGCCGATGGCGGCGGGGTTGCGTTCGTCGTCCGGCTTGGAGCGATTGTACGCCTCGATCTCAATGTCCAGTTCATCCCGGTCGATATAAGGATTCAGCAGGATGCGCTCCCGGTTGGGGTCGAGGCCGCCCGCGAATTTTCCGTTAATCTTCACGATCATTTCGGCGGCGGTTTTCAATTGCAGATACACCTGCCGCCCCCGGAACCGCTCCGGGACAATGGCGTGGGCGCGGATGAACGCGGTGCCGTCGGGGGTGAAATACAGGTCGCCGCGTTGCAGCTTCCGCTCCCCGCCGTCCAGATATTCATATTCGCTTTCGCTGACCTGCCGGGCGTCGCGGATGGTGATGTCCGTGATTTCCTCCCGGTCGGCATAGATGCCCCGCTGGAGCCAGACGAAGCGAAGCTGCGTCCATTCCTCGGGCCGCATGGAGCGGCGCTCAACTTTTACATGTGCCATCTGTTCTTCCCCCTTCCTTATTGATTATCCCAGAAAAAGGGCTTTTTCCGAATTGCTTTTACCGTCACCCGCTGGCCCTGATCCTCAAAAATTTTCTGCTCGATCCACGCCGTGCAGCGGTTCAGGATGGGGCATTTGGAGCACTCGCCCCGGAACAGGAGCGTCAATTCATTTTCATTCAGCGATACGAATTCCACCCATCCGCCGTCGCCCTGAACGCGGGGCGCTAAGACCTGCTGTATATACTGTTCCATGGCTGACGCAACCCTCCCGTGTGATTGATCATTTATTGCTATTATAAACGGAAATCGACGCGCTTTGCAACCATTCTCTTTGAAGCGGGAAAAATTCTGTCAAAGCGCGAAAACGGCTTGACTGCGCGGTTTTGTCATGATGCGGAACGGATTTCCCGATTTATTCTTTTTTGTTATCAATCATTCCATAAAACTATAAATACTGTACGAAAATTGTATTGATTTCTTGTGCAGATAGAATATATAATTGAGATACAAGAATGCCGGGCGGCCGCGCTTTCTTTTCGCCCGGCAAAATCATAAGGAGGAATATCAGAATGAAAAAAGCAATGTCCCTGGCGCTTGCCTGCATGATGGCAATGCTGATGGTGCTCACCGCCGTGCCCGCACTGGCGGAAAAGACCGTCGTCACCTACTGGTCCAATGACCGCCATGACGAAGTGTACATGACCGCCATGATCGACAAATTCAATGCCGAGCATGACGACATCGAAATCAACATGGTCATCATGACCGACGACTTCGAGAACTCCATCCTGCTGGCCTATGACGGCGGCACCGCGCCCGACCTGGTGGGCCAGTCCATCACCCTGAAAAACTTCGTGGACTACGGCGCCGTGGTCGATCTTCGTCCCTACATCGAAGCCGACGAAGAATACCAGAAGGTCAACGATCCCTTCAACCACGCCTATGAAGGCCTGAACTCCATCGGCGACGCCATTTACTGGGTGCCCTCCGGGATGCGTTCCGGCGTGCGCATTGAATACAACAAGGCGCTGTTGGCCGCTTCCGGCTTTGACGGCATCCCCGCTTCCCTGCCCGAATACATCGAAATGGCCAAGAAGATCACCGAGGACGGCAAGGCCAACAACCCCGTGACCTACGGCATCGGCTTCACCTCTTCTTCCCCCTTCGAGCGCCAGCTGGAAATGATGGCGCAGGTGTCCGGCGTGTTCTACTATGACTATGTGAACGGCAAGTTCGACTTCTCCGGCTACAAGCCCTTCCTCGAAGCGGGCCGCGAGCTGGTGGCCGTGGCGTATCCCGACCAGCAGGGCGTGGACAACATGCGCGCCCAGTTTGCCGCTGGTTCCTTCGCCCTGTGGGGCAACGCCTCCCAGGAAGCGGGCGTGTTCACCAACCAGTTCCCCATTGATGCCTTTGAATGGGGCGTCGCTCCCGTTCCCTCCCTGGACGGCGAAGTGAAGGGCGCTCTGCAGGTGAACCCCAACAAGGGCTATGTGATGCTCTCCTCCGCCAAGAACAAGGACGCCGCCTGGGAAGTGATCAAGTATTTCCAGAGCGAAGAATTCCTCAAGGGCTACCTGGAGGGCGGCTACACCCTGCCCATCACCTCCTACATGGATCAGATCATCGACAAGTCCAAGCTGGGCCGCATGGCGGACTTCTCCCTGCTGGACTATGAATCCGTGTATCCCGCCGTACCCACCATCAACCTGATCGGCGACGACTACCGCACCACCCTGTGGAACGCCATCATGGGCCACATCGGCATCGACGAAGCGATCGAAGACCTGAACACCCGCTACAACGCCGCCTATGACGAGGACATTTCCCTGGGCTTCATCCAGCGCCTGGTGATCGCGGACTACAATCCCCTGCAGCCCTCCGCCGGCACCGTGACCTGGCTGGACAAGTAATCCGTAAAAGCGCAATAAAGTAACAACCTAAGCGGAAAGACCGTCCGCGGAGGACGCTCTGCATCCCCGTCGGACGGTCTTTTCCTGACCGCAGACAACACAATTTACCGCTCATTCCTTGAAACTTGAATCAAACAGAAAACAATTATCCTGAAATCTGTAGGGGCGGATACCATCCGCCCGAGCCAAACTATTCCGGCGAAGCAACGGAAAAGCCCGTCAATAGGGTGTGTTTCAAACGGGCGGATAATATCCGCCCCTACAGTTTTCTGAATCGTTTAGCGCTGGTTTTTTGCTTTGAATTCAAGGATTCTTGGGAAAACAATAACATGTAAAGAAGGAGGCTGAACTTGTGAGCGAAGAACATTTGCAGCTTCGTCCTACCGACAGGCCGCCCCGCCCGGTCAACAAAAAAATGCGGCTCAAGGAGCAGGGCGGTTTGTCCGCGGGCCTCATGCTGGCCCCGTCCCTGATCTTTTTGTGCGTGTGCTCCATTTATCCTTTTATCTGGATTTTCCGCTATATCACCTACAACTACGACGGCATCCCCGCCCACACCCGCTTTACCGGGATGCGCAACATCACCACCATGCTGTCCGACGCCAAGTTCTGGGGCAGCGTGGGCACCACGTTTGAATACGCGGCGCTGAAGCTGGTGTTCATCATCCCGCTGGCGCTGATCATGGCCGTGCTGCTGAACCAGAAGTTGAAGGGCTCCTCCTTCTTCCGCGGTGTGTTCTTCATGCCCACGGTCATTTCCTCCTCCATCTCCGGCATGATTTTCACCTTCATCTTCGCCACCGGCAACGGCGTGCTCAACGGCATCCTGAAAAACGCGGGCATCATCAACCAGCCCATCGGCTGGCTGACGGACACGTCGATTGTCATGATGGCGGTCATCATCATGTCGGTCTGGGCAGGCTTTGGTAACTACATGCTCTACTTTGTCACCGGCATGACCTCCATTTCCGAGGACGTGTACGAGTCCAGCCGCATTGACGGCGCGAACGGCGTGCAGACCTTCTTCCACATCACGCTGCCCATGCTGGCCCCGGTGCTGAAAGTGGTGCTGATGCTGGCCATTACCGGCGCGTTCAAGGATTACGAGGCCATCATGGTGCTCACCAACGGCGGCCCCGGCACCCGCACGAACGTCATGTTCCTCTACATCTACAACCTGATCTTCGGCACCGGCTCCAACGCCACCCGCCAGATCGGCTATGGCGCGCTGCTGAGCCTGGTCGCGGCGGTCATCGTCGGCGCGGTGACGATCATCTATAACACGGTCGCCAAGAAACTGGACGACGTGGTGTAAGGGAGGGGAAGAAAGATGGCAAAAAACAGAGCGCAAATCGTTTATTCCCCCCGGCAGAAGGTGGGCCGCTTCTTTCTGTGGCTGCTGCTATTGGTCGTGGCGATCCTGGTGATCTTCCCGGTTTTGTACATCATCCTGGGCTCCTTTAAGGAAAACCAGGAATTGCTGCTGGGCGGCTCCAACATCTTCCCCGCCAAGTGGATCGTGCAGAACTACATCGACGCCTGGAACCAGGCCAACTTCGCCGTGTACACCAAGAACAGCCTGTACCTGTCCATCGGCGTCATGATCATTTCCCTGATCGTTTCCTCCATGGCGGGCTACGTGTTCTCCCGAAAATCCTTCCCGGGCAAGGAAATCATCTACGGCATCTTCACGGCCTTCATGTTCATCAACGTGGGCTCCGTGTCCCTGCGCCCGCTGTATGAACTGGCGACCAATTTGAAGATCAACACCAGCCTGTGGCCCGTCATCCTGTTCTCCGCGGGCGGCGGCCAGGCGACCTACATCTTCCTCTGCCGCGGGTATGTCAATTCCGTGCCCAAGGAACTGGACGAAGCCGCCCGCATCGACGGCTGCGCCTTCTTCCAGATTTATTACCGGGTCATTATCCCCATGCTCAAGCCCGTGCTGGCGACCATCGCCATCCTGTCCTTCCGCCAGGGCTGGAACGAATACATCCTGCCCCGCGTGTTCACCATGACCAACGACAGCCTGCGGCCCCTGACCGTCGGCGTCAACATGCTCAAAAACGCGGGCGACGGCGCCGCCGCCTGGAACATCATGTTCGCCGGCGCGACCATCGCCATCATCCCCATCCTGGTCGTGTTCATCTGCTTCAGCCGCTACTTCATGGGCGGCCTGACGGCAGGCGCGGTGAAAGGATAATCCGCATCGCCACAGGCGATGCGCCATCGAAAGTCAGCTAAAGCAGTCTTTCGATGGTTACATCAATTTGCTGTAAAATGGCATTTCCGCCCTATAAGGGCGGAAACGCTCATTTTACGGCCGCAAATTGATATCGGAAGCGGTCAAGGACCGCTCCTCGGCGACGCACAGGTCGCCGCCTGCGGATTCCAATCGAAGGGCCTGCGGGCCCTTCGATGCATCCTGGGGTTTTGTTTGTCTGAGCCTGCGGTATTATATCCTCAATGTGTATCTGTGTTTTATTAGGAGAATCACATGCGGACAATAGAAAAGATTTCTTATCCAGAACTTGGCCATATCTATCCTGGCGATTATTACGAACGTATTCCTTTTGATGAATCCAGTGCCCGCTGTACACCGTTCTCAACCGACGCAACCAGGCCAACGAGCCCTACAGCGAAGATCCCGGAAGCCTCTATTGGGGCGGCGATGTGGCCCGCGTTAAGATCACTGGGATCACCGCCGAGGGCGCGGAACTGCCCGCCATCCTGACCGGATACGCCGACCAGACGCGGAACGGGAAGCCCGTCCGCAAAGCGATTCATGAGATCGAAATTACAGATTACCAAGTGGCCTATCGTGATAACGAAGAAATCCTGCACATCCCGGCGGTGTTCGATGAGTTCCTGACCGACTACCCGGAGTGCAACGCCCACGGCGATGTGGACGCCTGCGGCCTGTGGATTCGCCACGCGGATGAAGTGAAGCTGAAAGACATTCACGTCCAGCCCCGCTCCATGAACAACCGCGCCGTCGTTAAGCTCCACGACGTGGGATACCCAAACGACATTTGAAAGGAAAACCAATGCATACCTGGCCATTGGATCGGCAGGGGTTCGTGAACCATTACCTGGTGTCCGGCCCCCGCGTTATGCCCTTTACCTGCGAGGAAAAGGACGCTAACCAGTTGCGTTTTGAAGCGCGTCTGCGCTCCATCATCGCCCGCCACGAACCGGTGGAAAACGCCGGGCAGATTGACGCGCGTCAAAACAGCCGCCTGGGTCTGCCCTGGCGCTTCCAAGGCGGGCGGGACGGCGCGTTCGTGAACCTGTCGGATTTTTACGCCACCATGCAGCGGGTGGACTTTGACGCGGCCTGCACGCTCCACGCGCCGCGGGACATGGAAGTAAAAGCCGTGCTGTGGAGTTATGCCGCGGTGGACGTGTATTGCAACGGCGTTCTGGTTGGCGGCCTGGCCCAGCCCGTGTACAAGCCCATCGGCTTTGCCGAGATCACCCTGCCCCTGCGGGCCAGCCGGAACGTGATTTATCTCGCCTGCGAAACTTTAGGTGTGCGGGACACCCGCAGCGTGGCGGGCCTGCAACTGAAAGAGAAGCAAAACGAAATCCGCGTCAGCCTGCCGGACGACGCCTGGACGGAAGACGCTGCCGCCGCGCTGGACTTTCTGGACGGCGCGGAATTGCTGCCGGATGAACTGCGCTTTTCCCGTCCCGCGCCGCAGGACACGGCATACGCCTTTACCGGATATGAACCCGACTATGCCAAAGACCGCCTGCCCACGGCGTGGCATTCCGCGGAAGGACAAGCCTCCGTTCTCCTCCCGGAGGGCAAAGCGGAAATCACCGTGCGCGTGCGATTGGGCGACGGCTGGGCGCACCGCGCCTTCGAACGCACCGAGCAGCTTCGTCCCCAGGTTATCCGCCCAGTACTCAGTTTGGAAGAAAACAAACGCCTGATCTTTGAGCGCATCGCCGCCGTGGAGAGCCTAAGCCGGGGCGACTTTGGCTTCCCCATCGCCAATATCCTGGCCCGGAAGTACCTGAACCGCTCCACCCCAAAAGACGATGAACTCATGCTGGACATGCTTTCGCTCATCGACCGGCGGGTGGACTGCGCGGATTTCTGTGTGTGCGGCCTGATCAGGTATCTGAAAAACTATGAGGTTTCCCCCGAAATTGCTGCCCGCGTTCGCCAAACCCTGACCCATTTCCGCTATTGGATGGATCAGGACGGCTTCGACGGGATGTGCTTCTGGAGCGAGAACCACAGCCTCATGTTCTATTCCAGTGCCATGCTGGCGGGCGAACTTTACCCGGAGGACGATTTCCCATTAGCAGGCAGGACAGGACGCGACCTGCATACCTGGGGAAAAGGAAAAGTGCTGGAATGGCTGGACGACGTGGAGCGGCATGGCTTTGAGGAATTCCTCAGCACGGTGTACATGTGCGTCACCTTCGCGGCGCTGATCAACGTGGTGGATTTCGCGGAGGACGCCATCTCCCACCGGGCGGCGAAGATCACCGACCAACTGCTGGAAATGCTGGCCCTGCACACCTTCAAGGGTGGCATCGTCGCGCCGCAGGGACGGGTGTACCGGGGCGTGCTGTATCCCTTCCAGGCGGGGGCCATGGCGCTGATGAACCTGGCCGACCCCAGCCAGCCCTACGATTACGGCGAAGGGTGGCTGGGCTTCTATGCCACCAGCCGCTACCGCTTCCCGGAGGGATTAAAGGAAAAAATGGCCCAGCCCGCGTCGCTCTCCTATGTGACGGGCAACGCCCGCATCGTCTTAGAAAAGCATGAGGATTGGTGCATGACCAGCGCGCAGAGCCCGCGCGAACCTTTTAACCGCTGGCAAAATATCGCCCACCGGGCCGACGCCGACCCGTCCAGCCACGCCTTTGTGAAGTCCTACAACGAATGCTTCCACGGCACCACCTGCTTCCAGCCGGGCGTATCCGGCTACCAGCAGCATCTATGGTACGCCGCGCTGGACGGAGAGGCCGTTTTGTTCATCAATCACCCCGGTTCCGCTTCGGAGGGCGGCGACCTGCGTCCCGGCTATTGGCACGGCAACGGCGTATTCCCCGCGCTGAAACAGGACAAAAATATCCTGGGGCTGATCTACCGCATCCCCGACACCCATCCGTTGCATTACATTCACCTGTACTGCCCGGAATGCCGCTTTGATGAAATCCGCCGGGCAGATGGCTGGTTGCTGCTTCGGAAGGGCTGCGGCTATATCGGCGTCTGGAGCAGCGCGCCCATGGAGCCCTGGCAGGGCATGAACGCCCACTGTGAGCAGCGCATGGAAGGCAGCGAAATCGCCTGCCTGTGCGTCTGCGCCGGAGCGGAAACGCCGGACATGGACGCCTTCGTCCGCCAGGCCGCCGCGCTGCGGCCGCGTTACAGTCCAGAGAACAAAACATTGACTGCAACGAATTATTCCCTCACCTGGCGACAAGGCGAGGACGACACCCAGGCGCTTTGAAAAAACAATTGCTCAGCCGATTGTGGTTGAATGGACGCTTTAAGCAACAATACCATCTAACCGTAGGGGCGGATATTATCCGCCCGTTTCCTAAATAACCAGGTTGCCTGATATTCTTTCATTCGCATATTCCCACAATACGGGCGGATGATATCCGCCCCTACAAGTGGAACGTTTACTGGCTTAAAGCGCCCTTGAACTAAACGACTGACCAGTTACTCGAAAAATAAGAAAGACAACCCGGAAGAACGGAGAAGAATGAATGAATACTTCCCAACTGGAGTGTTTTGTGCGGGTCGCGGAAACGTTCAGTTTCCAGCAAGCCGCGGACGACCTTCATATCTCCCAGCCCGCCGTGAGCAAACAGATCATCGCTCTGGAAACTGAAATCGGCGCGCCCCTGTTCATCCGCACGACGCGGACGGTGGCGCTGACGACCATCGGGGAAAAATTCCTGGCGGACGCCAAGCGAATGCTGCAAATGACCTATCACGCCCGGCAGCTGTCCGCCGGGGCCCAGCGCAAAGAAGGCCAAATGCTGCGCATCGGCTATACGGACAGCGGCGAACTGTATTTTATGACGCGCGCTTTTCAGAAGCTGAAAGAAAAATACCCTGACTTTCTGCCGCTGCTGGTTTACAACAAGTGGGACATCAACACCCTGGAGGTGGAGCACGGCCGTCTGGACGTGTGCTTTTCCTTCAAGCGAAACGGCCACAACGGCCATCTCGTTTTTCAGCAGATCAGCGATAACAAAATGGTCTGCCTGATGCCGCTCAGCCATCCCCTGGCGGGAAACGATTTTATCCGCTTTGAGCAGATCAAGGATGAGCAGCAGGTGTGCGTGATCCCGCTGCCGCACCGCAACAGCTTTTATAACACGGACAGAAACGAAACCTTCCCCCACAGTTCCAGGGACAAAAAGATCATCCTCTGCGATACCATCGCGGAGGGGTACGCGCTGGTGCTGTCAGGGTTCGGGTGGTGCCTGCTGCCGGGCTATCTGGCGTACCCGCATCCCAGCCTGCGCGTCATTCCCTGCGATTACCGCTTCAATAAAACGCACGGCGTTTATTACCATGAGGACAACAACTCCGCCCTGCTCAAAGCCTTTCTGCAAGCGATCCATGACCCTGAGCAGGCCGGTTGATTTTTCGGCAGCCAAAAACCACCGACGCGAAATCGGTGGTTTTTGTATATTCAAAATCAGACGGTTTACTCCGCTTCCAGCGCGCCGACCAGCACGAAGCCGCGCATGATCTGGTTGTCGGCAATCACTTCTACATAGGCCCACACCGCGTCGGGGGAGTACATATACCCTAAGAACATCACATAGGTTCCGGCGGGGATTTCCGCCACGGCCGCGGCGGTATGCAAGGGATCATCCGTCAAAGCGGCGTTGACCGCCAGGCGGCGAGTGTGGTAGGTGAGCCTCAGGGCGGGCACATCGCTGATCCTTGCGCCAAGCGCGTCCGCGCGGACATAGCCAATCCGGTAGCCGCCGGAGCTCATGGGATAGCCGATCAGCAGCCAGTCCCCATAGCCCATATTCTCCACGCCGTATACCTGACAGGTGCCCTCGCCCTTGGTAGCTTTCCCTTTATTGGCCCGGTAATAGTATTCGCCGGGGCCGGAGTATACGGGCCAGTTGCCGGTCAGATACATATTCTTCGCCTCGGGCAGCCATTCATCGGTGGACGGGCCGGGCGTGGCAGTGCGCCAGGGCTGGGCGGTGGGCGGATTCCAGGGAACAGCCGTAATGATGGGGGCATAGGTCGGCCACGGCGCGGCCGTTACCGGCGGCCAGGTGGGAATCACGGGCGCTGCGGTGGGCCATGGAATGGCTGTAGGAAGCGGCGGCATGGTTGGAAGCGGCGCGTAGGTGGGCGCGGGCGTGGTGGGGGCGGTGCTGTTTTTCAGGTGGATGCTCCACACAAAGCCGCGCATCAGGCCCTCGGAGGTGTTGGCTTCCACATACGTCCAGGAGGTGCCCATGGTCGCCAGCACGGTCACAGGCGTGTTTTCCGGCAGGCTGCAAATCATTTTGTTGTTGATCACCGGGTCGTCGGTGATGTTGCAGTAGCCGTCCGCGTAGGCCGCGTAATAGCTGAACTGAAGGGGTGCGATGGCGCCGTTCACATAGGTGGCGGTGTTCAGCGCGTCCTTATGCACGTAGCCGATGCGGTAGTCCCCGGCGGAGGTCTGATAGCCCATCATGATCCAGTCGCCCTCCATGCCGTACACGCGGGCCGCGCCGCCGCCGTACATGGCCTTGCCCATATTGGCGCGGTAATAGTGCCTGCCGGGGCCGGAAAACACATCGTAGCTCCTGCCGAAATTGGCGCTGATGTAATAATCCAGGTTCGCCATGGCGAATGCCTGGGGCACGAAGGAACAGCACAAAGCCAGCAGCAGGGCAAGACAAACGATTCGGCGCTTCATCGCGCACCCCCTCCTCCCGCGATATTCAGGTTGGAACAAGAAGATTGTACCATCTTTGCCAGGAATGCGCAAGGACGATGCGAAAGTTTTACAGTCGATTGCGCTTTTCCAGCCGAACGCCTTCCCGCCTTGCGGGGAAGCTGGCTTTGTGTTATAATGCATGTGGTGAAATGGCGTCCGCGGAAGGATGCGCCGTTCGCCGGAGAGGAGATAAAAACATGGCAGCAGAATCGAAAGCCGTTGTGACGGTGCTGGGCTTTGACCGGAAGGGGATTATCGCCGGGGTCAGCGCCGTATTATTTGAGCGGGGCGTGAACATCCTGGACATTTCCCAGACCATCGTGGACGGGTATTTCAACATGGTGATGGTGGTGGATTTGAGCGAGCCCACCTGCCCCTTTGACGAATTGCAAGGCGCGCTGAACGATTTGGGTAAAGAACTGGGTCTGCAAGTCCGCATCCAGAAATCCGAAATCTTTGAAGCGATGCATCAGGTTTAAGATGAGTGTACAGAGTTCAGAGTGCAGAGTGCAGATTAATTTGAACTGACCGATTGTGACGTCCAATATATGTAAATGCTATACCATCTGAACTCTGTACTCTGAACTCTGCACTCTCTTTCCATTCGACTAAACAATGATAAGACGGGAGAGAATTCCCTATGATTCAAACCAGCCAAATCTTTGAAACCCTGCGCATGATCGACCAGGAAAAGCTGGACGTGCGCACGATCACCATGGGCATTTCCCTGTTCAACTGCGTGTGCGACGACAAACGCCGCCTGGCCAGCCGCATTTACAGCCGTATCGCCCGGCAGGCGGAAAACCTGGTGAAGGTGGGCCGGGAGATCGAGCGCGAAATCGGCGTGCCGATCGTGAACAAGCGCATCTCCGTCACCCCCATTTCCCTGGTCACCGGGGCCATCGACGACCCCCTGCCCGTGGCCCAGGCCCTCGACCGCGCCGCCAAGGAAACGGGCGTGGACTTTATCGGCGGCTATTCCGCCTTGGTGCAGAAGGGCATGACGGCGGCGGACAAACGCCTGATTGCCTCCATCCCGGAAGCGCTGTCCGAAACCGACCTCATGTGTTCTTCCGTCAACGTGGCCTCCACCCGCGCGGGCATCGACATGGACGCCGTGCGCCTGTGCGGCGAAGCCATTAAAGCCCTGGCCGAAAAGACGGGCGACAAGGACGGCCTGGGCTGCGCCAAGCTGGTGATCTTTTCCAACGCGGTGGAGGATAACCCCTTCATGGCCGGCGCGTTCCACGGTCCCGGCGAAGGGGACTGCGCGGTGAGCGTGGGCGTCAGCGGCCCCGGCGTGGTGAAGCGCGCGCTGGAAAGCGTGAAGGGCGCTTCCTTTGACGTGGTAGCGGAGACGATCAAAAAGACCGCCTTCCGCATCACCCGCGTGGGCCAGCTGGTGGCGATGGAGGCCAGCGAGCGCCTGGGCGTGCCCTTTGGCATCGTCGATTTGTCCCTGGCCCCGACCCCCGCAATCGGCGACTCGGTGGCGCATATCCTGGAAGAAATGGGCCTGGAAAAGTGCGGCACCCACGGCTCCACCGCCGCGCTGGCCCTGCTCAACGACGCGGTGAAGAAGGGCGGCGTAATGGCGTCCTCCCACGTGGGCGGCCTGTCCGGCGCGTTCATCCCCGTTTCCGAGGACATTGGCATGATCGAGGCCGCCGCCTGCGGCGCGCTGACGCTGGATAAGCTGGAGGCCATGACCTGTGTCTGTTCCGTGGGCCTGGACATGATCGCCATTCCCGGCGACACCTCCGCCGCCACCATCTCCGCCATCATCGCCGACGAAGCCGCCATCGGCATGATCAACAGCAAGACCACCGCCGTCCGCGTCATTCCCGCCCCCGGCAAGCAGGTGGGCGACTATGTGGAGTTCGGCGGGCTGCTGGGAAGGGCCCCTGTTATTCCCGTGCATCCCTTCTCCTCCGACGCCTTCATCGCCCGGGGCGGCAGGATTCCCGCGCCGCTGCACAGCTTACGGAATTAATGGAGAATCGGATGTTTGAAATAAAAAAATTTGAAAAAGACGACATTGAGAAAGTCATTGCGTTTGAACGGGAATTAAGAAAGCTGGAACCCGACACCTATTTCTGGGAACCTGATGAAACGTATGCAAAGCAATT
This sequence comes from uncultured Eubacteriales bacterium, assembly GCA_902788445.1. GTDB lineage: Bacteria > Bacillota > Clostridia > Christensenellales > Aristaeellaceae > RUG563. Next base: position 21,688 of record CADAKE010000009.1, read on the forward strand.
GGAACATAGCTTCGTTGATCCAAGATTCAATACAGCCTTATCCTTTATTGCGCTGCGAGAGAATAAGGTGATTGGAAGGATAGACGCTTCTCTGATCAGCAGCCGAAGCGACGCCTCCTGCTTTAGCGCTTATCTCGATTGGATATGCGTCCTCAAAAGCGAAAGGCACCGTCAAGTCGCGCAGGCGTTGCTGAATGCATTGAGGGCCGAGTGCAGAGCGCAAGGCGTTGGAGTCCTGATTGCATTGATGGCAAATAACGAAGAAGCGCAAAGCTTTTATAAAAATGTGGAAGCTGCTTCTATCCATGATACAGGCATTTGGATTGATATCCAATAGATGAACCGTGTTGTGAGGTGATCGGTATGCTGTATCCATTTATGACCCTGAACGACGAAACAGAAATCGTTCATTCCGAAAGCAAAATGGTGGATGGCCGGGAAGCGGTCAAGGTGGTGATCGAAAAGCCTGTTTGGGGCGGCTTCCATTCCGCTGTCTGCTGGCTGCCGGAATATCGCTGGAAAGACATTCAGGGATTTACCTCGGCGGAAATCAGAAGATACCAAAAACTGCTGGAAGAAAACAGAAACCGACTGCCGCTGACCATTTGACAGGCAATCGGCTGACGTTTGGGAGGAAACCATGAGGCAGTTACCCCGGAGGACAAGAGGAGAAGCAAAAAATGATCGTCAGGCATTTTGACCCCGGGGACGCACGGGAAGTTTCCGATCTGATCATCACGACCCTTCGGATTTCCAACACGAAAGATTATCCCCCGGAGATGATGGATGAACTGGTTGGGCACATGCAGCCCGAGGATATTTTGAAACGCGCCTCCTGGACACACTTTTATGTGGCCGAGGAGTCGGGAAAAATCATCGGCTGTGGGGCCATCGGGCCGTACTGGGGCAGGGAGGACGAAAGCAGCCTGTTCACCATCTTTGTCCTGCCGGAGTATCAGAGCAAAGGAATCGGCAGGAAGATCGTGGAAACGCTGGAGCAGGACGAATTCGGCCTCCGTGCCAAACGCATCGAAATCCCCGCGTCCATCACCGGCCTGCCCTTTTATCAGAAAATGGGCTACACCTTCAAGGACGGCAACGACCAGGTGGACGACGAAATGCTGTACCGGCTGGAAAAATTTCGTGAACGGGAGAGGTAGAGGATGAAGCTGAACCGGCTGACAGACCGAATCTGGTTTTTCCCGTTTGAGAAGGATCGCGACCGGCCGAACCTTTCCTACATCCGGGGCGACCGGTGGAGCTTGGCCGTGGACGCGGGGCACTCCGAAGCGCATACGAAGGAGTTTTACCGCGCGCTGGAAGAAGCCGGGCTGCCCCTGCCCAGCCTGACCGCGATCACCCATTGGCACTGGGATCACACCTTCGGGATGCACGCGGTGAACGGCCTTTGCATTGCCAACGAAAAGACCAACAGTTATCTGAAAGCGTTCCGGGAAAAGATCGAGCGGGAGGGCGTGGAAGCGTTCTTTTCGATGGACGAATGTATCCGCAGGGAATACGCCGGGAATCAGCCCGTGATCATCACGCTGCCTGACCTGGTCTTTTCCGGCGAAATGCTGCTCGACCTGGGCAACTGCCCTGTGCGCCTGGTCCAGGCGGAAGCGCCGCACACCGACGATTCCACCCTGATTCACGCGATCAGTGAAAGGGTACTGTTTCTGGGTGACGCGGCGGGCGGCGTCTTTCCCACCTGGGAAAAAGACCCGGCCTTGTGCAAAAAGCTCATGGACACAGTCGCCGCCATCGACGCGGACATTTGCCTGGAAAGCCACTGGACGCCTGTGAGCAAGCAGGAAATGCTGGATGATTTGCTGGCGGACGCGGGTATGTGAAAGAGGATGAAGCAATGCTGACTTTTGAATGGGATGAAAACAAAAACCGGATCAATAAGACAAAGCATAAAGTGTCATTTGAAGAAGCTCAAACGGTGTTTTATGATGATCATGCTCTTTTAATTCCAGATCCCGATCATTCGGAAGATGAGGAACGATTTATCCTGCTGGGTTTCAGTGACAAAGCCAGATTGCTTCTGGTATGCCATTGCTATCGAAGATCAGAAACAGTGATACGTATTATTTCAGCAAGAAAAGCGGATGCGCAGGAAGCTGACCAATACAATGAAATGGGGGTGTAATTCATGCGTGACCATTATGATTTTTCAAATGCGGTTCATAACCCCTACGCGGCCCAATTGAAACGCCAGGTAACAGTGTCGGTTGACGCTGAAACGGTTGATTACTTTAAACAGCAGGCTGAATCCACTGGAATCCCTGTTGATCGGCTGATCAATTATTATCTGGCTGACTGCGTAAAAAATCAGCGTAAACTGTCTTGGGAATAATAAACAGGAGAACCCCATGAACGAAAACTTTAACGTATTGAACCTCCCGGACGAAATGCTGCACATCACCCTGATGGGCGGGCAGGCGAAGGTGCTCATGTGCCGCACCACGGCAATGGCACGGAAGGCGGCGGACATTCACTGCCCGTCCTCCACGGCCTTGGCCGCCATGAGCCGCACCATGACGGCCACCGCCATGCTGGGCGTGATGATGAAGGATGACAACGCCTCCGTCACCGTGACGGTTGCGGGCGACGGCCCGCTGGGCAAGATGACCGCCGTGGCCCACGGGGGCAAGGTGAAGATTTCCGCGGCGCATCCGGAAGCCGATTTGCCCCTCAAAAAGGACGGACACCTGGACGTGGGCGGCCTGGTGGGCCATCACGGACGGCTGACCGTCATCAAAGACTTGGGCATGAAGGAGCCCTACATCGGCCAGAGCCAGCTGGTATCCGGCGAACTGGGCGAGGACTTTGCCCAGTATTTCACCGTATCCGAGCAGCAGCCCTCCCTGGTGGCGCTGGGGTGTCTGGTGCATGAGCGCTATTGTCTCAGCGCGGGCGGCGTGCTGGTGCAGGCCATGCCGGGATGCAGCGAGGAATTGCTGGAGCAATTGGAATTCCGCTCCGTGTTCTTCACCGCCATCAGCCGCGAGGTGGCCGACGTGCCGCTGGAGGACTTGGCGAAGGGCTGGTTCGACGGGCTGGAGATGGAAATCCTCGAACGTGAACCGGTCTGCTACCAGTGCGATTGCAGCCGGGAAAAGATGGAAAAAGCCCTCATTGCCCTGGGGCGCAAGGAGCTGACCCAGCTCATCGACGAGGACGGCGGCGCGGAACTGACCTGTCATTTCTGCCGCACGGCGCACAATTTCACCAAGCAAGACCTGCTCGATCTGCTGGAAAGGGCGACCCGATGACCCGCGCAAGAACCAACGTTGTTCCCTTCGAGCGCCCGGCGGCGTACTGGGCCGTGAAAGCGCGGAAGCACTACACGCCGTCCCAACTGCCCGACGCGGCGCGGATGATGCGCAAAGCGCTGGAAAAGAGCGGCGACGCCGGGCTGGCATTGGAACTGGCTGAAATCTATTCCGGCATGGGCTGCTACACCGCTGCGGAACGCTGCCTGATTCGCGCCGCCGCGCGGTACGGGCTGACGGGCAGCTTATGCTGCGCCATCGGCGTATGCGCCCTGAACCGGGGCAACGAGGACCTGGGCGAACTGGCGCTGGATCAGAGCCTGCGCCTGGAGCCCGACGGCCCATTTTCCGAACGGGCCCAGGATTTGCTGGAATACTATGCCTGGAAGCCCACCTGGTACCAGCCCCACGCCGCAAGAGGGGACGCGCTGTGCCGCCGCTCCATCCGCGCGCAGGCGATGGGCGATGAAGAAAAAGCCCTCGCGCTCGCCCGGAAAGCCTGGGAAAAGGGCCATTCCCCGAAAGCCGCGCTGTGGCTGGGGATGCGCCTGCCGCCAAAGGAAGCGCTGCGGTATCTGCGCGTTGCGGCGGAGGAACTGCCGCTGGAACTGGAGCCGCAGCTTCGCTTCGCGGAAGCCTGCTTCCTGTGCCGCCAGTATCCCGAAGCGCGGGAACGGCTGCTTTCCGCGCGGCGCTTATGCCGCACCATCACCGACGCGGAGGCGTACTGCCGGATTGCCTGGGCAATGAACCGGCCCCAGGACGCGCTGAAGCTGATCGAAAAAAAACTGTATGAACTGCCCCAGAGTGTGGATTATCTGCGGCTCAAGTACCTGACCCTGCGGCGCGTGGGCGAAGCCGACCAGGCGAACCGCGCGCTGGAAACCCTGCTGGAAATCGACCCGGACGACGCGGACGCGCTCTATGACCGCCGCCA
>CADAKE010000009.1:25922-52871 GCA_902788445.1 uncultured Eubacteriales bacterium
GCGGGATGCTGCTGCTCGCCCTGGGCGGCATGGTGCGTTCGCTTCCGGACACGCGGCGTCCGGGGCCGCTGAACCGTATGCTGCACCTGATGGTGATGACGCTGAACGGCACGGTGAGCGCGGAGGTTATTTACCGCCTGCTGCCCCCGCTGTGGCGGCGGCTGACCCCGGCTGAAAAATACGCCTGCGATGAATACCGGGACGACTGTTATCACACGCTGTTTACGGTCTATCTGTTCATCCGCACCGGACGCCTGCGGGAGGCGCAGGAAGCGCTTGCCGCCGCGCCGCATAAAAAACGGGTTTTAAGGCTGCTGGCACGGTGCGGGAAGGGGATTACGAAGCTGTAAAGAGCACCTTAGCAACTATACCTCATCCTTGTAGGGGCGGATATCATCCGCCCGAAAAGTTGGCCTTGCAAATGCCATTTAAATAGCTTGAATGATCATGTTTCGTGCGGGCGGATGATATCCGCCCCTACAGTTAGGGATGACGATTACATAAAGCGTCCATCTAAATACAAAAAGGAGTAATCACCATGCGCTGCATTAACTTTGACAAGGAATTTGAACGGTATCTGTCCGTCTGGATGAAGGAGCACGCCAAAGAATACAAAAACTACGACGAGATGGAAGCCGCCATGCCCGACGTGTACGCGGATTTTCTGGACACGCCGGTAAACTGGCTGGGCGGCGCGAAGCCGGGCGAATATTTCAATCAGTTCGACAACGCCCACCAACTGGTCAATTGGATGGAGGATTACTTCAAGCAGCGCATTCCCGCGCCGGACATGCTGCTCAACCGCATCGCGGAGATGGGCCTGGCAGCGGAAGAATCGCTGATGAACCTGCTGAAAAAGGAAAAGGCCACCCAGGAGATCAAAATGGCGGCCATCACGCTGCTGCGGGAGATCGAGTCCACCGCGCCGCTTGAATACTACATTGGCTTGCAGGCCATCCGCGAAGAGGGCGAGGACGAGCTGGCCGACAACGCGCTGGACAGCCTGGCTTCCATGGGCGAAAAGGCCGTGGACGCTATGCGAAAGGCCCTGCCCCTGGCCTCCGCCAACGGACAGGAAGCCATGCTCACCGTGCTGGCGGATTACCCCGGGGACGAAAATGTGTTCCAGACCGCGCTGTCCCTGTTCAAAACCCGCCGGGAGAGCGTGGCGATCCTGGCCGACTGCCTGGGCAAGCTGGGCGACGAACGGGCCCTGCCCGCGCTGATGGCCCTGGCCGCCAGCGAGGAAACCCCGTACCTGGACTACATTGAACTGCGCAGCGCCATCGAAGCCCTCGGCGGCGACGCGCCGGAGCGGAATTTTGACGCGGAAGACCCGGCCTATGAGGCCATGCGGAGTATGCAGTGAGGAGGGAGCAGGGAAAAGGGAATAGGGATTAGGCATTAGGCATTAGGCATTAGGCAATAGGCAATAGACATTAGCAGCTTTGTCATCCCGAGCGGAGGTGAGCGGGACGCGAACCGTAGTCGAGGGATCTGAAAGCAGAAAACAGCCGGATGAATCACTTCGTTTCCTGAGTTGCTCTCAGGTCCCTCCATTCCGCTTCGCTCCAGTCGGGATGACAGCCGGGGAGCCTGTTCCCTATCCTCTAATGCCTATTGCCTAATGCCTAATGCCTAATCCCTATTCCCTAATCCCTAACCCCTCCCCCCTCGAACGGAGGTGATTGAATGATCTGTGACCATTGCGGAAACTTTATCCCGGACGGGTCGTCGGTTTGTCCCCAGTGCGGCAAAGCGTTAGCCAGCCGAAGCAGGGAATCCGGCGCGGCGGCGCGGCGGCAGGGGCGTCCCGACCGGCAGCGCGAAGGCAGGCTGGGCAGTTATATGCCCACGGAAAATCCTTCTCCCACGACGAGCGCGGCCTATGCTCCGCCCCGTCGGACGGGCAGCGAGGGAATGCGCCCCCTGTCCATGAATACAGGTATGCAGCCCAGGCAGCTCGGCGCGCGGCCCGCGAACCGGGAGAGGCAAATCAAGCGCCGCTCAGGCCACCGCCTGATGATCAACTGGGCGATGCTGTGGACGGTGCTGCTGGCGGTGACGCTGGTGGCGGCAATCGGCATCTTTGTGTTCCTGCGCTTCACCGATCCGGGCCAATTGATCCTGGCCCGCATGGGCCGCGACGCCAACGCGAACGCCATGTGGAAGTATGGGCAGGAGCTGCTGGACCAGGGATATCTGGACCGTTCCGTGGCCGCGTTTGAAAAGGCGTATGAGCTGGAGCCTGAACGCGAGGACATTTACGACCGACTGTTCCAGCTGGCCGACGCTTACGAAGCCGCGGGCCGGATGAGCGACGCGGAAGCGACTTACGTGAAGCTGTATACCGACATCGCGCCGGAGGATTCGGAGGTCTACCGTCAGGTGATGCGCCTGATGGAAAGCCAGGGCCGACAGATGGAATTGTCGAACCTGCTCAAGCTGGCTTACGAAAAAACCGGCGACAGCTATTTCAAGCGTGAGCGCGACCAGCTGCTTCCCTCCATGCCCACGGCCAGCAAGGAAGCCGGGCCCATCAAATATGAGCAGGATATCCAATTGCTGTCCGCCGAGGAATACGATATTTACTACATCCTGAGCGACGAAGGCGAACTGCCGGAGGACGGCACGCTGTACACCGAGCCCATTCATCTGGGCGAGGGCAGCCACGTCGTGCGCGCGGTCGCCGTGTCCAGCGACCTGATCAGCGACGAAATGCGCATCCAGTATTCCATCAGCCTGCCGCGCCCCGCCGCGCCGTATGCTTCCCTGGCCCCCGGCGTGTATGAAAAGCGGCAGCGCATCTGGCTGAAGCTGATTCAAACCGAAGATCAGGAACTGCTGGAGCAAAAGCGCCTGCGGACAGATCAGGAAGAAGAAATCCTGAAAAAGCTGAACGATATCACGATTTATTACACCCTGGACAGCCAGACGCCCACCTCCAATTCGCCCATCTACACCGGCGAACCCTTCCTGCTGCCGCTGGGCCCGTCCACGGTAAAGGCCGTGGCGGTGAACGGCTTTGGCAAGGTGAGCAACGTGATGGAGCGCACTTACGATATCAAAAAGCCCTTCAAACTCTATTTCAGCGAATCGGACAATTTCAATGATTTTGTTATCATGGTCACCGACCTGGACGCTTTCATCCGCAAGTTCGGCACGCCGATCAGCCAGCAGGAAATCGAGGACGACAACATGGACGGCGACTGCCTGCTCCTGAGCTATTCATGGGGTGAGGCGCGGTTCTTCATGACGGACAAGGGCTACGTGATCTACGCCTTTGAAACCAACAGCCCGAACGTCGTCGGCCCGGAAAAAACCAAGATCGGCATAAGCGAAACCGACGTGACCTCCCTCTTCCGCGACATGGAGATGGAGCATAACCAGGACGGCAGCCGCAGCCTGTATTTCGACCGCCAGAACCGGAAGTACGCCATGATGTACCACCTCAGCGCGTTCAGCGACCGCATCGACTACAGCTACGTCCGGCAGGACAGCCTGGTGGTCACCCTGAGCTATTTCCTGGAAAACAGCCGGGTGGTGAAGATGGGCATCCATACCTCGCTGAACAACCAGTGGGGAACCTGACGCCGCGTCGAAACAGACCAGCCGCCGAAAGTCGGGCAAACACGCGCCGCCGGGCGCACAGAAAAACAGGGAGAGAGGCCGGACAGCCTTTCTCCCTGTTTTTTGCTTGCATCAATCCGTCACCGACACATCCACGTCCGGGGCGATTTGAATCGCGTAATCCGGATACGCCTTCTGGATTTCCGCGTAAAGGGTCTTCAGTCCCTCCTTCGGCCGGATGTCAAAACTCATGACCACATCGAAGCGCATTTCCTTTTTCTCCGTGTCGATATAGAAGCCGTGGAACTGAACCGCCCAGTCGTGGGACAGCACCTTTCTGCGCACGTCGTTCTGGATACGCGCGGCTTCGGTGTCCTCGGTGTTGGAGGAGTACACGCCGACACCCGTCAGGATGACGCCGGTTTCTTTCAGCACCTTCGTTTCCACCCGGCGGGTCAGCGCATCCACCTCGCGCACGGTCATGGTGTCCGGCAATTGCAGGTGCACCGAGGCGTAATCCCTGTCCGGTCCGTAGTTGTACAGGATCAGGTCGAACGCGCCCTGCACCTCCGGCTCCTCGTTCAGCAGCTGCTTGATGCGGGTGGTCGTTTCCCTGTCCGCCCGGCGGCCCAGAATATCGTCCAGCGTGTCGGTCATCATTTCGATGCCCGATTTGATGATGAAGCCAGAAATCACTACGCCCACATACGCCTCCAGCGAAACGCCGGTCACCAGGAAAATGATGGCCGAAACGAGCACCGACGCGGACAGGATGGCGTCAAAGCTGGCGTCTGACCCCGAAGCGATCAGCGACCCGGAATTGACCTTTTCACCCTGCGCTTTTACATACCGCCCCAGCGCCAGCTTCACCACGATGGCGACGGCGATGATCACCAGCGACAGGACGCTGTATTCCGCTTCCTCGGGATGGATGATCTTCTTCACCGATTCCACCGCCGACGTGATACCGGCGTACAGCACGATGCCCGACACGATCATGGCGCTCAGGTATTCGATGCGCCCGTAGCCGAAGGGATGCTTTTTGTCCGGCAGCTTGCTTGCCAGCTTGGTGCCCACGATCGTGATGATGGAGGACAGCGCGTCAGACAGGTTGTTCACCGCGTCCAGGATAACGGCGATGGAATTGGACACGATGCCGACGAACGCCTTGAACGCCGCCAGGAAAACATTCGTCAGGATGCCGATCACGCTCGTCCGGACGATCACCTGGTCGCGGGGCTGTATGATCGTTTCCTGCTGCTTCTTTTCTTCCATTTTGTTTTCTCCTTTCCAGGAAATAAAGACATGAGAACGGTTCCCTCTCCTTTGTACGAGAACCGCTCTCATGTTTTGTTTTTGTAATCAATCAGCCCTGATTCTGCGCTTCCACCAATCTCACGCCGCAATACTGCTCGCGCAGCTTGGGCTTTTCGATCTTGCCGGTGGGGTTGCGGGGCACCTTGGCGAAGATGATTTTCCGGGGCCGCTTATACCGGGGCAGGTCGAGGCAGAAATGGTTGATCTCCTCCTCGGTGCATTCCATGCCCTCCTTGATCTGGATGATGGCCGCGGCGATTTCGCCAAGGCGCGGATCGGGCAGGCCGATAACCGCCACGTCGTGCACCTTGGGATGCGCGGCCAGGAAGTCCTCGATCTGGACGGGATAGAGGTTTTCACCGCCGGTGATGATCACATCCTTCTTGCGGTCGACCAGGAAGATGAAGCCCTCCTCATCCTGCTTGGCCATGTCGCCGGTGTGGAGCCAGCCGTCCTTGAGCACGTCGGCGGTGGCCTTGGGGTCGTGGTAATAGCACTTCATGACGCCGGGGCCCTTCACGCACAGTTCGCCCACGTCGCCCTGCTTCACGGGTTCGCCGCTCTCATCCACGATCTTGCATTTCCAGCCGAAGCCCGGCACGCCGATGGCGCCCACCTTGCGCACGTTCTCCAGGCCCAGGTGCACGCAGCCGGGGCCGGTGGATTCGGACAGGCCGTAGTTGGTGTCGTATTTGTGGTGGGGGAAGTATTGCAGCCAATGGCGGATCAGGGACGGCGGCACGGGCTGCGCGCCGATGTGCATCAGCCGCCACTGGGAAAGCTGGAAGTCCTCGATGCGCAGGTCGCCGCGGTCAAGCGCCATCAGGATATCCTGCGCCCACGGCACCAGCAGCCACACGATGGTGCAGCGCTCCATGCTCACGGTTTCCAGGATGGCCTGGGGCTTGTTCCCCTTCAGGATCACCGCCCGGCTGCCGGTGTACAGGCTGCCGAACCAGTGCATTTTCGCGCCGGTGTGGTACAGCGGCGGGATGCACAGGAACACGTCCTCATGCGTGGTTTCGTGGTGCATGGCCTCCATCCGGGCGGACTGCATCAGCGCGGTGTGGTCCAGCAAAATGGCCTTGGGGAAGCCGGTCGTGCCGGAGGAATAATAAATCGCCGCGTCGTCCGTGTCCACCACCAGCACCTTGGGAGCGGCGGAGGAGCAGTTCGCCACCGCTTCATTGTAGCTTTCCGCGAAGGAGGGCTTGTTGTCGCCCACGAAGAACAGCAGCTTTTCCCGGCTGATCTTGGGCACGATGTCCTCCACGCGCCCGATAAATTCCGGCCCGAAGAACAGCACGTCCGCGTCGGCCAGGCGCAGGCAGTAGTCGATTTCATCGGCGGTGTAGCGGAAATTCAGCGGCACCGCGATGGCCCCGGTTTTCAGCACGCCAAAATATATGGGCAGCCATTCCAGGCAGTTCATCAGCAGAATGGCCACCTTCTGGCCCTTGCGGATGCCCCGCGACAAAAGCAGGTTGGCCACCCGGTTGGCCTTTTCATCAAACACGCTCCAGGAAATTTCGCGGCGGTAGGGCGTGGCGGTGGTGGGCTGAATCAGCTCATATTCCCGCCAGGTCACCCGGGGCTCTTCCTGAATCTCCGGGTTCATTTCCACCAGCGCGATTTCATTTCCGTACAGCTTGCTGTTCCGTTCCAGTAAATCCGTAATGGGCATAGCGTATGACATCCTTTCCCGCGGAAACCGATCTTTAACGCTTTTATCCGCTAAAGAAATAATACCTCTTTTTCCTGCGGTTGTCAAGCGGAAGAAGAAGAATCCCGGCGGGCATTTCCTGAACATTCTTTTTTGCTTCTTTCAGGAACGTTGGACTTGATATCGTTCCGTTTTCTGATTATAATAGGCTTGGTAGGTTCGCAAACCTGCTTTTCTGATGTTTTCTGTACGAAGGGATTTGCAAATATCTGTTAAATAGCGTATAATGAACAAGTTCGGCTGATTTTTCTTTTTTGCGGGGAACGGAAGGAGGCGCTGCTTCGTGGCACAGGTGGTGTGGATCACCGGCGCGTCCAGCGGCCTGGGGCTGCACACGGCCCAGGCATTGGCCCGGCACGGGTTTACCGTGGTGGCCGGGGCCCGCTCCTTCGGAAAAGGGAAAACGGCGGAAGGGTGCCACTGCCTGCCGCTGGATGTGACCAGCCAGGAAAGCATCGACGCTTTCGCGGAAGCGGCTTTGAATGCTTACGACCCGCCGGACATTCTGGTCAACTGCGCCGGGATGCTGATTTTAGGCGCGTGCGAAAGCTACGCCCTGGACGAACTGCGCCAGGTGATGGAGACCAACTTTTTCAGCCAGGCGGTGATGATTTCCAAGGTGCTGCCGTTCATGCGCGAGAAGGGAAAAGGCCGCATCGTGAACTTTTCCTCCATCAACGGCTTGCTGGGCATTCCCTTTGAGGGGGCGTACACCGCCAGCAAGCACGCCATCGAGGGGTATTCCGAGTGCCTGAGCTATGAGGTGAAGCCCTTCGGCATCGAGGTCATGCTGGTGGAGCCCGGTGACCACCGCAGTGGCAGCAGCGCGTACCGGAAACATTCCGCTGGCATGAACAGCGCTTCCCCCTACAAAGCCGCCTTTGACGCGGGCACCGCGCAAATCGCTCACGACGAGGCGAACGGCAGCGACCCGGACAGGCTGGGCGAAAAAATCGCCAGGGCCCTGAAACGCAAGCGCCTGCCCCGGCGATTGCGCGTCGCCAAGCCCGACCAGCATTTGGCCGTCGTGCTGCATGATGTTTTGCCCAATCGGCTGTTTGAGCGCATCATTGGCTCTTATTATCATTCGTAGTTTTTCGTAACTGTACAGTCGAGCACAGTATGCCAGCATTGTTTGGTCACCAACCGTAGGGGCGGATATGATCCGCCCGCTTCGAGCAACGCGTTGCTGCTGTCTGTGTTGTCCCAAATTGTTCGGTTTTGTTTGTTTTAACGGGCGGATAATATCCGCCCCTACATTCAAAAGCCGAACAAATCAGGAGAACACAGTATGACTGAACGAATACGTTTTTTATCCGCTTGAAACCAGAGAACGATTTATGAATCCCACCCTTATGGCTTTCTCGGAAAGGGGCATGGGGGAAACCGCTCTTTGGCCTCCAAAGAGCGGTTTCCCCCACACATATTTTACTAAGAAAGAGGAAACGAAATGAGTGAAGTGCTCGCCCGGAGCGAGAAGCTGCGGGAGAAGATGACGCTGAAAAATCTGTTTGAGCTGATCTGCGGCGACGGCAGCCAGGTGGCGGCGCGGTGGCTGGAGAAGGACGAGGAAAAGTCCATCACCTATGCCGAGTACCGGGCGAAAACCTACGCCGTGGCGGCGCTGCTGCGGGCTGCATTGGGTGAAAAGAACAAGGGCAAATTCATCGGCATCCAGGCGGACACGTGCCCCAAATGGTTTTATTTGTTCTGGGGCGTGATGGCGGCGGGATACAACGCCGTGCTGATGGACTTTTCGCTGACGGATGAAATGACCGCCTACATCCTGGGCCAGGCTGGGGCCATCGCCGTGATCGGGAAAGGGACGCGGAACCTGCCGGGGACCATCGCCCAGTTCACGATCAAGCAGCTGGCGATGGCGCAGGAGCAAAAAGGCTTCAAGCCCGATTTCGGCGACATGGTGGCCCTGTGCACCTCCGGCACCACGGACACCAGCCGGGTATTTGTGTACAACGAAAAGGCCGTGTGCAGCCAGGTGCTGAACGCCGAAATGCTGTACCGCGCCAACCAGCGCATCATTTGCGACGAGCCCCGGCGGCAGCTGGCGTTCCTGCCTTACCACCATATTTTCGGGTTCATGGTGTGCTTGCAGTGGATTCATTTCCTGGGCTACGAAACAGTGTATCTCCACGACCGCAGCCCCCAGTGCATCCAGCAGACCGCCCAACATTTTAAGATCACCCATTTGATGGCGGTGCCGCTGCTGGCAAATAATCTGTCCGTCGCGCTGAATAAAAAGGTCGCCAAGGAAAGCAAACTGAAACGGGCGGGATTTAAAACCCTGCGCGGCCTGTCCCTGGCGCTGCAATCCATCGTCCCCGGCTTCGGGCTGGACTTCGCGCGGAACGTGCTGTTCAAGTCCATCACCGATCAGATGCTGGGCTCCGACGTGCGGTGCATCATTTTAGGCGGCAGCCATACGCCCAAGGAGCATATGCGCACCCTGTCCGCCCTGGGCTACTTCACGGTCTCCGGCTTCGGCATGACGGAAACGGGCATCACGTCGGTGGAAACCAATATGAATGTGATCACCCGCACATCCGGTTCCGTGGGCCGGCCCCTGAGCAGCGCGGAATACCGGGTGCAGAGCGACGGGGAAAAATCCAACCGCGGCGAAATGTACATCCGCGGCGACACCATCCACACGGGCCGCCTGGTGGACGGCAAGCTGCTGCCGCCCGTCCTGGACGACGAAGGCTGGTTCCGCACGGGCGACGTGGTGCGGCTGGAAAAGGGCAGCCGGATGTACGTGGAGGGCCGGGCCAAGGACGTGATCATCAACGAATCCGGCGAGAACGTGTACCCCGATGAGATCGAGGATGCCTTCGGCGCGCTGGAGGGCGTGGAGCAGTTCTGCGTGCTGGGCGTGAAGGCCCAGGGCAAGCGGAGCGAAAAAGAGGAGAAGGGCTTCCTGTCTCATCTGCCCCACCTGCCCATGAAGAAAAAAGAAGAAATCGACTATGAGGACATTACGCTGGTGCTGAATCTGGGCCAGCACTACAAGGACGACGATTATATCGCGGGCCTCATGACCCAGATGCGGCGCATCAACAGCGCCCTGCCAGCCTTAAAGCGCGTGAACCGCGTGCTGGTGACCAGCGAAAAATTCCAGACGGCGGGCGGTATCAAGGTCAAGCGCCTGGCCCTCAAAAAGCAGATTGAGGAAAAGAAGCTGGCGTACCGGGAGATCGACTTCAACCGCCGCGACGAGATTGCCGCCGAGGAAAACAAGCCCTTGATTCAGGAAGAAAACACGCCCTCCGATCTGCAATTGGAGGAAATCAAGCAGAAGGTTCGGGCCGTGTACGCTGAAACGCTGGACGTACCTCCCGAACAAATCAAGGACGACGCCCACTTCATCGACGAACTGGGCGGCGACAGCTTGCAGGTCTTGGGGATGAGCCTGAAAATCGAAGAGCAGTTCAACGTGATGATCCCCACCGAGGAATACGGCAAGTGCACCACGGTGAACGACCTGTCCGCTCTGCTGTACGCGAAGGTGCGGGGCGACGTGGCCTATGAGAGCGCGAACCCCGAAAGCCAGGAGCCCGTCACGCCCATCACCCGCTTTGAGGACAGCCCGGAATACAAGGCCTTTGAAAAGCGCTATGAATCGCTGATGGGCGAAGGGCAGGAGAACCCCTACTTCGTGGCCCACGATTCGCCGCTGCTGGACAAGAGCTTTGTGGACAATCAGTGGATGCTGGACTTTGGCTCCTACAACTATGTAGGCATGAGCGGCCGCGCCGAAACCAAAGCCGCCGCCAAGGCCGCCATCGACAAGTACGGCACCTCCGCTTCCGGCAGCCGTCTGCTGGCGGGCGAAAAGACCCTGCACAAGGAACTGGAAGCCGCCATCGCGGAATGGAAGCACACCGAAACCGCGCTGGTGCTGGTGGGCGGGCACTCCACCAACGTGACCTGCGTGGGCAATTTCTGCGGCAAGGGCGACTTGATCGTCTACGACGCCATCGCCCACAACTCCATCGAGCAGGGCTGCCGCCTGAGCCAGGCCACCGCCAAGCCTTTCCCCCACAATGACACCGCCGCGCTGGAAAGCATCCTGCGCAACCAGCGCCACAAGTTCGGCAAGGTGCTGATCGTGATCGAGGGCGCGTATTCCATGGACGGCGACATCGCGCCCGTGCCGGAATTCGTGCAGCTCAAAAAGAAGTACGGCTGCTTCCTGATGGTGGACGAGGCGCACTCCGCCTGCGTGATCGGCGAAACCGGCGGCGGCGTGGACGAATATTTCGGCCTGGCCCCGGATGACATCGACATCAAGTACGGCACGCTCTCCAAGGGCCTGGGTACCTGCGGCGGATACCTTGCCGGGAGCCGCGCCATCATCGACTACATGCGCTACAACCTGCCTGGCTTCGTGTTCTCCGTGGGCATTTCGCCGCCCCTGGCCGCGGCCAGCCTGGAGGCGATCAAGCTGCTGCGCAGCGACCCCAGCATCGTGCAGCGCCTGCACCGCAACATCAAGTGCTTCTATGAGGAAGCGCACAAGCGCAACCTGAACACCTGCCTGGCGGGTGAAACCGCCATCCTGCCCATCCTGGTGGGCAAGGATGAGGACGCCTGGGAACTGAGCAACCGCCTGCGCAAGAAGGGCGTCATCGTGCCGCCCGCCGTGTACCCCGCCGTGCCGAAAAACAAAGCGCGCCTGCGCTTCTGCGTTATCAGCGAGCACCAGCCCGAAGAAATCGTGGAGGCCCTGGACAAGCTGATGGAATGCGCGAAAGAAGCGGGGATTGAACTGCCGACGACATGACAGGAATTGGATGAACGCTTTATGTCAGATAGGAGATAGAAGATAGGAGATAGGAGATTGATATAGATGATACAAGTGAAGAACACCTGTCTGCGCACATCGAAATCGCTATATTATCTCCTCTCTCCTATCTCCTAACTCCTCTCTTACTGATCGTGTTCGATAAACTGCATAATGAAAATAACATATAAGAGGGAGATAGAACCATGAGCGAATGCACCCATGACTGTTCCACCTGCGGGGCCAGCTGCCCCAGCCGCGAACAGCCGGAAAGCCTGCTGGAAAAGCCCCATGCGGGCACGAACATCAAAAAAGTCATTGCCGTCATGAGCGGCAAGGGCGGTGTCGGCAAGTCCATGGTCACGGCGCTGCTGGCCGTGCTGGCCCAGCGCGCGGGCTATAAAACCGCCATCCTGGACGCGGACATTACCGGCCCCTCCATCCCCAAGGCGTTCGGCATCAAAGACCCCGCCATGGGCAACGAGGACGGCATCCTGCCCGCCGTCAGCAAAACGGGCATCAAGCTGATGAGCCTGAACCTGCTGCTGGAGGACGAAACCGCCCCCGTCGTGTGGCGCGGCCCCGTCATCGCGGGCACCGTGAAGCAGTTCTGGACGGACGTGCTCTGGGGCGACATTGACATTATGTTCATCGACATGCCCCCGGGAACCGGCGACGTGCCGCTGACCGTGTTCCAGTCCGTGCCCGTGGACGGCACGGTGGTCGTCACCACGCCGCAGGAGCTGGTGGGCATGATCGTGGAAAAGGCCATGAACATGGCCGACATGATGAAGATTCCCGTCAAGGGCCTGGTGGAGAACATGAGCTACGTGGTCTGTCCGGACTGCGGCAAGCACGTTTCCGTGTTCGGCGACAGCCACGCCGACGAAACCGCCCAGCGCTTCGGCGTACCGGTGCTGGGCAAGCTGCCCATCAGCCCCAAACTCGCCGCCGCCTGCGACGCGGGCCTGATCGAACTCTTCGAGGGCGACTGGCTGGACAGCGCGCTCCAGGACATTATGAAATAATAACAGATGAAACGAAGAAGCCCCGCGGTCTTCAATGTGCCGAAGACCACGGGGCTTTTTTCCATTATGGCATTAACCGTCTTTCTTCTGTTCTCTGCGGAGCACGAAAGCCAGCACCGCCAGCGCTATCATCGCCGCGCCCATGCCCATGTATGCAGCGCTTCCGCTTCCGCCCGTAGCAGGCAGCTCCACGCCGGGGGTGTTGGGGATAGGAACGGTATAGCAATTGTTTTCTTTATCCCACAAATAATACGTGTTTTGCCCGTTGATCGTCCGGGTGATTGCATAACCCGATGGCACCGTATTATCATTGGGATTGGCGGGATGCCGCCGATGGTCTTCCACAACGAGCTTGACCGGTTCAGTCAGCATGTTGTATCCAGCGGGCACTGCCGTTTCAACCAGCCAATAGATGCCCTCCGGCAACTGGAATTGATGTTCTGTACCTTTACAGATTTGACCGTTCGCGTTTGAAACAAGGTTCTCATAGCCAGTCAGGGGTGTGCTCTGTTTATTTCCGCTCGCGTCTGATTCGTAGAGCGCGAATGTGGCGCCAGCCAGCCTGACCGATGCATCATTCGCATTCACCTTGACCAACTGAACGTCCACCTTGATGGGTTCATTGTCAATATACAGGTTATAAATTCCTTTGTCATCCGGCTTCCGGGCATAAAGGATTTCTGCTCCGTTCTTATTGTAGGAAAGGCCAGAAGAAGAGATACTGATTTTGATCGGATGATTGAGCGGCTGATACCCCAAAGGCGCTTCTTCCTCCACGATGTAATAGGTGCCGATTGGCAGATAACCCGTATAGAATCGTCCTTCGCTGTCTGCGGTCAAAGCGGAACCCGTGTAAGCGCCCATATTGCCCGAATCGATCAGGTTAGAATCAGGCGTAATGGGTGTGGCCTGTTGATTGTTGGTTAGCTTTTGATACTCCTCCGCCGTATAGATTTTGAATATACCGCCGGAAACTTTGTTATTATTTGTGGCATCCTGTTTTCTCAGTTTGACACGGACAGCCTGCAGCGTGTTATGCACCGTAATCGTACCTGCGGAAAGGCCGTCGCTGCTGTAAGTTTTTACGAACGACGTAATGTTTTGATCCGTTCCCACATTTGCGGACGCGCCGGTTTCAGTCACGTAATAGTAATACTTTATCCCGTTTTCTAAAGAAACAAGGTTCGTCCACGTGTGCTTCCATTGATTGCTTCGATTCAGTGTGACTGACTGGCTTTGACCATCCGGTAAAACAAAGTTTGTTTGCCTGGCGATTTTTCTCGGCCCGCCGGAAGAACCGCTCGGAGTAATATTCGTAACAGAGATTTTGCCCGCCAAATCTTCCTCGCTGCTCGCGGAACCGATAAACGTGATATAGATCACCGTATCGTTCATGATATTGCTGACGCTTACGCCGTTTGCCTGGGTGGGCAGGTCTGCCCTGCCGCCGCTGACCAGGAACGGCTTACCGGAAGTGGAATTGGATGCGTTATAGACCAGGCTTCCGCCGGTGGCTGTAACAGAATAGATGCCGATCGGGCTGCCTGTTGAGATATCAAAGGTAATGGCGCCGTTGTCCGCGACAGTCCGGGTTTCCGCCTGATACATGACGACACTGTCCCTGTCGTTGTTGGACGGTTTATCCCCGTTTGCGAAATACTGTGTCACCAACTGAACCTGGTGATTGTTCATGTTTTCGCCGGAATCGTTATTCACATAATAATAGCGGTTCAGGGTCACATTGACCCAGGAATTGGTATCCTGTACGATACTGTTGTTATTCAGCGTTTTAAACTCGTTTCCATCCAGCAGCGACCAGGTTTTCTGCGCCGTGATATCCGTGCGCGTAACCTTATTGTTTTTCACCTTCAAATAGAGCATAAAAGCGCCTTGATTGCTGGAGCCCTCCGCTTCAGAAGAAGCAACCTCCGCCCAATCCGTGCTTGAACTGACAGTAGGCGTTCCATCGGCAGCCAGCGTCAGGGTGATCACTTCGTCGGACACATCAGGGTATTCCACGTCATTCACTTGGGGAGGAGTGAGTTCTTTGATGTAGTATGTCCTGCCCGCGCACAGCCCGGAGCAATGGACGTAGCCATCAGCGCCCGTTGTGAATTCATTGGTCCGGACGCCCGTATAGGTGCCCCACAGCTGCGCCGCCACGGTGCATTTTTCGTTGGTGTAAATGCCAAACTTCGCCCCGGCAAGGCCGGCGCCTGTTTCACTGTCCTCCTTGTGGAATTGCAGAGAATAGCGCGGGGCCAGGTTGAAGTAAATGGCGCAGTTGGACTGGG
Source organism: uncultured Eubacteriales bacterium (assembly GCA_902788445.1). Taxonomy (GTDB): domain Bacteria; phylum Bacillota; class Clostridia; order Christensenellales; family Aristaeellaceae; genus RUG563. Next base: position 40,653 of record CADAKE010000009.1, read on the forward strand.
AGGAACCGCGCTCCAGGTAGTACAGCGTCAGGGTATGGTCGCCCTCATTCAGATCGATCGTTCCGTGTGTTTTATTTCCTCCATCGCCATATGTCATAATTCCACGGGCATCCGTCTTTTTTTCTGCCCCGTTTTCTGCGATCGTCCAAGTACCCTGTGAAAAATTAATTTCCCCGTATACCTTGCCGTGTATACCGCCCATATCCAAAACCGGTCGTCCGTCTACAAAGACCCACACATCGTCGTCGCCTGAGAATTTATAGACCATTTCATCGTCTTTTATAGAGCGGTTTCCATATTTTCCATTTTCATCCTGATACCCCGTGCGGTTTGGCAGGAAGAAGTTAATGCTGGAAGTCATACCAAACCAATAGTTCGGCGCGCCGTAGGCTTCTGTGAATACAGTGTTTCCGTAGTTTAAAGGTAAGAAATCATATCCTCCATTGGACTTATTCGTTCCATTTCGATAATCATATACATAGAATCTGCCCGCAGCCTAGTTGAAAGAAGCGGCGTTCTTATCACTGTCGTAATAATAATAGCCTGTATTAGCATCGAATTGATAGAGATAATTGGCGGAACCCAAGCTTCGCATACCAAGCACACTTCCGTGATGGAAGGGGCTGCTGTCATAAAGTCCCGGAGTAACCGTGCCGGCAAACTCAGCGTCCGAAGTGCTTTCTTCATGGTTTTGGTTGGGCGAAGTACGTCCTGCCGGATTCAGCGTTCTGCCAAAGCCTGAAACCGTGGAAATGAACAGGAAATCGCGGGAACCGGTTTCCTTCATTTTCCAGTATTCATAATTTAAATATTCAGGAGATTGGCCGGTGGTTTCAACTTTTTGGATATAGCTTCGATCTCTGTCCAATTCAATACTATCTAAATTGAACAGATTATTGAAGTCATATAAAGTGGTAGTGATAAAATTCCTGGTATCGACTGATGCGATTGAATTTGCGCTGGAAGCAAAGCTATAATTATCCGGGAACCAATCAGCATAAAAAACGGAATCATCATAAATTGTCACAGTTTCTCCGGGCCGATAATAATTCCCTGTATATACATCATACCAGCCTTGGAGGGCAAAGTGATTGGCGCCGACGCTCTGAGGTTCGACAGCGGCGGTGGGCAATGTAATAGACGCATAAGCAGTTTCTCCACTATAGCTTTTTAACACATCCTGAAACTGAGCAGTGCTGCCCTGGATGCGCCCAGTGCTCTCCTTGCGGGAATACAATGTATTATTTGGCGCGTCGCCGCCGCTTAAACCATTGCTTCCGTCATAGCATACTATGAAATAGTTTCTTGGCTGCTCAATTTCTTCAAAAACTGGCGTCAATACCAAGTCTTCCTTCACAGTAGTAGAATTAATCATAAAAGTTGTTTCTGTTGAAATACACCTTCCATCTTCATTATACCAGCCCTTAAATAGGTATTTGCTGCTTTGCTCGTCGTTTTGGCTAACGATGATCCCCGAATTGTCATTTGTATAGAGGTAGTACAGCGTACCGTTTCCGGTATTAACTGTCCGTGGATATGTGAGAGAACTGCCAGTTATCATATCAGTGTTGCCGCTGCCAGCAGGCTGGGCATAATTCAGCCGCACGATGTGCTCACCGACTTCGGCATAGAACGCGACAAACGTAATATTGTTGCGGTCAAGCAAATTTTTATCGTTGTGTCCACCGCTTCCGCGTAAGCGATTGCTACCGTCGCTGCGCAAAACATCGGGATAAGAACCATCATCCTTTACCCAATAATGGAAGGAATATGTTTTGTTGGGATCGCTGGTGCGAGCATGGGGAAACGTATCATTGTAAATCGAGCAATAGCCGCCAATCTGTGCCCTTCTTGCGTTTGTGCATACTTTGTCTGTTTCTTCGCCACTGAATGCATTTTGGCCCGATTGAGTCAAGTACGCCATCGAAGGATCATTTACCCTAACCCTGTATGAATAAATCGGCTCGAATTTTGGATACACAATCATGTCAGAAGCTGCCAAAGCTCCATTGAAAGTAAAGTCGGTGCAAATCAACTCATCATTGTCGTAATTATACCACCCTTTGAAAAAGTATCCATCCTTTGGTGTCGCGATCATACCGCTTTCATCAGCTGAATAGTTGAAGTATTGAGGTACTATTGTTTCGTAAGGGGCCACAGGATAGATATACTCAAAATATCTTGCGTCACCAGCTTTTACCTCTCCATAAGTATCATCCCAGGTGTAAAGGATAAAATATTGTCCGTTTGGAGCAAAACAAGCGGTAAATGTTTTTTCGTGGCCGGGATCAGTTGGTCTAATTTGTGATAAATTAGAATAGAAATTAATTCCATCCTCAACCCACATAACAAAATGCCAATTCTCATTTGCTGTTTTTTTATAATCACCACTTTTAGACGCCTGCCCATAGTATTGTACTAAACGCTCTTCTGTTAATGCATAAACGCTTCGAAACTCAGTATAATATTGATGATCACCACCAAATATAATGCCACCATTGACATCATTGGTATTATATCTAGCACAATATGCTGTTGGATCCTCCACCCTTACGATAATCTGATCTCCGTTGATAAACTCAATAGTGAGGGATTCTATCGTGGCAAACGATTGCAAGCTGGTCAGCGTCCAGTCGCTTCCATCCTCATTCTGTTCAACCGCGAGCAGTTCAGGGTTGGAGAAAGTGACATTCGTTACATCTGCCACGTCCATATCAATTCCCAGCAGCGCAAACAATTCGGACAAGGCAATCGCCCCACCGCCATCCAGGTGATATTCAAATTCATTGTAATAGAAATCCACCGTATATTGCACGACGTAGGGGGAGAAGCCGTCGGTTTCGATGGTGAAGGAAAGGAGTTTGCCATCCTCGATCTGGCTGCTTAACACCGTCACGGGCACGGCCTGGTCTTCCTCTGTGCCGTCGATGTTCTGCACGGTCACGATGTGATAAACCTGAATAATCGCGGTGTCGTCCTTCACCACCGCGTTGGTTCGGTTCACCAGCGTGATCGGTTCGGCCAGGGTGACGGGTACGGTATACACCGCGTCGCCGTCATACAGGCTCTCCGCGTCCACGGAAATGTCCAGCGCCGCGTAGCCTGTTTCGGTATAGACGGCTGGCGGCGCTTCCTCCGTCTCCGCGCCGCTGTCAGATGATTCCAGGGGAGCGGCCAGGGCGTTCATTTTCAGGGCGTTTGCCCCGAGGGAGTTCGCCTGTAACGTGTTTGTCCGTGAGAGATTTTGTTCAGCCAGCGTTTTTTCTTTCGCCGCCTGCTCGGCTTGCTTGACAAGGGCAATCGCTTTTTCCGCGTCCGCGATGGCGCTCGCTGTCACGGCTTGCGGGTCGATTCGCACCTCCGGCGGCGCTTCCCGAATGATGCGCACCACAGCAAAACCATCCGCAAATTGGACGGTCAATTTCGGCGCCGCCTCCGGGTCTTGCGTGATCCCGCCGAGGGTCAGCAGCCAATCCGCTTCCTTTTCTTCAATCGCCAGCGCGGCTTCATCGCTGCTGACCGCGCCAAGGGGCAGCGCTTCTTCCAGCCCCAGCGCGGCCAGGACCGCCGAAACGGCCAGCGTTTCCTTCGTGGTCGTGAAGGCATATTCGCCGCCCTTGACGATCTCAATGACCGCTTCGATGCCGTCCGCGAACAGAATCCGCACGACGCCGGACGCGGAAATCACGAGCTTGTCCGCCTCCATCACGGAAACCGCTTCGTCCCCTGCAATGGAGAGCCTCACCCGATTCTCGATTTCCAGCGCGGACAGCAAATCCGTCAGGGAAATTTCCCCTTCAAGCGTCTCGTAGCGGTAGAAAACCAACGGGATTTCTGTTGGCGCGGGGGTGTCGGTCGGTTCGGGGGTATCCGTCGGTTCAGGCGTATCTGTCGGTTCGGGCGTATCTGTCGGTTCAGGCGTATCTGTCGGTTCGGGCGTATTTGTCGGTTCGGGCGTATCCGTCGGTTCAGGCGTATCTGTCGGTTCAGGCGTATCTGTCGGTTCAGGCGTATCTGTCGGTTCGGGCGTGTCCGTCGAAATCTCGGACTCGCCGTCCGCGCTCAGAATCCCCACTTCATCCGTGATGAGCTTCTTCTCTCCTGCCGACACCACGCAGCGGTACATTTTTCTGCTGACCGCGTCCGTCACCGTGAACAGAAGCTCCGCCGTTTTGGGGCCTTGGAACGTTGTGCTGTTTTCGACAATGTCCTGCCAGCCGTCCTGGCCCGTGCGCTGCCATTGATAAGTCAGGCCTTCGCCCACGGCTTCCACGCGGAATTGGATTTCGTCCCCCGGCGCGGCATACACGCTCGTGGGCTGGACGGTGATGGCGAAGCCGGTATCCTCAGAATCCGAAGGCTCATCCGACGTCGGTTCACTGTTTTCCCGCTCCGGTTCCTGTTCATCCGCGGCGGGGAGAGGCTCGGAAACGGGCGCGCCGGTCGGTTCCGGCGTGATTTCAGCGGCAGGCTGTTCGGTCGGTTCGGCGGCAGCTTCCGCCAAGGGCGCGTCCGTCGGTTCAGGCGTGGGTTCCGCGACAGGCTCCTCTGTCGGTTCAGGCACGGCAACCACGGCGACCAGGTCAAATTCGCCCAGATCGGTGAGGGTGAACGCCGCCTGGTCCTGGCTGAGATTTACATACAACTCCATTTCCCAGGCCCGGTCCGCCATGTTTGGTTCCTCCGGCAGATAGCGAAGCAGGAACAGGGAAACCGTCCCGTTGGGATACTGCTCCCGGAGGGCGGAAAAACCGAGGCGTTCCATCCGCACATACGCTTCCCCGTTCAGCGCCGCCCCGGACAGACGGAAAACCGTATGGCGGATCTGGGCAGGGTCGGTGTTTTCCAGACCGAGACTTTTTACGGCACAGGCTTTGAAAGCGTCATTGCTTTTTTCTTCATTGTCTCTGTCAATTTCAATTTGGGTTCCGGGATCGGCCACGCCCTCCGCCGCGGAAATGATGAAGATGATTCCATCAACATTTGTTTCCTGATAAAAGGGAGCGGAAGGAGCAGCCGTGGGTTCCTCCATCGGCTCGGCTGTAGGTTCCCCGGTCGGTTCTTCGGTTGGTTCCCCAGTCGGTTCTTCGGTTGGTTCCACTGTAGGTTCTGCTGTAGGCTCCGCGGTAGGTTCAGCGGTCGGCTCGGCTGTGGGTTCTGCCGTTGGTTCCGCCGTCGGCTCTGCTGTGGGTTCCGCCGTGGGTTCTGCCGTAGGCTCCGCCGTCGGCTCTACTGTAGGTTCTTCGGTCGGTTCCGCTGTAGGTTCGGCCGTCGGCTCCACAGTGGGTTCTGCTGTGGGTTCCGCGGTCGGCTCGGCTGTGGGTTCTGCCGTGGGTTCAGCTGTAGGCTCCACAGTGGGTTCCACGCTGGGTTCAGCGGTCGGCTCTGTCGTAGGCTCCGCGGTCGGTTCCTCAGTGGGGTCAATCGGCGGCTCCTCCTCCGTAAATTCCTGGAGAGGCGCGTCTGAAACGCCGTCCGCCTCCAATTCGAGATCCGGAGAAAAATCGGATGCGGAAACAGGAACAATGATCGCTTCGTCCTCATTGACTTGCTCCGACGCAAGCGCTGGGAAACTGAATGAGCTGAACAGAACCACCCATGCCATCAGCAGAGCAGTGAAGCGATGGAATAGCCATAATTTCCCATTCTGTTTTCTCATTCAATCTTCCCCCCGACAATGTGTATTTTTCAGCCTGACCTTTGTATAGAGACTTTCATTTTATATTATATTGAATCCTTCCGTTTTTTCAAGTGTCATTTTGCTGGTTATGGGAATATCCTCAGCATTTTGTATACGCAAAAAACAGCCCAGGCGCTGGAAACGGCTGCAAAAGTTGGCGAACATCTTCACGTTCTTATGTTCGTCTATGTGCCGCCGAACAAAACCAGCGCCTGGGTTTTCAGCAGTCTTTCATCCAATTCAGATATTCATCGGAAATGACCGCCTTGAATTTGGGCAGAGTTTCGCTGAAAGCATTCAGGAGTTCCTTTGCCTTTCGGGAGCCCGTGGCTTTCACATGCATGGACAGGAGCCGGTGCAGTTCCGCCGCCTGCTCAGGGCTGACAGGATACGCCCGCACGTGCCCGCAATTCAAATGATATTTTAATGTATCCTCCTCATCCAGCACCCAGGCGATGCCGCCCGACATCCCGGCGGCGAAGTTGTCGCCGACCTTCCCCAGCACGGCCACACGTCCTCCGGTCATGTATTCACAGCCGTGGTCGCCCACGCCCTCCACGACTGCCCACGCGCCGGAATTGCGCACGGCGAAACGCTCCCCCGTCCTGCCCGCGATGAAGGCATAGCCCGAGGTCGCGCCGTACAGCGCCACGTTGCCGATCAGGGTATCTTCCTGCCGCCATACGCTGTCCACTGGCGGGCAGACGGCAATGGTACCGCCGGACAGACCCTTGCCCAAATAGTCGTTTGCCACCCCGTAGAGGGTGATATTCTGTCCATCCGGCAGGAACGCGCCGAAGGATTGCCCGCCGCACCCCTGGGCCTGGATGGATTGAGCGCCTTTCAGCATGGCGCCGAACGCGCGGTCGGTGGTCATGAGGGTCACATGGGATTGGAACAGCCGGGCGTCGGTGCGCTCGTTCAAGTGGAAATCGTGCTTCGCTTCCGGCTGGAAATGAGTGTTCCGGGAAAAGCCGATCAGGCCGCTTAAATCCATCCGTGCATCCGGCTTCATTTTCAGCAGGTCGCTGCGGCCCACCAGTTCATCAACGGTTTTCGCGCCGAGCTTTGCCATGATTTCCCGCAGCTGCCCGGCAATGAACAGCATGAACCGTTCCACATATTCCGGCTTGCCGATGAAGCGCTTCCGCAGTTCCGGGTTTTGGGTGGCAATGCCGAAGGGGCAGGTGCCCAGGTGGCACACGCGCATCATCCGGCAGCCCATCGTAATGAGCGGCGCGGTAGCAAAACCAAATTCCTCCGCGCCTAAGAGCAGCGCCACCGCCACGTCGTGGCCCGTCATCAGCTTGCCGTCCGTCTCCAGCGTCACCTTCTGGCGCAGTCTGTTGCGGCACAATACCTGATGGGCCTCGGCCAAACCGATTTCCCAGGGCAGGCCCGCGTGATGGACAGAACTCATGGGAGCCGCGCCGGTGCCGCCCTCTCCGCCGGAAATCAGGATGCCGCCCGCGCCTGCTTTCGCCACGCCGCTGGCGATGGTGCCGACACCCGCGGAGGCAACCAGCTTCACCGTGATCTTCGCCTGTTCCGCCGCGCATTGCAGATCGTAAATCAGTTCGGCCAAATCCTCGATGGAATAAATGTCGTGGTGAGGCGGCGGAGAGATCAGGGAAATGCCTGGCGTGGAGCAGCGGGTTTTCGCCACGCTGTCCGTCACCTTGGCCCCCGGCAAGTGGCCGCCCTCGCCGGGCTTGGCTCCCTGGGCCATCTTGATTTGGATTTCCTGGGCGGAGAGCAGGTATTCCCGCGTCACGCCGAAGCGTCCGGAGGCCACCTGCTTGATGGCGGAATTGAGATCCGTTCCATAGCGCTCTGGCAGTTCGCCGCCCTCGCCGCTGTTGCTTTTGCCGCCCAGGCGGTTCATGGCCTGGGCCATGCATTCGTGGGCCTCCTGGGAGATGGAGCCGTAGCTCATGGCCCCGGTGCGGAAGCGCCGGACGATTGTTTCAGCGCTCTCTACTTCCCTGAGGGGAATGGCTTTGCAGGCGTCATAATCAAAGGTCAGCATGGAACGGATGGTGCGCGGGCCCTCGTTCTCCACCCGCGCGGCGTACTGATCGAATAAATCTTTATCATCCGTCCAAACCGCCTGCTGTAGCAGATGGATGGTTTCCGGGGAATAAAGGTGTTCCTCCGTTCCTTCCCCCGCGCGCGCTTTATGAATGCCGATGCTGGGCAGGCCCGTGTTCGGCGCGGCAAAGGCGGCATGGTGGTGGAACCGGCTGTCCGACTCTGCCCTGTTTAAATCCGTACCGCCCAAAACATAGGGCGTGTTGGTGAAATACGTTTCCACAAACTGCCCATCCAGGCCGACGGCTTCAAACAATTGGGCGCTCTGATAAGCCTGCAAAGTGGACACGCCCATCTTGGAGGCGATTTTCAGCACGCCCGCGGTGAGCGCTTTATTATAATCGGTAATGGCCTGATCGGGGGTTTTGCCGATCTGTCCTTTTTCACAAAGAGATTTCACGCATTCATGCGCCAGATAGGGGTTGACCGCCCGCGCCCCATAGGCGATCAGAAGCGCCAGATGATGCACGTCCCGTGGTTCGCCGCTTTCCAGAATCACCGATACCGCCGTGCGTTTTTTGATGCGGATCAAATGCTGTTCCAGCGCGGAAACGGCAAGCAAAGAGGGAATCGCCAGACGGTTTTCATCCACGCCCCGGTCGGAGAGGATCAGCAGATTGATCCCGTCCCGGCACGCATGGTCACAGCAGGCAAAGAAAGCGTCCAGCGCGGAACGCAAAGAACAATCTTTTTGATATAAAAGGGAAACTGTGCGCACCGAAAAAGCCGGATGCGCCATCGCCCGGACGCGGGCCAGTTCTTCCCCGGTCAAAACGGGCGAGGGCAGTTCCAGCACGGTGCAGTTGTCCGGGCCGTCCCCCAAGAGGTTGCCGTCGTCGCCCAGATAAATGGAGCAGTCCGTCTTGATTTCCTCCCGCAGGGCGTCGATGGGCGGGTTGGTCACCTGGGCAAAGCGCTGCTTGAAATAATCAAAGAGGCTGGGATGGGTTTTGGACAGCGCCGCCATGGGCTCGTCCGCGCCCATCGAAACAATGGGTTCCGTCCCGTTTTTCGCCATGGGCAAGAGGACGCTGTACACGTCCTCAAAGGTATAATGGAAGGCTTTGCAAAGCGCGGTTTGAGCGGCCTCATCCAAAGGAGAAGTGATTTCCGCCGCCTTCGGCAGATCGGAAAGCCGGATCAAGTGGCGCATCCAGTCGGAATAGGGTCGCGCCTTCGCGTAGCGGGTTTTCAGTTCTTCGCTTTCCAGCAGTTCCCCGGTGCGCAGATTCGCCTCCAGCACGTCCCCGCTTTTCAGCTTCCACCGCCGCAGGATGTGGGCGTTTTCCTCAAAGAGCACGCCCGCCTCGGAGGACAGGATCAGCCGTTTGTCGTCGGTCAATGCGCACCGCAGGGGCCGCAGGCCGTTCCTGTCCAGCGACGCGCAGACCGTGTCTCCATCCGAATAAAGGATGGCGGCAGGGCCGTCCCAGGGCTCCATCATGGCGGCGTAGTAGCGGTACAAATCCCGCCAGGGCGTCGGCTGCTTCTGCCCCTGCCAGGGTTCGGGCAGCAGCACCATCCCGGCCAGGGAGAGCGGAAAGCCATTCATGGCAAGGAACTCCAGCGTGTTGTCCAGCTTCTGGCTGTCGCTGCCGCCGTCCTGTACTACGGGCAGCACGCGCCGCATTTCATCGCCCAGAACCGCGGAGCGCATGGTTTCCTCCCGCGCCTTCATGCGGTCATGGTTGCCCCGGATGGTGTTGATTTCGCCGTTGTGCAGAAGGAAACGCTGGGGATGAGCCTTGCTCCAGGAGGGAAAGGTATTGGTGGAAAAGCGGGAATGCACCATGGCCATCTGGGAGCAGAAGCGCACGTCCTGCAAATCGTCGTAAAAGGAACGCAATTGGCTGACCAGCATCATGCCCTTGTAGACGATCGTGCGGCTGGACAGGGAGCAGATATAGGTGTCCGTGTCCTGCTTTTCAAACACGCGGCGCAATACATAGAGCCGCCGGTCAAAGTCCTGTCCGGCGGCAACAGAGGCAGGGCGTTTCAGAAAGCATTGGCGGATGCGGGGCATGGCGCGCCTGGCTCCCGCCCCCAGCTGGGCGGGATGGCAGGGCACGTCCCGCCAGCCCAGCACGGGGAGATTTTCCGACGTGGCCAGCTGCTCAAAAATGCGGCAGATGTTTTTCACGCCCACTTCGTCCTCGGGCAAAAAGAACATCCCCACGCCGTAGTCTCCAGCCTGGCCCAGGGAGATTCCCTCCTCCTGGGCCCAGGCAGAAAACAGGGCGTGGGGCAGCTGGGTCATGATGCCGACGCCGTCGCCTGTGGTGCCGAGCGCGTCGCTGCCCGCCCGGTGGGCCAGGCGCTCCACGATGGACAGCGCCTGGTCGACGGTGCGGTGGGTGGCTTTGCCGCTCAAATCCACGATGGCCCCCACGCCGCAGCTTTCATGCTCCAGTTCTTCGTGATACAGCGGATACTGTTCATCCCGCATGGTCATTCCTCCGTCCTCTTTGACGAATGTAATAGCTGCGCCGCGTAATCGGCCATCTTGATCCCGTGGTTCATGGCGTACTGCTGCATGGCCCGGTGCGCTTCCGGTTCGGTCAGGCCACGGGATTTCATCAAGGTTTGCTTGGCCTGCTCCACAAGATTTTTTTCTTCCCCCTGGCGTTTGGGCATCTGCATCCTCTGCATCTGCGACAGCATGTCCACCGCCGCGGTCAAGGCACTGGCCGGACAAGGCGCTTCGAGCTTGAACAGCTTGGGGAACTCGCATCGGCTGAGCATCATGGGCCGGGCCAATAACAGGATTTGCGCGTCCGGCTGAATGTCCCAGGCCAGGTCGTCCACCAGGCAGTCGGGCAGCGGGCCGTACAGGATCACCAGGCAGTCCCCCGCCTGGCTCACCGCCCGGCGCACCTCGCCGCCGGAGGCGCAGGCGCGGTACACGTCATAGCCCGCGCCGGTCAAAATGCGGGCCAGGTTTTCGCGGCTGCTGTCCGCGCTGGCCGCTATGACAATTCTTCTCATAAACGCGCCTCCCTTCGTTCACGCAAACCGCCCTTTGAAGGCTGAAAGGACGGAGAAAAGGATTCATCAATACATCACGATGTAGCGCTCGATTTCCCATTTGCTCACGTGGGTGCGGTAGGCGTCCCATTCTTTTTCCTTGCCCTCCACGTACTGGGACAGCACATGCTCGCCCAACGCGCCGCAGATGACTTCATCTTCTTTCAGGCAGTCGATGGCCTCCCGCAGGGTACCCGGCAGGGACTTGATGCCCTTGGATTCTCTTGTCGCGCTGTCCATGGCGAAGATGTTTTCGGTGATTTCATCCGGCGGGGTCAGCCCCTTTTCGATGCCGTCCAGGCCAGCGGCCAGGCAGACCGCCATGTTCAGGTAGGGGTTGCAGGAGGGGTCGGGGCAGCGCAGTTCCACGCGGGTGCCCATGCCCCGGGCGGCGGGAATGCGGATCAAAGCGCTTCTGTTGCTGGCGCTCCAGGCCAGGTAGCAGGGCGCTTCATAGCCCGGCACCAGGCGCTTGTAGCTGTTCACCAGCGGGTTGGTAACCGCCGCCATGCCGCGCACGTGGGTCAGGATGCCCGCGATAAAGGAATAGGCTTCTTTGCTGAGCCCCCGCTTGTCGCTGGGATCGGCGAACACGTTCTTGCCGTCCTTGAACAGGCTCATGTTGGTGTGCATCCCGCTGCCGTTGATGCCGAACACGGGCTTGGGCATGAAGGTGGCGTGCAGGCCGTTCTTCTGCGCCAAGGTCTTGACCGCCAGCTTAAAGGTCATGATGTTGTCGGCGGCGGTCAGGGCGTCGGCGTACTTGAAGTCGATCTCGTGCTGGCCCGCGGCCACTTCGTGGTGGCTGGCCTCGATTTCAAAGCCCATCTGCTCCAAGCTCATGCAGATTTCGCGCCGGGTGCTTTCACCGTGATCCAGCGGGCCCAGGTCGAAATAGCCCGCCTCGTCGCCCGTGGTGGTGGTGGGGCGGCCCTGCTCGTCCGTCTGGAACAGGAAGAATTCCATCTCCGGGCCCACGTTGAAGGAATAGCCCATGTCCGCCGCCTTTTTCAGCACCTTCTTGAGCACGCCGCGCGGGTCGCCCGTTGAAGGAATAGCCCATGTCCGCCGCCTTTTTCAGCACCTTCTTGAGCACGCCGCGCGGGTCGCCCGCGAAGGGTGTTCCATCCGGGTTGTACACGTCGCAGATCAGGCGGGCCACCTTCCCGTGCTGGGGACGCCAGGGCAGGATGGCAAAGGTGTCCAGATCGGGCCGCAGGTATTGGTCGCTCTCGTTGATACGCACAAAGCCCTCAATGGAGCTGCCGTCGATCATGATTTCATTATTGACCGCTTTTTCAATCTGGCTGGCGGTGATGGCTACATTCTTTAACTGGCCGAAAATATCGGTAAACTGCATCCGGATAAACTCCACGTCGTCTTCCCGAACCATGCGGATGATGTCTTCCTTGCTGTACTTGCTC
>CADAKE010000010.1 GCA_902788445.1 uncultured Eubacteriales bacterium
ACATTGCTTGTTTCGGCTGATCTCACCGCCGATGAGATTCCCGCCACAGGCGGTCATCGGCGGTTCGTCCCTGGACCCGTAACTGGCGAAGTTACGCCGTTGGGAATAACCAACAACGTTCGCCTGCCGCGCTGGGGTTACGAAAGCATGAAGGTTTCTGGCCCAAGAAAGCCCGGGAAAATCCGAGGGGAAAGCGAGCTTTCCCAACGGATTATTCCCTGGCTTTCCCCGGATGCTTTGCATCCGGGTTGGCGTCCAAAGGACGCCGGGCCAGAAACACAACGCGGCCAAGCAGAACATCCGCATTCCCCCAAGACTCAGCGGGAACCAACTCGAATTATATGCGCAAGTTAATTCCGCTGCTGGAGTCCAGAGGCCGAAGGCCTTTGGTGCAGGTGCACGAGGGCCGCACAGGCCCTCGCTCTGGTTAATAAGCATCATGCGATAGCTAAATGGTAACATGAAAACAAAGATGTAATCGCGCAAATTCATTCATTTCCTCTTGTTTCACGTGATGTTTTATGCTATAATTCAGTATGTACACTTGTTTTTGGGAAAAACAGGCTTTTGGGCATGTCCATTCCGCCCTTGGCCGCAGACATAGAGCCGGAGGATTCGCATGGAAGGATACACGCCCGAGGACAGAGAACTGCTGCGGGAAATGCGGCGGGTACGCAGATCGCAAAAGGGCAAGCGGCTGCTGTGGAGCCTGATCGTGTGGGGCATCCTGGCCGTCGCGGCGGGATGGTTCGCGTTCAGCCGATACTTTGTCCTCGCCGTCGCGCAGGGCCCCGCCATGGGCGACGCGCTGCCCGGCGGCAGCGTGGTCCTTTTTCAAAAGTATCAGGACGGCGAAACGCCCCAGCGCGGCGACGTGATTCTGTTCGGCCGCGAAAGGGGCTGGGAAATCAAGCGCGTGGCCGCCGTGGGCGGCGACGAAATCGACCAAGAAGAAAACGGGCAGCTGACCGTGAACGGCGCGGCGATTGCGGGCTGCCTCACAGGCTGGGCCGAAGAAACGCCTGAGCGGCCCTTCACCGTGGCGGAAGGGGAATTGTTCGTGCTGGGCGACCGGTACGCCCTGTCTGTGGACAGCCGGGACGCGGAGTTTGGCAGCGTGGAGCTGGACAGCGTGGTTGGCGCGGCGAAATACCTGATCTGGCCCGCGTACCGCATTGGCGAAGTGAATTAACGCGGCGGACTTTTAAAGAGGGAGATTTCGATGAAAAAGTTTTTGGGGCGTTTGCTGCTCTTCCTGATCGTGGCGGCGGGAGCGGGGTATCTGCTCTTTCCCGTCGTCAGCGACCAGTACGCGCAGTATCAGAACGCCCCCCGGATTCGCTATTACCGGCAGCGGGCAGCCAGCCTGGCCCCGGCCACCGAGGCCGAGACGACTGAGAAAAGCAAGGCGTGGAACCTGGATCAGCTGCTGGAAAGCATTCCCACGGCGGAAAACGCCGACGCTCCCCCGGGCGGCGCCGAGGAAGAGCAGGACGAGGAACCAACAGAAGAAGACCATCCGCCCGCGGAAACACCCGCGGGGAAAAACCCCTGGTCGAGCCTGATGGCGACGGAAGAGGGGATCACCCCCGACCGGGTGGCGCAGCTGATTACATTATATTCGCAGGCGGATGAGCCGATCGGGGATTTGATCGTGCAGGACCCCTTCAGCGCCGAGGATACCGGGGCCGTGTCCCTGCTGTACGCCGACGGCAACGGCGTGATCGGCATTCTGGAGATTCCCAAAATCGGCCTGACGCTGCCGGTGTACCGCTCCAATTCGCAGAAGAACTCGGAAACCGGGCTGTTCTATGGCCCCGGTTCCTCCCTTCCCGTCGGCGGCGCGGGCTCCCACGCCCTGCTGGCGGGCAGCGGCGGGCAGATGGCTCCCGGCGCGCTGGCCGACATTGGGCTGACCGGCGCAAAGGTGCTCAAGGATATGGACCGGCTGGCGGCGGGCGACCTGTTCATTTTCACGGTGATGAACCAAACGCTGGTTTATCAGGTGGATCAGGTCAGCGCGGGCCCGGCGGCGGACACCATCGCCTTGGAAAGAAACCGTTCGGACGAACGGATGACCCTCGTATCGGCCACCCTGGACGGCGGCAGAATGACGGTTCGGGGAAAGCGGCTGAATCCGGACAGCAGCGGGGACGTATTGGAACGCGAAAACGCCGCGTTCATGCCGCCCGACTGGGTGAATATCCTGGCGATCGGGTCGCCGGTGATGGCGTTCGGGCTGCTGGTGATGTTCATTGTGGAGAGAGTCAAGCGGCGGCGCTACAGGCTGCCCAATGAGAAATAGAAAATAAAAGCTTTTTCGCAAAAAATGACACGAAAAAGGATGATGGAAATGAACTGGAAGTATCGAGGGATGTTGGCATGGACCCTGATTCTGGTTCTGGCAGCAGGTTTTTTGATGACCGGTTCCGCGGAAGGGGTAACGGGCAGCGTGACCGTGAATCTGGGGAACCACAAGAACATCAAAGACTATCTTGCCCAGGACAGCAATAACAAGGTCGAGATGTCGCTGTTCAAGGTGGCTTCATTGAACGGGGATGACGGTTGGAGTGTGGACGACCGTTACGCTTCGTTTGGAGTCGTCGAAGCGGAGCTGATGCTGCGCGGGGAAGGCGCGGACAATGACTCCGGGATTCAGAAGATTCTTGAGAATCCTGAATTTGAGAAAACAGCGCTGGGGACTCAGCCGATTGCCACAGCCATCATGGACGACAATGGCAATATCAGATTTTCCGGCCTTGAGCTGGGCATCTATTACGGCGTCATGACGCAGGGCCCGGAAGGACTGCTGGTGCAGTTCCTGGCGCCCCTTCCGTTCCAGTATTTGGGGCTTAAACTGAACGATATAGCAGTCAACGCGAAGGTGGATGAAAAGGTGTCCGAACCTACACCCACGCCGACGACTGTGCCGAAGGTTACGCCGACGGCCACGGCAAAAGCTACGCCGACGGTTACGCCGCGTGTCACGGCGACCACTACGCCGCGCGTTACAGCGACAGCCACGCCGCGTGTTACGGCGACAACTACGCCGCGTGTCACGGCGACCACCACGCCCAGGCGGACAGCGACCACCGCGCCTACTCCGTATAATCCCGTTGTGCCGGGCGGCGGCGGCGGCGGTGGCGGCGGCGGAAGGACGCCTTCGCCCGCGCCGACGCGCATACCTACGGCCACACCGACGGTCACGCCGACAGTTACGCCCACGGTCACGCCCACGCCTGAAACTGTCACCGTTTCCGGCAGAAAGATCTGGGTGGACAACAATAACGAAGACGGCATGAGGCCCGCCAGCGTGACGATCCACCTGCTTGCCAACGGTACGACGGTCCAGACCGTGACGGCCAGCGCGGCCAACGGCTGGAGCTGGAGCTTCACCAACCTGGATAAGCTGGATCAGAACGGCAACGAAATCGTCTACAGCATCACCGAAGACAACGTGCCCGCCGGATACACCTCTCAGGTGAATGGCTACAATGTGACCAACACCTATCAGCGTGAGGAAACCTCCGCGACGGTCCGGAAGGTCTGGAACGATAACAACAACGAGCTCGGCAGACGTCCTGCCAGCATCACGGCGACGCTGTCCAACGGTATGCAGGTGGTGCTGAGCGAAGCCAACGGCTGGAGCGCCACGATTGATCACCTGCCGGTTTACAGGAACGGGCAGAAGATCGAATACACGTGGACCGAGCATGAGGCGCTGGGCTATACGCTCACCGGTTCCACCACGTCCAACGGCGTCACCACGCTGACCAACACCCTGTGGCAGCGTCCTGAACCGCCGGAAGGCAAGACCGTGCCGCCGGTGCCTGGCGTGCCTGTCGAAGAGTTTGATGATTACAACACGCCTTTGGGCATCGAAGTCATCATCAACCACGTCGGCGACTGCTTCGATTAATCCTGCGGAAAGATCTGCGTATTTGCATGAAGACCATGAAAGGTGTGTAGACCGTCATGAAGGACATGAAAAAGTATCTGTCCCTTCTGCTGGCGCTGATTCTTCTCCTCACCCACGTCCCGTCCTTGGCCCTGGCCGAGGGCGGGCTGGGCGGCGGGGAGGAGCTGCCGGAAGAAGAATTTGTGGATGATTTGGAAGTGGACGAGGAACAACTGTCCGACGAGCTTGAGGCTGAGCAAGAGGAGCCGGAAGAGGAAATCGAGTATCCCGAGGAATTGATCGTGGGCCATCCCACGGTCACCAAGGGCGATTTCTTCACGGAGATGTTTGGCAACGATACCGCCGATATCGACGTGCGGGCCCTGATTCACGGCTATAACCTGGTCAACTGGGATCAGAACCAGGGCGTCTATGTGATCGACCCCTCCGTGGTGAACGAGGTCATGGTGGTGGGCGACGCGGACGGCAACAAGACTTACCTCCTGGGCCTGGCGGACGACCTGTACTATTCCGACGGCACGCCCATCACCGCGTGGGATTACGCCTTTTCCATGCTGCTGATGATGGCGACCGAGATTGAGGAAATCGGCGGAAAGATTTACCGCGCCGAGCACCTCCTGGGCTATGATGAGTACATCACCAAGAAAGCCTATGCCCTGGGCGGCGTGAACGTCCTCAGCGACCATCAGCTGGCCATCACCCTGGATCATGAATTCCTGCCCTACTTCTTTGAGGTGGGCCTGCTGCTGTGCGTGCCTTATCCCATCAGCGTGATCGCGCCGGGCTGCAAGGTGTATGACGACGGCTACGGCGTCTATATCGGCAACGAAGACCTCACCATCGAGGAGCCGATCTTCACCGCCGACCTGCTGCGGAAAACCATCCTCGACCCGGAGACCGGCTACAACAGCCATCCCTCCGTGGTCAGCGGCCCCTATGTGCTCACCGAGTACGACGGGATCAACGCCCATTTTGAAATCAACCCGTATTTCAAGGGCGCGTGGGTCAACAACAGCCTGCCGGAGGAATTCAGCTTCAACCTTGACACGCTGGAGGGCAGCGGCAGCGGCACCGGCCATCACGCCAGCGCCAACGTCAACTATATCAAGGTGGACCGCCTGAACGAGGACGGCGAGGAAGACCCCTTCTACCTGGTCAAACCCAGCATCGAAAAGATCTGCTTCACTGTGGCGGACAACAACACCATGGCCGAGGATTTGGCGACGGGCGAGCTGCATCTGGTTAACAAGGTCGTTTACGGCCCGACCATCCTGGAATGCCTGGGAATGCAGGTGCCGGGCGGCGGCAGCAGCACGTTTGTCGAAGATGAATGGGGCGTGCTGGGCAAGAATAACGCCGAGGACGAAGAAATCGAAATCGACGCCGCGGATGAGGAACTGACCGGCGAAGAAGCCGGGGAGGAAGAACTGCTCGACGGCGAACAGGAATTGGCCGACGATGAATTGCTTGAGGACGAAGAACTGCTCGAGGATGATGAATTGCTCGAGGATGAGGAACTGCCTGCCGAGGACGAACAACCCGTCAAAAACGAAACGATCTACGAGGTGGACGGACGCTACGCCATCCGGTATCAGGATTATCCCCGCATCGGCCTGGCCTTCCTGACCTTCACCTACGATTGGCCCACGGTGCACGAAATGGAAGTGCGCCAGGCCATCGCGTGGTGCATGGACCGTGACCAGCTGACCTACGATTACTGCAAGGATTTCGGCGTCCGCGTGGACGGCTATTACGGAATCGAGCAGTGGGAATACCTGCTGGTCAACGGCCAGCTGGAATATCCCATTCAGGACGACCCTGACAATCCCATGACCGATGAGGAAATGGAAGAAGAAATTGCGAAATGGGACGCGCTGAACCTGGATCTGGTGGATTATCATGTGGACCGCGACAAGGCCAACGCGCTGCTGGACCAGGCCGGATGGACGCTGAACCGCGAGGGCAACACCTACCGCCGCGGCGTGGACGACGTCCGCTGCAAGATCGTGGACGATGAACTGGTGGCGCTGGACTTGACCATGATGTATCCCGCGGGCAACCACTTTGTGGACACCCTGCAGGAAAACTTCATCGACAACCTGAACGCCTGCGGTATCCTGCTGACCCTGGTGCCCACCGATATGCAGGAGCTGTTCTACTCCTACTATCGTGAAACCGAGCGCACCACCGACATGATCTACCTGGCCACCAACTTCCACGTGATCGTCGACCCGTCGATCACCTACAGCTGCGATCCCACCGCGGATCACCTGATCTGGAACAACACCTATTCCGACGACGAGGAACTGTTCCAGGACGCCGTGGATATGCGCAAGACGGAGCCCGGCGCGGTGTACGAATACGTGAGCAAGTGGATCACGTTCCAGAAGCGGTACAACGAAGTGCTGCCCACCATCCCGGTTTATTCCAATATTTACTTCGACTTCTGGAATCCCTATCTCCAGAATTACCATATCACCGCCCACGTCACCTGGACGCAGGCCATCCTGGAATCCTACTGGGGCCTCGATCCTGAGGAAGACGAAGTGGAGACCGGCGAATTTGGAGATATCGAAATCGACGATTTGGACGGCTGGGAAGACGAAATTATCCTGGACGATTGAGGCGGCCGGGAGAGCGCCGAGGCAACGAGGAAAATGGGGTGAGACAGAACTGTGGCAAAGGAAAAGCTGAAACGAATGGGCCGGTTTGAGCTGCTGCAATTGATGTATCAAATGAAAAAAAGCAACGAAGAACTGACCCTGCGCTGCCGGGAACTGGAAAAGCAGCTCGATACCCTGAAAAGGGATACTTCCCAGCGGGAAGATAAACTGCGCCGCGATTATGAACAGCGCATTGACGAAATCCGGATGCAGGGTTCAGCGAAGGATTTGCAGCAGCGCATGAAAAAAATCGAGCAGCTTCTGTCCATGCAGCAAATACCGGATCAGCAGCCTGTCGGCGCGGATCTGCTCAAAGAGGACGTCCCGGCCCCCGAGGCATCCGCTCCCCGGAAAGACGGAGAATAAGCCATGGCGAAACGGATGAAAAAAGCGTCCTATCCCTCCCTGGAAGAAATACAGCAGGAAATGAGCCGCGTCCGCAGCCAGGGCAGATACCATCAGGCCCTGCGCAGCACGGTGAGCACCATCATCGTGGTGGCCGCGCTGGCGGTGCTGGTGGCGGCGCTGCTCCTGCCTGTGCTGCGCGTGACCGGCACCTCCATGCAGCCCGCTTTCCAGCCCGGCGATATCATCGTGGCCTATAAAACGGATTCCTTCCAGCCCGGCGATTTGTGCTGCTTCTACTACAATAACAAGCTGATCGTGAAGCGTGTCATTGCTATGGGCGGCGACAAGGTGGAAATCGACGAGGAAGGCCGCGTCGCCGTGAACGATCTGCTGCTGGAAGAGCCTTATGTGTCCGAGTACGACTTTGGCCAGTGCGACCTGGATTTTCCCTACACCGTTCCCCAGGGCACGCTGTTTGTGCTGGGCGACAACCGCCCGGTGGCGGTGGACAGCCGCAGCATCAACTTCGGCTGCATCAACACGGACGACATGGTAGGAAAAATCATGCTGCGCGTGTGGCCGCTGAATGCTTTTGAATACTTCGGCATGTGACAAAATAAGAGCCGTCTCAAACGCTGTCCGCGTGGGAGACGGCTCCTTTTTATATTGAAATATGAATCGCCGGAAGGGACGGCCCGATAGGATTTACAAGCTCAGCCTTTGCAGCTTTTCGGCCTGCTCCTTCATGGTGAGGGCGTCGATGATTTCGTCCAGGTCGCCGTCCAGGATGGCGTCGATCTTGTACAGCGTCAGGTCGGCCCGGTGGTCGGTGACGCGGCCCTGGGGAAAATTGTAGGTGCGGATGCGCTCGTTGCGTTCGCCGCTGCCCACCTGGGCCTTGCGGTTTTGGGCGTAGGCGGCGTCCTTTTCCGCGCGGTAGAGGTCATACAGCCGGGACGCCAGCACCTTCATGGCCTTCTCTTTATTCTTCAATTGGCTCTTTTCGTCCTGGCAGGTCACCACCAGGCCGGTGGGCAGGTGCGTGATGCGCACAGCGGAGTCGGTGCGGTTGATGTACTGGCCGCCGTGGCCGGAGGCGCGGTAGGTGTCGATGCGCAAATCTTCCTGCTTGATTTCCACTTCCACGTCCTCCGCCTCGGGCAGCACGGCCACGGTGGCCGTGGAGGTGTGGATGCGTCCGCCCGCTTCGGTGACGGGCACGCGCTGGATGCGGTGCACGCCGGATTCGAACTTCATCCGGGAAAACGCACCGACGCCGTTCAGGGTGAACACCGCTTCCTTGATGCCTTTGAGCTCCGTGGTGGAAATGTCTACCGGCTCAAACTGAAAGCCCTTGCGCTCGGCGTAGCGCTGGTACATGCGAAGCAGCAGAGCGGCGAACAGCGCCGCCTCGTCCCCGCCCGCGCCGGGGCGGATTTCCATCACCACGCTTCGGTCGTCGTTCGGGTCGTGGGGAATGAGGAACAGGCGCAGTTTATTTCTTTCTTCCTCCTCGCGGGGCAAAAGCTCCTTTAATTCTTCCTCCGCCATGTCCCGGAAATCAGGGTCGTCCCGCATTTCTTTTGCCTGGTCGATCTGCGCCAGCAGCTGCCTGTACGCCCGCCAGGCGTTCACCGCGGGCTCCAGCTGACGCATTTCTTTCAGCATCGCCTGCCACTTGGGCACGTCGGCAATGATCTCCGGCTGCGCCGTGGCGATGGTCAATTCCTCCAACCGGCCCTCCATGGCCTCAAACTGTGATTCCAAATCGCTTTCCCCTCCGGTTAGCAACGAATGCCTTCCCGGCAACGGGAAGGCATGGTTTTGCTGATTGTTTAATCGTCGTAATTGTTCAGTCGCTTACCGAATAAGAACTCCATGCCAGAGAGGAGTTAGGAGAGAGGAGATGAAAGAATGACTATGCGTTTTATTGGCTGCATCGACTTGCGCTTTTATATCTGACGCTATCAATCTTCTATCTCCTAACTCCTATCTGATTCGTGCTCTTTTAAGTGCGACTGAACAGATACAAATCGTCATTCCTTTTCCAGCTGATGCGCCAGCATCAGGCCCAGTACATACACGGCGGCGATTTCCTCATCCTGCCACAGCCGCATCGTATGCGCCTCGGGGCATACCACCAGATAGCCAAATTCCGGCCGCCGCCGATCCACCTGCATGATCAGCGCCGACTCCATGCCGATGCTTTTCAGCGCGGTGCACAGCGGCCTGTTCAGGTGGTACAGTTCGTTAAAATTCGTGGCGGCATAGATGCCGTTCTCAAGCACCTGGCCTACGTCGGGGAAGCGGCCCAGCGTTTCCCCGGTCTGCATGTCGGTCATCACGTTCTGGCCGTCGATCCACAGGAGCTTTTGCATTCGCAGGTTATCCTGCGCGCCCAGGAACGCCCAACTCAGCTTTTCGCGGATCGTTCCTTCCCCTTCAAAGCTCGCTTCCATTTCCCGGAAGGCGGCATAGAGGCTGCGTTTGGTCAGCTTGGGAATTTCCAGATGCGCGTGCTTGGCCGCGACGTAGATGATGTAGCAGTTGCGGCCCTTGGATTTGCCGCGGTACAGCGCCTTGTCGATCGTGGCGAACAGCGTGTCGAAATCCCGCGCGTTGTCCGGAAACGCCGCGCTGCCGACGGTGGCGGTGATGAAGGGCCGAACCCCGTTCACCTCCACCTCTTTGCGGAGCACGCCGCGCGGCCCGTAAATTTCGTCAAACAGGTCGTGAATGTCGCCGTAAGCGTTGCTCTTGAAATAGACCGCCAGGAACTCGTCCCCACCGAAGCGGCCCACAATGCCGTCTTTTCCGAAGAATTCCCGCGCGCTGTTTCCCACGTAGGCCAGCACGCCGTCGCCGGTCTTATGGCCGTAATTGTCGTTGACGTCCTTGAAGTTGTCCAGGTCGATCATGGCCAGGGTGAAGGGTACGCCGTCGTCGATGAGCGCGTGAATAAAGCCGAGCATGAACGGCCGCGCGATCACACCGGTCAGCGCGTCGTGCAGCGCGGCGGCCCCGACAGTCTCCAATTGTTTTTGAAAGTAGGGATACGTGGACAGTTTGTTCACGCTGTACATCCGCTTCACCAGCTTCCATGTGGAAGTTTTGCCTATATCATAACAGAAAGTACCAAAATATGCAAGCGGTTCAGATGGCAGAATAAAAGATCAGTCGACGTTCTCGCTTTCGCGCATGGCCAGGATGGTTTTGTCGATCAGGGTATCCAAATCCCACCCCAGCATTTCCGCGCCGCGCTGGATCACCTCGCGGTCGCAGCCAGCGGCGAAGCGCTTGTCCTTGAATTTCTTTTTGACGGACTTCACTTCCAGGTCGTCCACCGACTTGGAGGGACGCATCACCGCCACGGCCCCGATGAGGCCAGTCAGTTCGTCCACGGCGTAAAGCACCTTTTCCATTTCCAATTCGGGCTTCACGTCCACGGTCAGGCCGTAGCCATGACTGGCGGTGGCGTGGACGACGCGCTCGTCAATGCCCTTTTCCCGCATGATTTCCTGGCTCTTGAGGCAATGCTGCTCGGGGTAAAGCTCAAAGTCCAGGTCGTGCAGGATGCCGACGGTTTCCCAAAAATCCTTTTCCTCGCCATAGCCCAATTGCTCCGCGAACCAGCGCATACAGTCGCCCACAATGCGTCCGTGCTTCAAATGAAAATCGCCCTGGTTATATTCCCGCAATAAAGTGTACGCTTCCTCCGGCGTGGGAATCATTTGTTCGTCCTCCCGTCATTGCCGCTGAACCGCGAAGCACTCCGGCGCTCCCGGCCCGGCGTTCAAAAATTTGTGCCATAACACATTATATGCCTGCGGCGGCAAATTGGCAAGCATTTCCATGAGCGCCTGCCGCTCCCGGTCGCCCTCCGCGTGGCCGGGATAGGCGCAGATGACCAGCACGCCCAGCGGCTTTAATAATTTCAGCGCGCTGTCCACCGCCCGGCGCGTGGTTTCCCAATGGGTGGTGACGCTGTGGTCGCCGCCGGGGAGCCAGCCCAGGTTGAACACGACAGCGGAAACGGGTTCCTTCACCTGCTCCGCCATCTGCTCATGGCCCAGGCAGAAGAGCGCGGCGCGGCCGAGTACCCCGGCTTCGGCTAAGCGCTGCCGGGTATTTTCGACGGCCTGCGGCTGTACGTCAAAGGCGTATACCCTGCCCGCTTCACCGACCAGTTCGCAAAGGAACAGCGTGTCGTAGCCGTTGCCCATCGTGGCGTCCACCACTGCGTCGCCCGGCGCGACGGCCTGCCGCAGAATGTCCGCCGCCAGATACCGCGCGGATTTCAATACATATGCCATCGTACATCGCTCCAGATCAGTAATCAGGAAAGGAAAAAGCGCGGGCTGCCTTTACCGGATGATATGCCAATCCCGCGTTTCCTCCGCGCCGGGCGTTTCAAACCGCCGGACGCATTTTTGCAGCAGCCCTTCATCCACAAAATAATCGGAAGGGCCGGGCGCGGCATTGCGGCGGGCGATGTTTTCCCGCCAGCGGGCGTCTGAAATATTCAGGTAATACCAGCCAAACGCGATCCCTCTGTCGGCAAAATAAGCGCTCGTTTCCGCCCGCTCCGCCTGTTGCCAGAAGCCCCAGTCGAGAATCACGTCCGCTCCGCAGGCGACGATGTCCGCCGTCTTTCGCAGCAGGAACGCCTTGACCTTTTCGGACACGGCGGCATAGGCCGCGTCGCCCTCGGGCTGGGGAAAGAGCGTCATGATTTCGTCGCAGGACAGGATCACGGCGTTTTTTTCCCGCGCCAGCTTCCGGGCGAAGGTCGATTTCCCGGCGCAGATTTTTCCGCAGATGAGATGGACGGCGGCCACGCTCAGGCTCCTTTCGTGCTTTGCAGCGCCTCGGCCAGCGTGAGAACGTCCTGCTCATAGACGGGCGCCAGCGCGCGGCGGTAGATGATGGAAGCGGGATGGTATAAGGCGAACAGCGGGATTCCGGCCTTGCTGGCCAGCCATTGGCCATGGCAGTCGCCCACGGTGTTTTTGGCTTCGGTAAGCGCCTTGAGCGGCACATTGCCCAGCGTGACCAACGCCCGGGGATGCACCGCCTGAATCTCCCGAAGCAGCCAGGGCGTGAACAGGGACAGTTCCTCCTTGTTCGGCGCGCGGTTCCGGGTGCGTCCGGTAGGGCCGATTTCCGTGGGGCGGATCTTCACCGCGTTGGACACGAAAATGTCCTCCCTGTTCAGCCGGGCCAGGGTCAAAAACTCATCCAGGTTTTTGCCTGCCTTGCCCACGAAGGGGCGGCGCTTGATGACCTCCGTTTCGCCCGGCGCTTCCCCGATGAGCATGAGGGCAGGGCTGTTTTCCCGGCCCTCGCCCAGCACCAGCGTTTTATCCTCTCCCGGCCAGAGGGGCTTGAAAAAAGCCAGCATTTCCTGATAGACGGACTGAAGAGAAGTCATGACATACCTCGCGGACGATGTGATGTTGCAGGGGCCTTACGTGATGAAAGGCAATAGGCATTAGGAAAGAAGAACAAAAGCAGCACTTTGAAGCGGCATTGTTGAACATGATTTACTATTGCCTATTGCCTACTGCCTATTGCCTTGATCACTTAAAGCGCCCTTTCAAAAGCCCCCAGTTTTTCCCTGACCGCCTGCAAATCGTGCCAGGCGTCGCGCTTCTTGGTTTCGTCCCGCAGGAGCGCGGCGGGGTGATAGGTGGGCATGAACCACACGCCCTTCTTTTCCACCCATTGGCCACGGTCGCGGGTGATGCGGATATGGTCGCCCAGCACCGCGCGGGCCGCGGTGGCGCCCAGGAGCAGCACCACTTTGGGCTTGACCAGCGCGAACTGCGCCCGGAGATAGGGCAGGCAGGCCGCGGTTTCCTCCGGCGTGGGCACGCGGTTCTGCGGCGGGCGGCACTTGACCACGTTGCAGATATACACCTGCTCCCGGGTGAAGCCAATGGCGGCCAGCATCTTTGTCAGTAGCTGCCCCGCCGCGCCCACAAAGGCCAGCCCCTGCAAATCCTCGTCCGCGCCGGGGCCCTCGCCGATCAGCATCAGGTCGGCATTGCCGTCGCCCTGACCCGGCACTTTGTTGTGGATACGCTGGCACAGGCCGCACTTTTCACACGCCCTGATTTCTTCATGCAGGGAATCCCAGGAAACCTCCATGGCCGCGCCTCCTTTAGTCTGCCGGGCAATCCGGGGAAATATGCGCCGCGCTATTGCAGCCGGGTTCTCAGGACGGAGAAGGTGCCAGCCACGTCCTCGGACAGCCAGGAAATGAGGCTGAACAGCAGCGCCAGCAGCACAAAAATGCAGATCATGCCCAGCACGACGCCCAGAAAATCCAGCATCTTGTAGACCAGGCTGAACCGTTCGCGCCGCTCTTCACGCTTCCATTTCAGGCGCTGTTCGTATTCCTGACGGCTTTGCTGCGACATGCGAACGCCTCCTCTTTTTGGTGATTGCTTGGGGATTGTGGTTTGTGGGATGCCTTAAGTTAAGATAGGAGTTAGGAGAGAGGAGATAGGAGATTGATTGTGTCTTTCAAACACATCGCAAGCACAAGGTTCGTTTGATAGAAGTATATTTATCTCCTATCTTCTATCTCCTAACTCCTATCTTGAGGATTAAAAGCGTCCTTTCGTCTCTTGACCGCTTCACACATAGTCCATCCACGGGGCGGCTTCGTCCTGCCGTCCGGTCAACTGGCCTTCCGCGGAAAGGTTGGGGAAGCCCTGCTGCCGCAGCGCTTCATAGACGATGATCGCCACGGAATTCGCCAGGTTCAGCGAACGCGCGTCGGGCCGCATGGGAATGCGCACGCAGCGGTCATACACCCGTTGCAGCAGCGATTCCGGCAGGCCCTTGGTTTCACAGCCGAACACCAGAAAATCGTCGGTTCCGTACCGCGCCTCGGTGTAGGCGCGGGGCGCTTTCGTGGACGCGAAATGATACTGCGCGGCCGGATACTTTTCCATCAGCGCTTCAAAGCTCGGCAGCACCTGGATATCCACCATCGAAAAATAATCCAGCCCTGCGCGCTTCATATACTTGTCCGCCAGTTGGAAGCCCAGCGGCTCGATCAGGATCAACCCGGTGCGCGTGGCGGCGCAGGTGCGGGCGATGTTGCCGGTGTTCTGCGGAATCTCCGGCGCGTATAATACGACATGCATAGCGGTTTCCCCTCAATTATTCGTGGTGCTTCCAAGCCTTTGCCAATGCGTCCAGCAGGCCCAGCAATTGCAGATCCCGCAGCTGATCGGTCAGCAAATCCTCCAGGCCGGGGATTTCGCGCAAATCCTCATCCCAGATGGCCCGGTCGCTCAGCGCGGCGTAGGCCAGGGATTCCGGAGCCATATCGCAGGACAGGCTGGAAAAGGAAGCTAAGATTTCTTCATCCTCGCTGACGAAGCAGCGCTCCCCGTTTTTCAGGATGGCGTACCGTCCGTCGCTCTCCTGCCGCGTGCCGGCAAAGAGCATGATCAGCGCGGCCAGGCTCATGCACAGACAGGGCGGCAGGTGTCCGTCCCGTTCTTCGTAGTCCTTCAGGATGGGCAGGGCCTGGCTTGCCCACGCGCGCACGGCGTTGGGCAGCAGGAAGGCCAGCGGCTGCGCGATGGACGGATTTTCCATCTCATTGCAGACCGCCATCGCTACCGGGTCGAGAATGTCCCGGTGCTCGCCCAGGCAGGGCATGATCTCATGCAGCAGAGTGTGGCCCAGGTAGGCCCGGAGGGTTTCATCCTTCATGCAGTCCCTTACCGTGTCCAGCCCCGCCAGCATCCCAACCGGCAAAAGGACGGACTGCAAACAGCCTTCCATCCGCGTCCGCGCGATCCGAATCCGCTCCTGCCGTTTTTCCTCAATGGTCATATTCCCAAAGCCTCCCCGCGTCTTTCCCGATTATTTTACCAAAGATTGCCCCGGCTGTAAAGAAAACACTTCATCGTTTTTTCCTGTCAATTGCAGAAAACGCGCCCATTGAAAAAAATACCGGATGGTGCTATAATAGGATTCGGTCATGACGCCGCTTTTTGGCTTACTAATTTTTTGATTTTTCCGCAGGAGTTGACAACGCTTTGTCTAAGGAAAAGGAAAACATTTGGAACGTGCCAAACGTGCTCACCCTGATCCGTATGGCGCTGATTCCCGTTTACTGGGTTTTGATCCTGAACGACCATTTTTATTGGGCGCTGGCCGTGTTCGCCATTGCCAGCCTGACGGACGTGGCGGACGGCTTCATCGCCCGGAAGTACAACCTGATTACCGATTTCGGCAAGCTGATGGACCCGCTGGCGGACAAGCTCATGTCCCTGAGCGTGATGCTGTCGCTGACGATCAAGGGCGTGCTGCCGCCGCTGGCCGTGATTCTGCTGTTCCTGAAGGAAGCCACCATGGTGGTGGGCGGGCTGATCCTGTACCGCAAGGAAGTGGTGGTCTATTCCGCGTGGATCGGCAAGCTGGCCCAGACGGTGGTGGTGTGCTCGCTGCTTTCCTGCTTCTTCCACGAATGGATTATAAAGCATTTGGGCTTCCCGCTGCATGTGTATCTGGTGTGGGCGGGCGTGGCGCTGACGCTGATCGCGCTGATTTATTATATTTCCATCGCCCTGCGGCTGAATCGGGAAGCCAACGCCAGAATTCAAAACGAAAACAAAAAAGCATAAGCAGGTTTACTGCCACAGCCCCTCGTGCCGGAGGGGCTTTTCCATGCGCGTTTCCACGTATTCGCCCAGCGCCGCGCCGGGCGCGTCGGCCTCGGGCAGGTCGGTTTTGTCGATGCCGCGGGTCAGCACGTCCCGCATCCAGCGCACCTGGGCGGGCGTGACGGGCCGGGCGGGACGCAGGCTGCTCTGGCAGTTGGCGCAGAGCAAGCCGCCCTCCTCAATGTCCATGAGCCGGATCTCGCCGTCCTCCATGCGCCTGCCGCAGCTGACGCAGTGGGAGAGTCTGGGCCGATAGCCGCTGACAGCGGAAAAATGCAGAAGAAACGCGGCGGCCACGGCCTGGGCGTTTTTGTTCGTATAGGCCAGGCGCGACAGGGAGCGGGCCAGCAGCGTGAATAGCTCCACCGCTTTTTCGCCCGGCTGGGCGGCGGCCTCGGCCACGGAGAGAATATAGGTGGCGTATTTCAGCCGTTCGTAATCCGTGCGCAATGGAAAGAAGCTCTCCGTCACATTGCAGGAGGACACGTTCATCCGCCCCTTGCCCGCGTAGAGCACATATTCCCCCAGCGTGAACCATTCGCTGGCGGCGAGCAGCGGGCTTTGCGGCCGTTTGCACCCCCGGCATACGGCCTCGATCCGGCCCATGGAGGGGGAAAGCAGGGTCAGCATCCGGTCGTGCTCCCGGTAATCCGCGTGACGCAGCACGATGGCCTGGGTGACGAGTGACGGCATAATTCCCCTCCTTTTCCTGCTTTGTATTCAGAATTGTAGGGGCGGATATCATCCGCCCGTTTGTCCTGATTATTTCAAGCAGCGCAAATAACGATTTGCAGGAAGCGGGCGGATCATATCCGCCCCTACAGAATTGCGGTCAGCTTCCGGTTGACCGATAAAACCGCATGGCTTTTTGAAACACGAGATACATCACACCGAACAGCGCCGCCCCGGCCAGGGGCGTAACGAAGGCTGTCCAGTCCGGCCAGCCGTAGAGGGGCTTGCCTAAAATGTAGGCGGCGGGCACATGCAGGGTCAGGGCGAACGGCGCGAACACGGTGAACACAATGCGCAGGGGGCGCGGGAAAATGTCGATGGGGTACTGGCACGCGCTGCGCCCGCCGTAGGTGAGGGCGTTCACCAGTTCCACCGACTTCACCGAATGGATGCAGAACACCGCTTCGATCAGGAACAGGCCCAGCACCAGCAGCATCCCCAGCAGGATGGATTCCGCCATAGCGAGAGCTTTCAGCGCCGTCCATTCCACCGCCGCCATGCGGCTGCCCATCACGAGCGCCGTGGCGCCCACGGCGATGCAGGCGACGCGCCGGGGGTCGATGGCGCTGCACAGCACCTGGGTCAGCACGCCCCGGGGCCGAAGCAGCAGCGTGTCCAATTGCCCCGAGCGCACCAGCGAGGGAAAATTGCCCGTCACGCCGCGCCCGAAAATTTCCGTCAGGTAAAACGTGACGGACATCATGCCGAAGAAGAAAAACAAGTCTCCCGGCATCCAGCGGCCCAGCCGGTCAAAGCGATCCACGATCAGGATCACCGCCAGCATTTCCCCGCCCTCCATCACCAATTGCGCCAGCGTCTGCATGAAGAAGGAGGCGGGATACTGCAATTGGCTTCTCAGCAGCATCCCCATGGAGCGGAAATATAATTTGACTGTGTTCATTTTGACTCCGTTATTCATCCATGCGTTTTATCGTTTGTTATTCCGACACCTTTACGACCAGATACCTGTCAATGACCTGGCAAAAGCCTTCCGCGGGATAAACCGGCAGGGCCCGGCTTTCAGGCTTATTTTCGATTTCGTGCCAGAGGGAACCATCCGACACCAGCGGAAGATCAAAGCCGCCGTCCCGCAGTACGCCGCTGTAAGACGCGACGGAGTTATCGTTGGAAATGGGCAGGTCGCCGTATCGGGCGCGGTCATTGGATAAATCCCACAGCTCGTCTTTTTTGAACAGCGGATTGTCCGCGGGACGCCCGAGGAAAACGATTTCGTTTTCGGTTGGAATCAGGTTTTTCGCTTCCAGGCTGGCTGTCACGCGGTTCATGAAGGCAAGCGTGGTTTCCCTTCCGTGCAGCATCGTGTGCTGATCCACGCTGACTTGCAGGAAGCTGCCGGCCAGGATGAGGGAGATCAGGGCCAGCGGGCCGTATTGTGTAAGGTAAAAAAGAAATCCGCGCTTTTCCGGCCTGTTCCCTTTCGCCATGCCGCCCGCCGCTTCCGGCTGGCAGTAAACGCAAAGCAGAACGGGGCCGATCATTGCCAAGGAAAAAGACATTTGAATATCCATGCCGCCCGCGTCCGGCGCCATCAGCAAGCAGACATTGGCGGCCAGGGGGAGGGCAAGCAGGCAGAGCAGAACCAGCGCGGCCCGCCCTTTTCCGGCCCTGAAGCATTTCACCGCCGGCAGCAGGGAAAACAGCGCAAAGGCGGCGGCCGCCGCGCGGTAGAGGACGAGATGCTGGTATATGTTGTGCAGAAAACTCCGGCCGGTGAAATACCGGAAAAACTCCTGGTAGGCGTCGGCGATTCTGCGGGGCAGGCCCGTCAGCAAATGGCTGATGGTCAGCCGGTCGGCGCCGCGGTAGGCGGCAGCCTCCAGATGCAGGATGGAAAGGGAGAAATCCCAAAGCAGTTTATAAAGGATGCACGCGGCAAGAAAAACGGCGAGCGTCCGCAGGACGAAGGACAGAATCTCCTTCCATGGCTTTTGCCTGAGCAGCAGCGCCATCACCTGGGCCAGGAACAGCACCGCGGCGCAGCCGACGCTTGCCTGGTAGGCCCCCAGTGCGAGGGTCAGCGCGGCGGCAGCGAGCGCCCACGCCCACCAGCCGGTTTTTCTGCTCATGATCCATATGCTCAGCACGCTCAGCAGCACGGAGCAGCCAAAGGTCGGCGACATGAAGCGGTAAGACAGGGAAATGCAAACCACAGTGTTGATTCCGAGCGAAAGAAGCGCCAGATAAGCGGCTTTGGCGTCCCGCAGGTCAAAGAGGGACAGAATCAGGCAGCCGGACAGGACGTACAGCGCAACGGTCAGCAGGGAGGTGAAAGGCTCGGCGGCGATGCTCAGGCGTCCAACGCTGATAAACGGCCAGAACCATCGGCCAATCTGGATGCACCATTTGTAGCCGACGTGATACGACCCGACCCATAAACCGTCCCAGACGTTCGTACACCCATTGACGATCTGGACGGAATACGCGAATACGCAGATCACAAAACAGACGAAAAAATACTTTTTATATTTCAGCATATCGGAACAGCCTCCTGCGGGAGATCATTTCTGCATATTCACGTCGCCTGCGCGATACGCGCCCAGCAGCGTCACCAGGTCGTCCATCCGCTCCTTGAGCGCCTTTCCGTGGTCGGTGTCCCGCACGTATTTGCGCTCGGGATAGGAGGCAAACTCAAAGGACTGGGAGTGAATGTCCCGCCCGGTTTCCTGGGCGTCCCGCAGGGTGGTGAAGGGCTGATGGCTCATGAGGCGCATCCCGTGGCTGTTGGCGATGAGGGTATAGCCCGCGATGCCGGTGGTTTTCTGGTAGGCGCGGCAGAACCCGCCGTCGATCACCACCAGCCTGCCGTTGGCTTTCAGCGGGCTTTCCCCGTGGGTGACGCGGACGGGCGTGTGGCCGTTGATGATGTGGGCGTCCTCGTTGGTGAGGCCGAACGCCGCCAGGATCTCTTCGCATTTCTGCTCGTCGTTGTAGTAGGTATAATATGCGTTCCGCGGCTCCTGCCAGGCGCGCTCATCCGGCACGTAGGCCCGGGCGAAGGTTTTGATCTTCCGGCCGCAGACCGGCGAATCCGTGCCGCACCAGAGGTACCACATGAAATCCAGTGCGTAGCTGTCGCCGGTATAAAAGGCCTGCCGGGCAATCTGGTCGCAGTAATCCATGAGCGCTCTGCCGCCGCGTTCCACGCCGCCGAGGCGCTTTTTCAGGAAGGAGCCGTCCGCGTTCAGCGGCACACAGCCGTGGAACAGCAGGTTGCCGTTGCAGGTGCGGTACATCCAGCCCCGGTGGTACAGGAACGCGATGTGCTCATGCAGCCGGGGGCTGTGGGTGAAGGCATGGCGAAGCTGGGAAATAATGTCCGCTTCCTCCGGGGAAAGCTGGTAGGGGTCGTCCGGATTCAGGGTGGGCCAGGTCATATCTTTTACCGGCCACAGTTCCCCGTCGATCTCAATTTGTTTTTTCACCGGATCGAGCTTGTGGAGCAGCAGCCGGTCCTGCATGTCAAATTCGGGATGGCGCTGGATGAGCTGCCCTTCCAGCTTGAACATCATGAGCGTGATGGCCTGCAGCGCGGCCTTTTCGGGAGGAAGCTCCGGATACAGCTTTTCCGCGAACAGGATCAGCGGCCGCAGGGGAATGCCGTAACCGCGCTCCAGCACGTCCATGTTGTTATAGGCCAAGGAGTTGCGCAGCACCGCCGCGACGCAGGCTTCGCTGCCCGACGCCGCGCCCATCCACAGCACGTCGTGGTTGCCCCATTCAATGTCCACGGCGTGATGGCGCATCAGGATGTCCATGATGCTGTCCGCCCGGGGGCCGCGGTCGAAAATATCGCCCACCACGTGCAGCCTGTCCACCGCCAGGTTTTTGATCAGCACGGTCAGCGCCTGGATCAGGCTGTCGCAGCTGGACGTAGAAATGAGGGAGGAAATGATCGCGTCGTGATACCGGCGGCGGTTATCCTCCTGCTCGGTCTGCGCGGCGATTTCGTCCTGGTAATGCAGCAGCTCGTCCAGCAGGAACGACCAGTCGGCTGGCATCGCCTTGCGCACCTGGTCGCGGGTGTACTTGGAGGACAGCATCCGTGCCAGATGC
The DNA here is from genome assembly GCA_902788445.1 of uncultured Eubacteriales bacterium. GTDB lineage: Bacteria > Bacillota > Clostridia > Christensenellales > Aristaeellaceae > RUG563. Next base: position 20,427 of record CADAKE010000010.1, read on the forward strand.
ACCATGCGCTCCACCTGCGCCCTGTACCACGCGGGCGTGGCGGTGCCCTTCTGGGTGTGCTGGCGCAGGATGGCGGAAGGATAATAGATGAGGGTGCAGAATTCGTCCGCTTCCGTCTGCGTGAGCTGATTGCCCAGCCACAGGTTCACCTTCTCCCGGATCACGCCGGAGCAGTTGTTCATGATGTGGCAGAACGCCTCATACTCCCCGTGCAGGTCGCTCATGAAATGCTCGGTGCCCATGGGCAGGCTGAGCTGCGCGCTGAGGCGGGTGATCTCTGTGCACAGCGCTTCGATGGTCGGATACTGCTCGCCCAGCAGACGCAGGTATTTCAGGTTCTCGGCGGATGTTTTCTCCCGCATATTCAGTCCCCCTGTGCGCAGCGGCATGGCTCCGTCATGCGTTTGTGCTTTTGATTGAATCGCACGCGGCGTGTGTCCGAATGCTTTCCCCGTTCCCTGATATTTTATCATGAATTGCCAATCTGGGCAACCGGGAAAGAAGCATTTCGCAGGACTTGCGCGCGAATGAATAAAGTGTTACGAACAAAAAACATGACGAAACCCTGTAGGGGCGGATAGCATCCGCCCGGTCAGACGGTTCCGTCATGATCGCTGAAAAGCCAGTTGACTCAACGTGTTTCATGCGGGCGGATACGATCCGCCCCCACAGGTTACGCGGTTATGCCATCCCGCATCTGTCCGATTTTTACAGAATGTGAGGCAGCCCCTTCAGATCATCAAATGTGCACCCGCGTCACGGCCCAGAAGGTGAACAGGAAGCACGCGCCGAGAAACAGCCATTCCGCCCAGTGCACGCGCTTCTTTTCAGGGGTCAGGAGCAGGAAAAAGAAGGTGTAGGGAATCAAATCCACGGCGTAGCGCGCGCCAAGCTGGAAGCCGCCAAAGGTGCGGTGGAACAGGAGGAAGAAAGCGTGCAGCACGCAGGTGAACAGCACCACGGCCTTTTCCAGGGTCATCCGCTTTTTCACCGCGTCCGCAATGGCCCCCGCCAGCATCAGCGTCAGCGTGGGGCAGGCCAGCAGCATGGAATAGCCGAACTGCCTCACCTTCATTCCGCCGTTCTCCCAGTACACGGGTGTGCCCCACAGGAAGGTTTTCAGGTGGTTCCCCACGTGGCTGATTGAAAACTGGATGCCGCCCTGGAAGGAAAACTCCGGCAGGTAGTTATGGCCGAATTCCAAAGGATTTCCGAACCGGGCGTAATTGTATGCGCCAATTCCAACCGCCACAAGCAGCCCCAGACATACGCCTGGAATCAAGGGCCGCAGGGTGTTTTTCCAGGAAACGTTCGCCCGGCGGTTCAGGCTGAACCAGGTAAAGAACAGCGGCAGGCCGTACAGCGCGTTGAACGGACGGCAGGCCACGGACAGGGCGTAGCACAGCAGTGCCAGCGTGGGCCGATCCATCGTGAACAGGCACACCGCCGCCATCGTCAGGAAAAAGGCCAGCACCTGCGCGTGATACCACACCGCGCCGTTCAGCGTCATGGGCAGCAGCGACGAGGAAAAGCAGATGAGGAACGAAAGCGCCGCCGCGGGAATCCGTTCATATCCCGCGCGTTTCAGCGCATGATACATGAGCAGGCACGCGCCCAGGGCGTACAGCTTCACCAGCAGGTTGTCCGGCGTCGCCATGCCGAACAGATAGGTCAGCGGCAGCAGCACCACCGACGGCAGCGGCGGGAAGGAAACGTAGTATTCCCCTTCGTATAAAGCCAGTTCCAGATAGGGCACGTCCTCGGGCAAGTGCAAAAGCCCCTGCCGCCAGGCCAGCGCCTGCCGGGTGTAGGTGTTGTACATCGTCGGCCCCCAGAAGCTGCTGCCCAAAAACAGATGCAGCAGCGCCCACATCAGGCACATCGCCGCGATGAGGCAGTATGGAGTTTTGTCCCGAGAATGGGAGATGGTCATTCCTTCATCTCCTCAGCAAGTGTTTTTTCGCAGAAAACGCGCAGGGCTGGAAGATCATCCTGAAGAATTTCCCACGTCGTTTCCGCGTCAATCGCGCCATAGTGATGGGCGATAATGTTCCTCAATCCTTTGATTTGCCGCCAGGGCTGCTGGAAATGGATCGATTTGAAGGCATCCGACAAGTGGCCGGACAGTTCGCCGATTTGGAGCAGGCACATCGCCGCGGCATTCTGATAAACCGTATCGGAGGAAAACACTGAAAAATCATTGCCAAACCGGGAAATCGTTTCGTCTGCCTGTTCGCAGTAGGTCAGCATATGAAGCAAAATACCGCGGTCTCGGTTAAGATTGCTCATATAACAGCTTCTCCTCCTTTCGGATAGAGGCGAGGAATGCTTCATCCAGCGAGGAGGTGGACAGCAAATCGACTGGGCAATGAAGCGCATCCTCCAAATCATCATGGAGAGAAACCATCTGCAAGCCCTTGACCCGCCCTTTGTCCACCCGCAGATCAACGTCGCTTGTTTCAGAGCAGTCCCCGCGGGCATAGGAGCCAAACAGGAATAAGCGCTGCACGCCATAGCGCGCCGCGATGGGAGAAATGATTTTCCTGATCTCTTCCACCTGATACATTCCTGTTCCTCCATGCATTGGCTTGATTTATTCCACCGGCGCGGCGATTTCGGCGGGGCCGAGGATGCGGGCCTCCTGGGAGTTGAGAAGGGGTTCCTCGCGCTTGACGCGCTTGTATTTGCCGCTTTTTTTCATTTCCCAGGCCTTCATGTTGTCGTTGAGTTCATCCTGCAAGGAAGCGATGATGCGGTTCTGGAGGGCGGGGTCTTCGATGGGGAACATCAATTCCACGCGCTTATCCAGGTTGCGGGGCATCCAGTCGGCGGAGGACAGGTACACTTCCTTCTCGCCGCCGTTTTCAAACACGAACGCGCGGGTATGCTCCAGCAGCCTGCCCACAATGGAGCGGACGCGCAGGTTCTCCCGTCCGTCGGTTTTCAGGCAGCAAATGCCGCGCACGATCAGGTCGATTTCCACGCCCGCGTCGGCGGCCTTGTAGAGCAGTTTGATGATCTTGGGGTCGACCAGCGCGTTGATCTTGGCGGTGATGGCGGCGGGCAGGCCGGCTTCGGCGTGCTCAATTTCCCGCTTGATGAGGCGCTTGATCCGCTTGCGCAGGAAGGTCGGCGCGGAAACGAGCTTTTCCATTTCCATGGTTTCGTCGTAGCCCGTGACCATGTTGAAGAAGTTGCCCGCGTCGCGGCCGATGATATCGTCGCAGGTCATGAGGCCCATATCGGTGTACAGCTTCGCGGTCACATCGTTATAGTTGCCGGTGGCCAGGTGCACATAGCGGCGCAGGCCGTCGGGCTCCTTGCGCACCACCAGGGTGATCTTGCTGTGGGTCTTCAGCTTGGGCACGCCGTAGAACACGTGGCAGCCCGCCTTTTCCAACGCCTGGCACCAGTTGATGTTGTTTTCCTCGTCGAACCTGGCGCGCACCTCCACCAGCACTGTCACCTGCTTGCCCTGCTGCCCGGCGCGAATCAGCGCCGCCACAATGGGCGATTTGCCGCTGACGCGGTAGAGGGTCTGCTTGATGGCCATGACATTCGGGTCGTCCGCCGCTTCGCGGATGAAGCGCACCACGGGATCGAAGCTGTCATAGGGGTGGTTAAGCAGGATATCGCCGCCGCGGATCACGCGGAAAATGGAGCCCTCCTGCTTGAAGCGCTCGTCGACGCGCGGCGTGAAGGGCTGGAACCGTAGGTCGTCAAAGCCGGGCAGGGAGGAAATCTGCTTCATGAAAAAGTCCAGGTTCAGCGGACCGGGCAGGGTAAACACGCCCTCCTCCGCCACATCCAGGTATTTCTTGATGCGCGTGAGCAGGCGCGGGTCGCTGCCCAGGGGCACTTCCAGGCGCAGCACCCGGCCCCATTTCCGCTTTTTCAAGTTCTTCTTCATTTCGGTAATGAGGGCGTCGGCGTCGGAATCGTTATAGATAAAGTCCGTATTCCGCGTGATGCGGAAGGGCATCACGGCGAGGGGATGGGTTTTGCCGAACATGCGATGGGCGTAATGGGCGATCACATCCTCCAGCAGCACGCCTCTTGCCTTGCCCCGGCCCATGGGCAGCATCGTCACGCGGGGCAGGGACGTGGGCACATGGAGCAGCGCCATGCGCGGCGCGCCGCCCCGGATGTTGGCGGGCAGCAGCAGCGCCAGGTGCAGCACGCGGGCGGAAAGGAGCGGGAAGGGCCGCCTGTCGTCGATGGCGCGGGGCGTCAGCAGCGGCTGGACGGACTCGTCAAAGAAATGGCTGAGCCATTCACGCTGTTCTTTATCCAGCGCGTCCATCCGCTGGAAATGGATGCCCGCGTCCGCCAGCGCGGGCAGGTATTCCGTGTTCAGCAGTTCGTACTGCCGCGCCACCTGCTCCTGTACGGCGGGGAAAATCGCGTCCAGCTGTTCCCGCGCGGTCAGGCCGGAGGGGTCTTTTTTCTTGTCGCCCGCCATGGCCGCGCGCGCCAGCGAGCCCACGCGCACCATGAAAAACTCGTCCAGGTTGCTGGAGCAGATCGAGATGAATTTGCCCCGCTCCAGCAGCGGGTTATCCGGGTTCGCCGCCTCCTCCAGCACCCGGCGGTTAAAGTTCAGCCAACTCAGTTCCCGGTTCCAAATGTCGCTTTTAGCCATGGTGGTTCGCACATCCTTTTTCTGTCGTGAAAGCAGCCTTTGCGTAGACTGCTGAAAAGAGTACAGAGTTCAGAGTACAGAGTTCAGAGACGATAGATTACAGTCATCCGGACACGCTGCGAAGCGGCCATCTCATCTGTACTCTGCGCTCTGAACTCTGTACTCTTTTTACATGGTCAGTCTCCCCGTCAGCGTCAGGATCGTCACGGCGGGAGTGTTGAAAACGCGGATCGGCGGCAGGTCGATAGCTGCCGACGTGCCCAGGCCGGGGCTGATGTACTGGGGAATGCCCATCATGTTGGACAGCCCCATGATCTGCTTGTCGTCCGGGAACCAGCCGTTGTTCCCCGTCCCGGCGGACAGCGGCGCGCGCACCGCGCCGACGCCCGGAACGCGCCATTGCCCGCCCACATAGTGCCCGGCCAGCACCAGGGAGATGCTGCGGATATAGCTGTCGTTGTCCGTGGCCGTCCATTCCTGTAACGCCTGCAGCGCCTCCGTTTGCAGCGGATGGTGGGTCAGCGCCACATGCACATCCGTTTCCAGGGTTTCCCGCCGCGCCTGGCGGATGCGGATCAATTGGTTGATCTGGTAGTTCACCGCGAGCAGCGCGGCCTCCCGCTCGGGCGAAGGCTCCTCCGCCTGCAATTCAGCCAGGCGCTTGTGATACGCCGTGTCGGACGCTTCATAATCAATGGCGTAAATCCATTCCGGCGCCAGCCACAAAGCGTTTTTCCCGCGCGTGATCTTCACCGGCGCGTCCAGATAAACGGCTCCAGTCCGTTCGGCCTCCAGGATATAGTCCGCTTTGGCGTTCAGGGTTCCGTGGGGCGTGGCGAGGATCGGCGCGGGGTCCTCGTCCCCTGGGATAAAATACACCGGCTTATCCTTGAACAGCTTCATCATTTCCACGAACGCGCCCATATCGCCGTCCGGCCCGGTGATATCGCCCGTAACGCACACGATGTCATACCGCGCGCTGCCCAGCGCGGCTTTTAGCTGCTCCTGGTGCTGGCCGAAATACAGGCCGTGCAGGTCGCTGATATGCAGGATACGAAAGCTTTCCAGCGAGGATGGCAGGCTTGGCACCGTCACCGTTTCGCGCAGCAGGTTGATCCTGCTGTTGTTGATGCCGTTTACCACCGCCATCGTGGCCGCGATGAAAACGATCAGCAGCAGAAGAAAGCCGATCCACGGATGCTTTCGCCTTTCTTCCGCAAAAAGGGGATCATGAGATTTGCTCACGACGTGCTCCTTTCTCTTCTCTTGAATCTACATTATATCTGAAAAACCCGCTTTCCGCAATCAGAAAAGCGATGGAAAAACAGAAAACCAAATTTTCTAAAATGTGTTGAAATCTTTTTTTCCATATTGTATGATACCATCAGGAGGTGGGATCATGCGTCAGGACGCTGAAACGCGGGAAGCGGTGAACCCCAGGCAGCATATCACCAAGATCGTCATCACGGGGGGGCCCTGCGCGGGCAAGACCACGGCGATGAGTTGGATACAGAATGCTTTTACCAAGAAGGGGTATATGGTTTTGTTCGTGGATGAAACGGCCACCGAGCTGATCGGCGGCGGCGCGCCGTGGAAATTCACCAAATGCAACCGGGATTACCAGTTCCGCCTGACGGAATTGATGCTGGCGAAAGAACTGGCGTTCACGGAAATCGCCAAGACTTTTGACGCGGATAAGGTGCTCATCGTCTGCGACCGCGGCGCGCTGGACAACCGCGCCTACATGAGCGACGAGGAATTCCGCTATGTGCTGAAGCGCCTGGACACCAACGAAGTGGCCCTGCGCGACCATTACGACGCCGTGTTCCACCTGGTGACGGCCGCCAAAGGCGCGGAGCAGTTCTATACTCTGGCCAACAACGCCGCCCGGTACGAAACGGTCGAGGAGGCCGTGAAGGTGGACGATTCCCTGATCCAGTCCTGGACGGGGCATCCGCACCTGCGCGTGATCGACAACAGGTTTGATTTCGACGAAAAGATGCTGAATCTGATTTCCGAAATCTCCAACTTCCTGGGCGAGCCCCGTCCCATGGGCACGGCCCGCAAGTTCCTCATCAAATACCCCGACGTGCGGGCGCTGGAAAAGAAGCCCAACTGCCAGTCCGTGGATATCATGCAGGCATACCTGCACAGCGAAATTCCCGGCGAGTTCATCCGCATCCGCCAGCGCGGGCGGGACGGCAACTATATTTATTATAAGACCCGCAAGCGGCAGATCGAGGGCGGCAAACGCATCGAGCTGGAAGAACGCCTGACCCAGGATGAATACCTCGACCTGATGATGCAGGCAGACCCCGCCTACCGCCCCATCCGCAAGCATCGCTGCTGCCTGAGCGAAAACGGGCTGTACTACAACATCGACCTCTATCCCCAGTGGGCCGACCAGGCGATGATGGAAATTGAACTGTATAACGAAGATCAGGAAGTGAAAATTCCCGAGGGCATCCAGGTTATCCGCGAAGTGACCGGCGAGGTGGAATATACCAACCCGTATATTGCGAAGATCAAATCAGCTTTGTAATTTCAAGGACACTTTAGGTCTACAAGAGAGTTAACAGTACAGAGTGCAGATAATATAGTGTTCTCAAAGAAACGCCATTCTTTGTTCAGACAAAACAATCTGTACTCTGCACTCTGAACTCTGTACTCTAAAACGTTAGTGACTTAAAGTGCTCTTCCAACAAAAAAACAACCAAAGGACGGATCCCATGCTGACCATTACCCGTGACCAGGCGAAGCGATTCATGCTCAGCAAGCAGGGCTTGCTGGGACAATACCGTTTTCTGGGCAAGGACGGCGCGTACCAGTATGTGCGGCAGGCGGGGTGCATTCAGTTTGACCCGGTGGACGTGTGCGGCAGGAACGCGGAATTGACCCTGCAATCCCGCGTGAAGGGCTTCCGGAAGCAAACGCTGGACGACCTGCTGTACAAGGACAGGCTGCTGGTGGATTACTCCGACAAAGAGCTGGCCATCTGGCCCCGGGAGGACTGGCCGTACTTCGCGGGCTATCGGGAGAGGAGCGCCGCCCACGGCAGGGGCTTTGCGGGGATTCCTGAACTGGAGGAGCAGGCCGTCGCCTATATCCGCGCCCACGGCCCGGTCAGCAGCGACACGCTGCCCATCGAGGGCAAAATCGTCTGGCATTCTTCCATGCATTGGAGCGGCAATTGGCACGGCGAATCCAACGCCGCGCGGTCGGTGCTGGAACAGCTGTACACCGACGGAACGCTGCTGATCCATCATAAAAGCGGCTCGCGCAAGTTCTATGACCTGGCGGAAAAGTATTTCCCGCGGGAACTGCTGGATGCGCCGAATCCCTGCGGAGACGAAGCCGCCGTTCTGCAATGGCGCGTGAAGCGGCGCATCGGCGCGGTTGGCCTGGTGTGGAACCTTCGCTCGGACGCCTGGCTGGGCATTGATATGAACAATGACCAGCGGAAAGCCGCGTTTGAGCGTCTGGAGGCAGCGGGTGAAATCGTGCCGGTAAAAGCAGAGGGTATCCACGCGCCGCTGTATCTGCTGGCCGCGGATCGCCCGCTGATGGAGGCCGTGCTTGCGGATCAGGTCGACACAAAGCCGCGCCTGGAATTTCTCGCGCCGCTCGATCCCATGCTGTGGGACAGGAAGCTGATCGCGGCCCTCTGGGATTATCAATATTCCTGGGAAATCTATACGCCGCCCGAAAAAAGAAAATACGGCTGCTACGTGCTGCCCATGCTGTACGGCCAAAACCTGATCGGACGCATCGAAGCTGTCGCGGACAGGAAAACCGGCGCGCTGACGGTCAAAAACCTTTGGCTCGAGCCGGGCGTCCGGCTGACAAAGAAGCTGGCCGATTCCATCGAAAAAGCAGTTCGGCGGCTGGCGAAATTCAATGACTGCGGCGAAATCAGGCGTCTTTGAATCGGTCCGCTTTTTCCGATCATCACCCAGGGCAATCGCTTACAGATTGTATACAACAAGAAATCCCAGACATGTAGGGGCGGATATCATCCGCCCGCGCTAAGCAATGTCTTACAAGCCATGGAAATGCTTATAGCTGCTATCGGATTCTTTCGGGCGGATGATATCCGCCCCTACAATTACCGCAATTTCCGCTTGATTTCGTAACTATTTTGTCATAGAATTGCAATAAATGATCGCCCTGATCATCACCCTGGCAGAGTTGATTTTACATCGAAATTATAGTATAATTTCCGGGACATACCATGTAATTAGGGGGCTTGGATTTTGAAGTACGAAGAGCTGGACAGCAAGCTGAATTTATCGGCGGTTCAGGAGGAAGTGCTTTCCTTCTGGAAGGAAAACCACACGTTTGAAAAATCACTGGAGGGGAAAAACAGCGAGGTCGTGTTCTACGACGGCCCGCCCTTCCCCACGGGCAAGCCGCACCACGGCACGGTGCTGGTTTCGTTTATTAAAGATATGATTGCCCGGTATTGGACGATGCGGGGCAATTCCGTCCCCCGCGTCTGGGGCTGGGACTGCCACGGCCTGCCGATTGAGAACCAGGCTGAAAAGCTGCTGGGCATCGGGGACAAGAGCATCATCGAAAAATCTACCAGCATCGAAACCGCCGACGAGGCGGCGAAGGTGGACGGCCAGATCAATGAAAAATGGCACCGCATGGTGCAGGACGCTTCCGACGAGGCCGCCCGCTTCCCCCAGTACAAGGGGATGCACGTGGGCATGGCGGCGTTCAACAACGAATGCCGCGAGATCGTATCCAGCAACAACGAGGCCTGGCGCGAGTACATCGAGGAAATGGCCCGCTGGGTGGACTACGACCACGCCTATAAGACCATGACGCCCCAGTTCATGGAGAGCGTGATGTGGGCGTTCAAGACCTGCTACGACAAGGGTCTGATCTATTCCGGCTACCGCGTGACGCCCTACTGTATGCATTGCGAAACATCCCTGTCCATTTCCGACACCCGCGAAAGCGACTCCACCCGGCCCCGGCAGGATCGGTGGATCATCGCCAAGTTCCGTTCCGAGAGCGAACCGGAGCTGAACGGCAAGCCGGTCTACTACCTGGCCTGGACGACCACGCCCTGGACGCTGCCGTCCAACCTGGCGCTGTCCGTCAATGAAAGCCTGACTTACGCCTATGTGGACGTGGGCGAGCAGATTTACGTAGCCTGCGAAAACACCCTGGCCAACTTCAAAAACGTGTTCGGCGAAACGCCCAACGTCGTCCAGCGCGTGCAGGGCAAGGACATGCTGGGCAAGCTGTACACGCCGCTGCTTCCTTACTTCTCCTTTATGCGCAAAGACGGCGCGTTCCGCATCATCCCCGCGGACTACGTGGACGCGGCGGAGGGCGTCGGCATCGTGCACACCGCCCCGGCCTTCGGCGAGGACGACTACTGGACGTGCCGCAAGAACGGCATCCCCACGGACGTCGTGAACCCCGTGGACGCCAAGGGCCACTTCTCCGCGGAAGTCACCGACTTCTACGAGGACAGCAAGACCCGCAACGTGATCGAGATGAACCCGATCATCGTGCGCTTCCTCTACGCCAACGACAAGGCCGTGGCCGACGGCACGCTGGTGCATAATTATCCGCACTGCTGGCGCTGCAAGAACCCGCTGATCTACAAGGCCATGAGCGCCTGGTACTTCAACATCGAAAAGATCAAGCCCCAGCTGATTGCGGAGAACGAAAAGATCAACTGGGTGCCGGAAACCGTGAAGCACGGCCGCTTCGGCAACTGGCTGGAAAACGCCCGCGACTGGAACATCTCCCGCAACCGCTACTGGAGCACCCCCATCCCCATCTGGGAATGCGACGAAAACGCCCGCGACTGGAACATCTCCCGCAACCGCTACTGGAGCACCCCCATCCCCATCTGGGAATGCGACTGCTGCAAGGAGCGGAAGGTGCTGGGCAGCATCCAGGAAATCAAGGAAGTGAGCGGCATTGAGCTGACCGACCTGCACCGCCAGTACATGGATCAGGTCACCTTCCCCTGCAAGTGCGGCGGCACCATGAAGCGCGTGCCCGAGGTGCTGGACTGCTGGTTTGAATCCGGCTCCGTCACCTACGCCCAGAAACATTATCCCTTTGAAAACAAGGACTGGTTTGAGACCCATTTCCCCTGCGACTTCATCGTGGAATACACGGGCCAGATCCGCTGCTGGTTCTACTACATGCACGTGATGGCCGTGGCGCTGTTCGGGCGGCCCGCGTTCAAAAACTGCATCGTGCACGGCACCCTGCTGGCGAAGGACGGAAAGAAGCTGTCCAAATCCTCCAAGAACTACACCGACCCCATGGAGCTGATGCGCGGATACGGCACCGACTCCTTCCGCCTGTACCTGTACCAGAGCAACGCCATGCTGATGGGCGATTTGAAGTTTGACGACGACGGCCTGAAGGACGCTTACCAGCAATTGGTGGCTCCCCTCTGGAACGCCACGAACTTCTTCATCTCCTACGCCAACGTGGATGGCTACCATCCCGACAGCTTGAAGGAACCGCAGACCAACCACCAGTTGGATCGCTGGATTTTAGCCAAACTCCAGGAAACCGAAAAGACCATCCGGCAGGCCATGGACGCCTATCAGGTGGATGGCTACGTGACGCCGCTGGTGAGCCTGATGGACGGCCTGACCAACTGGTACATCCGCCGTTCCCGCCGCCGCTTCTGGGGCAGTGAAATGACCGAGGACAAGCAGGCCGCTTACGACACGCTGTACTATGTGCTGGTGAACCTGATCAAGCTCTACGCGCCGGTCGCGCCGATCCTGTCCGAAAAGCTGTACCGTATCCTGACGGGTGAGGAATCCGTGCACCTGGCCGACTGGCCCAGCATTCCCGAATCCTTCGCCGACGACAAGCTGATCGCCGACGTGGAACTGGTGCGGCGCGTCATCCGCCTCACCCGCTCCATCCGCGAAAAGCAGAAGGTGAAGAACCGCCAGCCCCTGTCCCTCATGCAGATCGCCCTGAACGACCCGGCGGGCGCCCAGGTGGTGGCCTCCTTCGCGGACATTATCAAGGAAGAACTGAACGTGAAGGAGCTGGAGATTCTGGACGACGTGGATCATATCGCCACGGTGTCCTACAAGCCCTGCTTCCCCGTGATCGGGCAGAAGTACCCCGCCCAGCGCCCCGCCATCATCAAGGCGGTGCAGACCGGGAAGTTCACTTTGGCCGACGGAAAAGTGGTGCTGGACATGGGCGGCGAACAGCAGGCGTTTGATGAGGATATCCTGCTCATTTCCTACAACGCCAAGCCCGGGATGCACGTGGTCAGCGAAAGCGGCGCGGTGGTGTCCCTCGACCTGAACATCACCGATGAACTCCGCCAGGAGGGCCTGGCCCGCGATATCGTGCGAAACATCCAGGACGCCCGCAAGGCCCAGAATTACAACATCACCGACCGCATCGTGATCGCCATCACCGGCGGCGCGCTGCCCGAGGAATGGGTCAACTACATCTGCGGCGAAACCCTCGCCACCGTGGGCGAGGTCGCTTCCCCCGACACCACCGTCACCGTGGAGGGCGAAGGCAAGGAGAATATCACCATCGCTATCGTGAAGCAGTAAACAGTTGATACAAATCAGCCCGTGGAGCAGCGTTTGTTCCACGGGCTTTCTTTTGCTTATGCAATTCTTGAACAATCGGCAAACATTTAACAAACATATCATCCACCAATAAATAATGTCATCCCGAGCGAAGCGCAGCGGAGTCGAGGGACCTGAAAACTGGATATCAAGCTGCCTGGCTGAATATATTTCTCCCAGATCCCTCGACTGCGGTTCGCGTCCCGCTCACCTTCGCTCGGGATGACAATGCTTGTTGATTGATGAAATGTTAATGGGTTTCATCCGAAAATAATTTACTTCACTTTCACCATAAACTCCACCATCCCCGGCTCGCCGCCCTGATAGAGAGCGATATCCTCCATGCCCTCGTGGTATTCCACCGCGCGGTAATTGACGCGGATGGTCACGGCGTCCCGCTCTGTCAGAATGGTTTTCAGTTCCTCCGCGTCGCCGCTTTCATTCAGATAGCATTCGCAATACAGGATCACCGCGCCATCGTCAACGCGGAAAGTGTCGTAGGCGGCGTCAAAGGTCAGGCCGTCCATCGTCACCGGCCCGCTATCGAAGAGCAGCAGGGTTTTGCTCGGGCTGTTCATCACCTGCTCGGGCGGGCCGAACCTGCTTGGCCCTTTCATGTCGGCCGACGTGACCCACAACCAGTGGTTCGCGCGGTCAACGCCGTCCTCCGCCGGGTTTTCTTCCCCTCCCTCACCCACGTAAGACCCGTCGGTATCCAGGACCCTCAAATCGTGCAGCTCGTATTTTTCCGGCTCCCTCGCCGCCACACGGACAGTGAAGGTCAGCAAATCCCGGTCAGCTACGTAGGACGCATCCTGCGCAATAACATCCAAATAGGAATTATTGGTTTGCTGCTGTTCAATGTTTTCGGTCAGGTTGTCTAAAATCGCCTGCACCTTATCGGGATACACTTCGTTGGCGTACCCCGCGCCGCGGTTCTCAAAGTACCAGGTCTGGTTATACCGGATGATTTCCGCCACGGCGACGGACAGGGTCAGCAGCGCCAGCGCCAGGGCGATGACCAGCCCCAGGGACATTTTGCGTTTCATTTTCGGTGTTTCTCCTTTCGCTTCCCGCATCACCTTCTGCGCCAGGAAGGGATCGGGCGTCAGGAAGGAAAGGCGGCTGTCGATGGCGCGGCGAACGTCCTCGGGGTTTCTTTCGGTTTGGTTATTATTCATGGCGCGGCCCTCCTTCCAGGGTGATTCTCAGCTTCTTTCTTGCCTTGCTCAGCCGGACGGACACGGTGGACACGCCGATGTTCAGCGCGTCGGCGATCTCCCGCTCGGGCATGTTTTCGTAGTAATACAGCAAAATCACGTCCTTGTATTTCGCGGGCAGGCGCAGGATTTCGTCCATGAGCGCCCCTTCGTCCCCGTCTTGCGGCGCGGCGGGTTCCGGCAAATCCTCCGGCGTCATTCGCCTGTCCAGGTGGCGGAACCAGGAAGTTTTCAGCGTGTCCTTGCAGGTGTTGATCAATATGCGCGTCAGCCAGGTTTTTTCGCTGCTGTCGCCGCGAAAGCTGTCCAGGCTTTTGTACGCCTTCACGAACGTTTCCTGCACCGCGTCCTCGGCCAAGGCGCGGTCGCGGAGGTACACAAAGCTCATGCGCAGCAAGTCCGTCTGGTACGTTTCCACCAGCCGGGTAATCGTTTCGTCCTTGTTCATGGGGATGTCCGGGCCCTTGACATGCTCCATGCGTTCCCACCTCCTTACACTGATTGGACGAGGAAGGGAGAGAATATTTCATATTTGGGAGAAAAAAAGTTTCCCCAAAAGTTTTTCATAAACCTTTGGGGAAAAATGAGTAATCAAAAGTCTTGCTCTCACAGGCAATACTATCAACTTAAGGAATAGCAAGCAACAAGCATGATGAAGTAGCAAGAAAGAAAACACCCCCCACTGTCATTCTGAGCGCAGCGAAGAATCTCCCTCGCCGTTCCTCTGAATCAGCTTTCCAAAACAATTTGCGTGGAGGAGATTCTTCCGGCTTTTCAAGCCGTCAGAATGACATGGGTATTGTTTCTATCGTACACATAATTATCTTCGGTTCGTTCGTTTCGTCTTAAATTGACGACATTGCCCCAAAGGGGAAGGCTTTTGGAGTGTGTCTTTTTCAGATTATTCTTCCGCGCAGACAGCCTTGAGGATCTCCACCGCTTTTTTCAGTGTATCCATGGGAATATTCAGCGCAGGCAGGAGGCGCACCTTGTCCTTCGCGGTCAGGCAGAGGACGCCCTGTTCCATGCACGCGGCGACGATCTCGCCCGCGGGGCGCTTCGTTTTGATGCCGATCATCAGCCCCAGGCCGGACACGCTTTCGACGCCTGGCGCGCCTTGCAGCGCGTCAAACACATACGCGCTCTTTTCCCGGACTTCCTTCAATAAAGCGTCGTCGATG
>CADAKE010000011.1 GCA_902788445.1 uncultured Eubacteriales bacterium
GATTTTCCCCGGTTTTCAAGCGGCCTGCTGGCCGCCAATTATGACCCTGACTGGCCGGGAATTACGACCCTGCTGGCCGCCAAATGCGGCCATTTGCATCATTTCCTAATTTATCGCATTACTGTAACAAAATTGTAACGCATGTGTTCGCCCCGCTGAAATACAATTTCCCCCCTTGACAAAAGCGCTGGTATCCTGTATAATTCGAATAACCTATTAGAAAAGTGGGTTATTGATGGATTACAGGCATTCACTGTTCTCCCCCATGCGGCCCGGCCTGTGCTGGCGCTGTAAAATTTCCTGTTGCAGCCCGGAGAAAAGAAGCGTAGAATGTTGATATAAACGTCCGCACAGCGCGGAAAACCGAAGGAGGAACAAAAATGAGCCGTATTTATACTTCCGCTGACCAGCTGATCGGCGGCACCCCGCTGCTGGAACTGACCCATATCGAAAAGCAGGAAAACCTGAAAGCGAAAATCCTGGTGAAGCTGGAATATTTCAACCCCGCCGGATCGGTGAAGGATCGCATCAGCAAAGCCATGATCGACGACGCGGAAAAGAAGGGCCTGCTTAAGCCCGACTCTGTAATCATCGAGCCGACCTCGGGCAACACCGGCATCGGCCTGGCCGCCGTCGCGGCTGCCCGGGGCTACCGTATCATCCTGACCATGCCCGAAACCATGAGCGTGGAGCGCCGCCAGATGCTGAAAGCCTACGGCGCGGAGATCGTGCTCACCGAAGGCGCGAAGGGCATGAAGGGGGCCATCGCCAAGGCGGAGGAACTGGCGAAGGAAATCCCCGGCGCGTTCATCCCCGCCCAGTTTGACAACCCAGCCAACCCCGCCGCGCACTACGCGGGCACCGGCCCCGAAATCTGGCAGGACACCGACGGCAAGGTGGATATCTTCGTCGCGGGCGTCGGCACCGGCGGCACCGTGACCGGCACAGGCAAGTATCTGAAAGAGCAGAATCCGGCCGTGAAGGTGGTGGCTGTGGAGCCCGCCTCCTCCCCCGTGCTCAGCCAGGGCAAGGCTGGCCCGCACAAGATTCAGGGCATCGGCGCGGGCTTTGTGCCCACCGTGCTGGACACGAAGATCTACGGCGAAATCATCACCGTGGAGAACGAGGACGCTTTCGCCACCGGCAAGCTGATCGGCCGCTCGGAAGGCGTGCTGGTGGGCATCTCCTCCGGCGCGGCGGCATGGGCGGCGATTCAGCTGGCCAAGCGCCCCGAGAACGCGGGCAAGGTGATCGTCGCGCTCTTGCCCGACACCGGCGACCGCTACCTCTCCACCCCGCTGTTCGCGGACTGACGGAGAAAGCCGTTGATGGAATTGTTCATGGAAAGGGAACTTTAACGCTGATAGGAGTTAGGAGAGAGGAGATAGGAGATTGATTGAGTCTTTCAAATACATCGAAAGAACATGATTCGTTTGATAGATCTTTATGTATCTCCTATCTTCTATCTCCTAACTCCTATCTTGAGGATTAAAAGCGCCCTCCTCCACCAATCGACACATTTTTCAGGGGCCGAACGGCCCCTCTTTTATTGCCTTTTTTGCCCAAGTGCTTTATAATAGAAACCGTCAAACAAAGGAGGCAGTTATGGGCGAGAAAGCGACGGTCACATATTTTCACCACTCCGGGTTCACGGTCGCCATCGGCGAAACCCTGATGGTGTTTGACTACTGGCGGGGCGAAAACGGCGAACTGACCGGGAGCAGCGAAATCAGCGAGCAGGATTTTGAGGGCTATAAGCGGATATTGGTGTTCGTCTCCCACGACCACGAGGATCATCTGGATGAGATAATTTACACCTGGGACAGCAGGCGCTTCCCGATCTCCTATATCATTGCTGGCGACGCGGCGGAGGACAAGCGCGGCAGGCGCGTGCAGCCCGGCGACAAGCTGGAAATCGGGGACGTGGAGGTGCGCGTGTATTCCTCCACGGACAAGGGCGTGTCCTTTTATGTGACGGCGGGCGGCCTGCATGTGTTCCACGCGGGCGACCTGAACCTGTGGCACTGGCGGGAGGAAAGCAGCCTGCGGGAGATCGCCCAGGCCGAGCGGGACTTTTACGAGGCCATGCGGCCCATCGAGCGCCTGCCCATCGACATTGCCATGTTCCCGGTCGATCCCCGCATGGGCGGGCTGTACGACGCCGGGGCCAACTATTTCGTGATGGCCGCCAAGCCCCGCCTGTTCATCCCCATGCACTGGCAGGGCCGCGCGGAGGTGGCCACCAGCTTTGCCCGGAAAGGCAAAACCCGCTACACCGAGGTGCTGGCCCTCACCAAGCCCCGGGAGCGGGCGGAACTGGAATTTGAGGAAAGCGAACTGCATATCCATGTGTTCACCGTCCTGCCGCCCGTCAGGAAACGGCAGGAGGACGAAACCGTGTTCGACGCCGACGATCCCTTCACCGACACCGATTTGCCGGTGAAGCTCGACGAATGACGCTTTCCGGTTTTTTATCATGAACGGTACAATCAGCGCGTGAAAACAGGCTGGCCCGATCAAAAACGGGTCAGCCTGTTTCAATGCGTCAAATCGCGGGCGTAACGGCGAATCACGCTTCTTTCTTTTCAATCCAAACGCTGCTGTGACCGGGCAGGATGCCGGACAGGCTTTCCTGGCTGCCGTGCCAGACGCCGCGCAGCGGGAGCGATACCGGCGTGGAACGGTGGTTGACCACAATCCAGCCGTGGGCGAAGGCGGAGCATTCCACGTCCTTCATGGCAAAGGGGACGTCCGGCTTTGCGTGCTTTGCCAGGAGATCCCGCAGGGGCTGATGCTTCATAAAGATCGCGGGATAAAGCTCGTTGTTTCGCTGGGAAAAAGGAACGTGGGGCGCGGTGCGGGAGGCGTACTGATAGCCTGGCAGGAAACCAAAGCTGTATACCGCTCCCTTTCCATAGCTTGTTTTGCTGAGGGCGCTCTTTTGATCCTCGCGCCATGCCGCCAGCGTCTCCCCCGGCCAGGAAACAAAGCCGGACCCGGAAAGCAGACCGCCTTCCTGTTCGTAGGTAAAGCAAGTGCCGATGGTTTCCTCCGGCCGCAGGCCAAAGGCGCAGCGGATGATATCCGCGTCCGGCCCGTGAACAGTCACGCCGCCCGCTTCCGTAAAACGGCGCAGGGCTTCCTCCGCCGCTTCATTGCGCAGGGCGTGATAGCATTCGTCGGCGGGGATCAGCAGCACGTCCGCGTCCAGGCCAGCCAGAAGATCAGGGATTTCCACGATTTCCGGATCATAGCCAAAATCCCGGCAGGCTTTATAAAGGCCCAGCAGATCGGCCCGTTTTTGCGGCGCGTCCTCCACGGTGAGGGGCTCCAGCAGCGCCATGGCGGTGGGATACAGAATCGCTGCCCGGCTCTTTTTCCGCTGCCCCAGGCGGGGAATCGCCCGCTTGGCCCAGGCGTTGGCACGGGACAGGGAATCGGTGAAGTCTTCGTCCATCCGGTGCAGCAGGCCGCCGTCGTCCATGCCGCAGAAGCCGTAGGCCGAAATGCCGCTGGCCCCGCTGGCGACGACGCTGCCCACCACTTCCTCCGGGGTAATGAAGCGGTAAATATCATTCAAGAGAAAGCGCCCGTAATAGACGCCGCCCAGGAAAGGCCGTCCCGGATTCAGGGAACGGATGTGGGCGTGCTGACAGGAAACGGCATAAGGCTCCGGGTCGTTGTCCGCCGTGACAGGCAGGGCATAATAATGGGCCATATCCAGAGAAGGCGCGAGCGCCCGCATGTCGATGCCGCGGGTGGCGGTGTCCCAGGCCCAGGAAAAACCAATGTCGGATTTGTGGAAAACGGACACGTTCAGAAAATGGTTCCACTGGGACAGATTGGGCATTAAATACAAGGCTGGATTCAGGCCGTGGAGGCGCTTCTTCATGGCGGCGAAATAGCCGGTCAGTTCCTCCGCCTGCCAGCGCTTGTTATCCGCCCACATCACAAAGGCGGGTTTGTTCTCCTCCAGGTCCTGCCGGGTATAGCACTCGCGCTGTCCATGGGTTTCGGCAAACCAGTAATCCTTTGGCCGCAATTCGGAGAAGGAGGCAAAGGACGTTTGATACGCGGCGTTGAAGGCTTCGATGTTCCCGTATCGGCTTTGGAGCCAGCCGCGGTAACGGTTTTGCCCTTCCTCATCAAAGCTGGGCGCGGTGAATGCGTCCCACATGGAGCACAGCGGCAGGCGGTTTTCCCCATCCACGGTGATTTCCGCCATGCCGTCCTGATACAGTTTCAGCAGGCCTTCCACATGATCCTGCTGGGCCTGCCGGGCTTTTTCCGACCAGTACTTGTACCAGCGGCCATCCGTGCCGTCGGAATTGATGACCGATTCCCCGTGAATGGGCGGGCTGAACCGGATGTGGGGATACAGGTTGTCACCGTTCAGGTACAGGGCCAGAAACATATGGGCCAGGCCATTTTTCGCCGCCGCCTCCATCATGTATTCCTGCTGGGCCACATAATCGCTGGCTTCTCCGCCCGCGTAGCGCTCGGCAAAATCCTCCCAGGCTTTGCTGTCCAGCTCCACATTGTTAAAGCCCATTTCCCGGATGCGGCGCATACTTTCGTCAATGAAAGCGCGGTCATCAAAGGCGGGCCGATAGAAATTGCCAAACCAGACGGTCATCAGCGGTTCATCAACATGCTTATACATAGCGCTTTCCTTCCTTACCAGAACAGAAAGTGATCCCCCCGCAATTTCAAAATGGCTTCCATGAAGAAGAAATCTGCGTAGGTCATGGCGATGTTATGGTCGTTTCCGTGGTAGGAGCCGGTGCAGTTCGTCAGGACAGCGGGGTACTCCCTGCTCCAGTCCGCGCACTGCGCGTCCAGCGCTTTCAGGATATTCACCCCCGCGTCGAAATACGTTCTGCTTTCCGTCAGCTTTGCCAGCTCCAGCAGCCCGCAGGCGGCAACCGCCCCGGCGCAGGCGTCCTTGAGCGGATCGTTCTCCGGCTGGCAGAAATCGCATTTGGGAATCCAATCCTCCTGAATCTGGCTGATAAAATACGCTGCTGTTTTCTGCGCCGTATCCAAATATTCCTGCTTCCCGGTATGCAAAAAACTCAACGTGAAGCCGTACAGGGCCCACGCCTGCCCCCGGCTCCAGGAGGAACCGGACGCATAGCCCTGGCCCGCGGGGATTTCTTTGACCGCCAGCGTTTCGGGATCGAACACCACGATGTGGTTGCTGGAGCCGTTTTCCCGGATAAAGTATTTGGCCGCCGTGTCCGCGTGGGCCATGGCGATTTTGCGGAAACGGGGATCGCCCGTAGAATCGCTGGCCCAGTAGAGCAGGTTCAGGTTCATCATGCAGTCGATGATGGCCCAGCCCACGCAGTCGCCGTTCCAGGCCCGGATAAATCCGGCGGGATTGAAGCGGCCCGCCAGCAGATTGGCGGCCAGCAGGGTGCGCTTCCGGCTTTTGCTGTTCCCTGTCATGCGGAAGCTGACGCCGGAGGATATGAGCCACATGAAGCCCACGTCATGGTGCAGATGATCGAAGTCCGCAAAGGCCGCGTCCAGCATGTTTTCCGCCCGTTCCGCTTCCAGGCGGTAGGCCTGTTCCCCCGTCATGCGGTACATGGCCCACATCTCGGCGGGCCAGAAGCCGTTGGTCCACCAGCAGATGCCGTCAAAGGGACCGGGCGCCCAGGCATTATCCTTTACTGTGTAGGGAATGAAATCCAGCCCTTTGGTTTTTTCCAGCGCCACGGGCATTTTCTCTTTCAGACGCCGGGCCGCCTGCTCCGCAAAATCGGAGCAGGTCAGCCGCATTTCTTCAAACGTCATTTTTCTCAGCCTTTCGCGGCACCGGCGGTGATGCCTTTCACAAAGTAGCCCTGAAGGGCGAAGAATACGATCAGGATGGGCACGATGCCACACACCACGCCGGAGAACACGATATCCCACCGGCTGGACATTTCCCCGGCAAAGCGGAAGATTTCCACGTTGATGGTTTTCGCGCCGTTGGAGGGCAGCACCAGAGAGGGCATCAGGTAGTCGTTCCAAATGCCCAGGCCATTGAGGATCACCATGGAAGCGGTGCAGGGCTTGAGCAGCGGGAACACGATCTGCCAGAAGGTGCGCAGGGAAGAGCATCCGTCGATCTGCGCCGCCTCTTCGATTTCCCGGGAAATGCCGGACACGAAGGAGGTAAACAGCAGCGTGCCAAAGCCGGTGGCGCCAGCGATGTAAATCACGATGGGGCCCGCCAGGGTGCCGAAGATGCCCACGGTGTTGAGCTCCCGGAACAAAGCCACCATGTACGCCTGGAAGGGGATCATCATGCCCGCCAGGAAGAAGGTGTAAATCGCCGTGGACAGCTTGTTTTTCGTCCGGGCGATGCCGTAGGCCCCCATGGGGATGATCAGGATGATCAGGCATTCCGATACGACGGTCAGGAAGATACTGTTGAAAAACGCCTTGGGGAAATCCGTTTTCGCAAACAGGTATTCAAAGCCGCCCGTGTACAGGCTGGAGGGGAAGGAAAGCGGGTTTTTCAGGATTTCGCCGTTGGTTTTGAAAGCGGACATGAAGCTGATGAACAGCGGCGCGATAAAGAGCAGCCCCAGAAGGATCAGCACCGCAAAGAGGATCACGTGACCGGGCTTTACCCGTTCTTTTTTGTACTTCACGGTTTCCCGCGTTTTTACGTTCGCTGCCTGCATTACAGCTGCACCTCCCTCTTGCGGAGCATGGTGGACTGGAACCCGCCAAACACCAGGATGATCAGGAACAGGATCACAGCCATGGCCGTGCCGTAGCCCTGGCGCATCTCGCCGAACGCCACCTTGTACACCATGTAGGTAATGGTTTCGGTGGAGAAGCCGGGGCCGCCGTCCGTCAGAATGGCGATTTCATCGTAGATTTTGAGGCCGTTGATCAGGGCCAGCGTCAGGTTGATGGTGAAGGAACCGGCCAGCATGGGCAGGGTGATGTGCCGGAAGGTCTGGCGGCTGTTGGCCCCGTCGATGGAGGCGGCCTCCAGGAGATCAGCGGAAATGCCCTGGAGCGCGGCCAGGTATATGATCATGTAATAGCCCGCGTTTTTCCACAGCAGCACAAAGATGATGGACAAGAGGGCGTTGGGCATGGTATCAATGAATTTCACCGACCCCAGCCCCACAGCGTTGAGCACGAAATTCACCACGCCGAAGGAATAGTTGAACATGATCCGCCAGATGAAACCGGCGATGATGCCGGAAATCAGCACCGGCAGATAGAAGCCGGAACGGAAGATATTCTTGCACCAGCGCACCTTATCCACCGCAACGGCCAGCGCCAGCGCGATCACGTTCACCAGCACCGTGAACACAGCGGCGATGATGATGGTGTTGAACGCGGCGGAGTGGAACCGGGCGGAGCCAAAGATGTTGACGAAGTTGTCAAAGCCGATAAACCGCATGGACGCTTCTGTGATGCCGTCATAGGAAGTGAAGGCCAGGTACACGCTGGAAATGGCCGGGGTAATCACAAAAGCGGTGTACATGGTCAGCGCGGGCACCACGAACCACAGCAGGCTCTTTTGCAGCGCGCCCTTTTCTTCGGGCAGCCATTGGATGGCCGCCATGATCAGCATACCCGCCATCCCCAGCCAGGCCCAGATCCCGACGTTCATGGCGGGAACCGCGTTATCCTGATAGAGCTTGGCGGTCACCTTGGAAAGCGCTTCATCGGCGGAAGCGGCGGCGTCCTTGATGGTCTGGGCAAAGGTATGGAAATTCCAGATACCGATCACCATCAGCACAGCCACCGCGACGCCCAGGATCGTGAAGAGCAGCTTGCGCTTTTTTCCGACGTTCACGCCGAGGTTTTCCGCGAAGCACAAAAGGAACATGATAAACGCCGCGATCAGCCCGCTCGTTGCGGCAATGGCCGTCATGGTCAGCGGCGCGGCAGCCCCGGAAACAGGGGTGGTAACGCCGTCAGCCAGCTTTGCTTTCCGAACGATGGATTGAAGCTGTGTGTTCATCTGTGCGGCAGCGCCGGGCATGGAGATACCGTTTCCCTGCAAGCCGTTCTTCAGCGCTACGTTTTTCCAAGCGCTGATTTGGAACATGGGCATCAGGAAACAGAACACCAGGAACATGGAAAGCACCAGCCGCACCCCGTGCTGCCATGTACGCTTTTCCTTGGTTTTTGTTAGGTTTGCAGCTTGCATAGCGCCGCCTCCTTCGGATGATAAAGGCCCGCAATGAGTGGGTTCGCTCATTGCGGGCCGAGCAGTTTTTTATTCGGTCACAACGCCCACGCCGGTCACAGGATTGAAGGACTGGATTTCCACATCCCATTCGGCCTGCATTTCCTGAAGGCCCTGTTCAATGGTCTTGGAGCCGGTGGCCCATTCCTGGGCGATCTTGTAGGAGAAGTTGCGGAAGGCGGAGGGGATTTCGTTGTCGCCCCACTTGCTGTTCCAGCCGGGCTCGTTGGATTCAGCGGCTTTCTGGGTGGCGATCATCTTGTTGACGATTTCGCCGAAGTCCACCTGGATATCGTTCACGGGCAGGAAGGACATGGTGGTCAGATAGTAGCTGTAGTTGTCGTCCCGCATACAATACTTGATCCACAGCTGAGCCGCCAGCAGCTTATCGTCGTCCGCGGCGCAGTCGGTGGAGTACATCCAGCCGTTCAGGCTGGGGCCGCCCCACATGTTCAGCGCGCCGTCCTCATTGTGCAGCGGGAACCAGCCGAACTCGAAGGAAGGATCGGCGTCCTGAATGTTGGCGACCATATGCGCGCCGGAGAAGAACATAGCGGCCTTGCCGGTGACCAGGAAGGAAGCGATCTGGCTGTCGGAGGTGGACATGAAGCCTTCTTCCACGTAGCCGTTCAGATAGATGTCAGCGTACTTTTTGAAGCCTTCGGCCACAAAGTCTTCCGTCCATTTGCGTTCGCCGGTGTAGAGATGCTTGACGAAATCGGGATCAACCTTGGTGACATAGTTGATGTACCACTGCATCCAGGTGAAGCCCACGTGCCAGATATCGGCAGCGCCAACCACCAGGGGAGCCATGGTGCCGTCGGCCTTGATGGCTTCGCACAGCTGGATGAACTCCTCGTAGGTCTGGGGCTCTTCAAAGCCCTTTTCGGTGAAGTAAGCCTTGTTGTAGAAGAAGCCCAGGGGAGCGTCGGCCTTGGAGGGCACGCAGTAGTACTTGCCGTTGTAATCAGGGGCATTGTTCACCAGCGCGATCAGCTCGGGGGTCACTTCCGCGATCTTCCCGGCGCGCGCCCACATGGGCACGTCGCGGGCTTCCATCAGATCCGGAAATTCGCCCACGGCGTCCAGGCTCTTGAGGCCCTCGGAGAAGGAAGAGGAGGTGGGAGTCACGTTAGTGATCTTGATCATGGGATATTCTTTTTCAAAGCCCGCGATCAGGGTTTCCACCACTTCGTTGAATTTCACGTCGCCGTTGCCACAGAAAAAGGTCAGTTCCACGTCTTCGCTGGGCACTTCCTCTTCCGCCATCGCGGGGAGAGCGGACAGCATCATCAGCAGCGCCATCAGCAGGGCTAACAATTTTTTCATTCCAGGTTCCTCCTTTTCGTTGGGATCGGTTTGCCGATCTGTTGGCTTTATTATAGCGGAAAAGAAAGCCGAAGCGTGAGAGAAAAACTTCGGCGTTTTGTGGGAAAAACTTTGGAATTTCCTTTTTGGCATTGCTTTTTTCAGTTTTTTCCATTATGATACGAAATAAGAAGAGGTGAGCCATCTATGCGTTTCATTCGGCGGCTGCTGCCCAAAAAGATGTTCTGGCGATATATGCTAATTTTTACTTTGATCGGCATCATTCCTTTTACCGTCGTCACCAGCCTGACGCTGAACCACATGTCCGCCGCAATCAAAAAAGAAACGGAAAGCCGCATCACGCAAATGCTGCGTCTGGCAGGCGTCAGCCTGAACGCGCGTTTTCAGTCGCTCAGCAGCATGACGGAAAAAATGTATCTGTACCGTATTTCGGAAAACGGAACCTACACCGGCCTGGAAGGAATCCTGAAAAGCGGCGTCAACACCCAGGCGAATATGAACAACTATCTTTCCGGCCTGGCGGACAGCAATGATTCGCTGCGCAACGTGCTCTTTATCGACCAGGTGAATCATCAGGTGTACGGCATCGGGAAACCGGCGCTCAAATCCGTCCGCATGAATTGGGATTATGAAGCCTGGGATTTGATCCAGTACGCTTCCGCGCATCCCCGTGACCTGGCGATTTCCGATCCGCACCCGGATTCCTACTTCATATACGGCAGCCAGACGGTATTCACCTTCTGCCGGGCCATGCTGTCGCTGGACGATCTGCCGGAAAAAGAAACCATCCTGGGCTTTTTGCTGCTGGATATCGACCAGTCCATCTTCAGCGACGCTTTTCAGGCGTACAACTGGCAGGAGGCCGGAAAGCTGTACGTGCTGAACGAGGACGGTCTGATCCTGTACGCCAGCGAAACCGGCGAAATCGGCCGGACGGCGGAAAAAAGCAATGCGGCGGGGGCGGCCGTGATTACGCAGGAAATTCCCGCCTGTAAATGGCGAATCGCTTTTTATCTGAATGAAGCCCTGGTGATGGCCCCCGTCACGCAGCTGCGGAACCGCCTGCTCCTGATCTCCATGCTGGCCCTGGCCGGGATGCTGGCGCTCACCGGGCTGTCCTCCCGGCATATGGCGATGCCTGTGGGCCGGATTCTCCGGCAGATGGACCAGGTGCAGTCCGGCCATCTGGATGTGAGCGTGCCGGTGGAGGGCAAGGACGAAATGAGCGATTTGTCCCGGGGGTTCAACCATATGACGGACGCCCTGCGCAAGCATATTGAGCAAAGCTACGTTGCCTCCATCCGGCAGAAGGAAGCGGAGCTGGATGCCCTCAGGATGCAGATCCACCCGCATTTCCTGTATAACACGCTGGAAGTGATCCGCATGAGTTCCGTCGCCCATCAGGATATGGAAACGGCGCAGATGACTCTTTCCCTGGTGCATCAGCTGCAATATGTGATCGGTGAAAGCGACGAGCGGGTTCCGCTGCAAAAGGAATTGGACATTATCCGGGATTATATTTCCCTTGTGTCCCTGCGTTACGGGCAGATCGAATTAAAATCCAGCGTGCCCGCCTCCCTGCTTTCCTGCCTGATCCTGAAAATGACCCTGCAGCCCATCGTGGAAAACGCGGTCCAGCATGGCCTGCGTCCCCAGGGCGGCGGGCAGATCAGCATCAGCGCGGCCAGGGTGGAAGATCAATTGCGCCTTACGGTCATGGATAACGGCTGCGGCATGGACGCCGAGCAGCTATCCGCCCTGCGCCGCCAACTGGACAGCGATAAAATGCCCGAGGTCAAAGAAGACGGGCTCCGCTCCATCGGCACGAAAAACGTGCATGACCGCATTCGTCTTGCCTGCGGCCCCGCCTACGGCTTGGAAATCGAAAGCCAGGCAGGCATCGGCACCGCGGTCGTTATCCATTTGCCCTATCAGGCCCCGAGAAAGGAGGATGCTCATGAAACTGCTGATCGTGGATGACGAGCCGATCATCGTCCGGGGACTTACCCAACTGGTGGATTACGCCGTGCTGGGCTACGATCAGGTTCTGACCGCAACAAAAAGCAGCGAGGCTCTGGCCCTGCTGCGTCTTGAAAAGCCGGAGGCCATGCTCAGCGATATCGCCATGCCGGGCCTGACCGGGCTGGAATTGCTGCGTCTGATCCGAGACGAGGGGCTTCCCACACAAGTCATTTTCATCAGCGGCTACCGCAGCTTTGAATATGCGCAGGAGGCTGTGGCGTTGGGGGCAAAGGATTACCTGCTCAAGCCCGTCCACACGGAAAAGCTGACGGAGGATTTGAAAGCCATTGCGGCCGCCCACCGGGAGCGGCTGGAGCATGATCGTTTTCAGCGCCACATGCAGTCGCTGTCCGGCGAACAGGAAGCCCTGCCTTCTCTGGACGCCATCGAAAAAGAAAACATGCCCTTTCGCCTGCTGGTATTTCATCTGGCCGTTGACAGCGAGCAAAACAATCTTGCCTCCGGCCTGATGCACTTTTCCGCCCTCAGCAAAGGCGAAGCCTACTGCACCGAGCATGGCGGCATCGCCTTCCTGAAGGACGATTATCTTTGCGCCATCGTGCACGGCCCGGATGAACAGGCATGTGCGGACGCCGCCCAAAAGCTGGCCAAGGGCTGCGCGGATATGGTGGAAAAGGCCCTTGCCCGGCCCTTCAATTATGTCACGGACGCCGCTCTGCTCCATTCCACCCAGGAAATCCCCGAAGCCTTTCAGCGCTGCCGGGCCAAACTCTCCATGCCCCACCGGGATCAGCAGACGGAGGATTCCCTCATCGACAAAATGAAGGAATACATTGCCGCCCATTGCGGGGAAGAATTGACGCTGGATGCCATGAGCGACATTTTCGCCATGAATCCTACCTATTTTTCCTCCTTCTTCCATCAGAAAACCGGCGTGAAATACAAGGATTATTTGACCCGGGTGCGCATGACCGAGGCGAAGCGGCTCCTGCTGCAAACGGACTTGAAGGTGTACGAGATCAGCCAGCGGGTGGGATATTCTGACGTTCGGTATTTTTCCCAAACCTTCACAAAAGCTACGGGCGTGCTGCCCAAGGATTACAGAAGCAAGCACCGGAAATGAAAAGAACTGACCGAGATGAAATGAACCCCTACCCAAGATAAGGCCGCAGTCGCTCGAACACCGTGCGGTAGGCGGCGGAATCGAAATGGATGCCGTCCCGGGTGTGCTGAACCTTCAGGTTCCCGTTTTCATCCTTGAGGCCGCCGTTCACGTCGATGTAATGGAAACCGAATTCCTTCGCCAGCGCCTCCACCATGCGGTTGGCCTTGTCCACGTTTTCATTGGTGCGCGCGCCTAAACCGCCGCTGGCCTTGGCTCCGGGCGCGTCCCAATTCACGGGGTAATAGGCCATCAGATACACTTCGGTATCCGGCAGCTTATCCCGGATGATCTCGCAGATTGTCCGCTCGTTCCGGGACAGATGGTCGAACCAGTCCTCCCCATCCTGCCGGAAGTTAATATCGTTGGTGCCGATGTTGAGAAACAGCTTCCGGGGCTGCGGGTCCAGCAGCACCGTATCGACGGCCGCCAGGAATTCGTCGGTGGTGTAGCCGCCGATGCCCCGGTTGTAGGCGATGGGCAGCCCCTCGTTCAGGCAGTATTCCGTGATGGGGAAGCCCTCCATGAGGGAGGAACCGGTGAACAGCGTTTCTCCCTTGCGGATATAGGCGTTCTGCTGGCGGTAGTTTTCCAGCTTCCGTTCCTTTTCGTGGCCGAAGCGCTCCTGTAAAACAGCCCGGAACTGCTGCTGAATTTCCTGGGTGATCTGTTCCCGTTCCGTCATTTTGTTTCCCTCCGTGCTCCTAAGAAATACAGGCTTTCCTTGGGCTGGCGCTGCATGTTTTTGCGGTCTACGGCGATCAGGCCAAAGGTCATGGAAAAGCCCTTCTGCCATTCAAAATTGTCCATCAGGCTCCAATAAAGATACCCTTTTACCGGGGCTTGTCCGCGAACTCGCCGATGAAGGCCACGGACTGATCCTCTTTCAAAGGCAGCGTCCCTTCATTCTTCATCAGCACGGCGCATTCGGAAGCCAGCTTGCGGGCCAGAACGCGGTTTTCGTCCCGGTCAATGACGGTATCGGGTTTACGCTGTTCCAACGTTTCCTGTACGAAGCGCAGTACCCGCAGCACGGCCTTGTCCAATGCTTCTTCCGAAAGCGTTCCTTCCTGAACGGCCTTGAGAATATCTTCGCCCGTGGCGTTGGGCCCACCGGGCATTTCCAGGTCCAGGCCGGAGGCCACGCCCTTGGCCCGGTCCTTCACCGCGCCCCAGTCGGTGACCACGAAGCCGTCGTAGCCCCACATATCGCGCAAAATATCGGTAAGCAGCGTTTTGTTTTCGGCGCAGAAAACGTCGTTGATGCCGTTGTAGGCGCACATGATGCTGCGGGTCTTGCCCTGCTTGACGACCGCCTCAAAGGCGGGCAGGTAGATTTCATGCAGGGTGCGCTCGTCCACCTGGGAGGTACCGCTCATGCGGCGGGTCTCCTGGCTGTTGCAGGCAAAGTGCTTGGCGCAGGCGGCGATGCCCTCCTTTTGCAGGGCCTGCACGTAGGCCGCGCCCATTTCGCCCGCCAGGTAGGGGTCTTCCGAAAAGTATTCAAAGTTCCTGCCGCAAAGCGGGCTGCGCTTGATGTTCAGGCCCGGCCCCAGCAGCATCCCCACGTTTTCCGCCTAGCATTCTTTTCCCAGGGCTTCGCCCAAGTCCGCCATCACATCCCGGTCAAAGGAGGAGGCCAGGGCCGCGGCGGTGGGATAGCACACCGTTTCGATGCTCTTGTTGATGCCCAGATGGTCGCCCTCGCCCTCCTGCTTGCGCAGGCCGTGGGGCCCGTCGCACATCATCACCGAGGGCACGCCCAGCCGCTCAATCGCCTTCGTGTGCCAGAAATCCCGCCCGGAGCAGAAAGCGGCCTTTTCTTCCAGAGTCATTTGCTTCAAAATTTCCTGCGCGTTCATTTTGTCCACCCTTTCTTACCAATCGGTCACGTTTTTCAGTTCTTTTCGATAATCCTTGTAGCAGAAGATCAGCGCCGCCACGGCGGAAATCACCGTGGTGACGGTGGCGGCGAACACGATACCGTACATATGGAACAACCAGTTCATCACAAACAGCATGGGGATATACACGATGCCCTTTTCCAGCAGGGACACGATGATGGCCTGTTTGGATTTTCCCGCCGCCTGGAGATAGGTGGTGCAGATTTGATAGAAGCCATAGAAGGGGCCGATCACGATGGAGGCCAGCAGGCAGACCCGGCCAATCACCAGCACGTCCGGGTCATTCAGGAAAGCGTTCAGCAATTGATCCCGGAAAATCAGGCACAGGGCAGACAGCACCGTGCCAGCGACCACCGCCAGTCCAGCGGTTTTTTTCAAAATCTCCGTAAGCCGCTTCATGTTTCGCGCGCTGTAATTGAAGGATATGGCGGGCTGCATTCCCATGCACACGCCCATCACCGTCATGGAGATCATCTGGCCGATGCGGCTGGCTACGCTCTGGCCCGCAACGGCGACGGAACCGTATTGCATCATTAAATTATTGGCCACGACCCCGGACACGCTGGCTAAGATGGTGGAAAGGCTGAGGGGCAGGCCCAGGCTGAGCACCGTCCAGACCACGTCTTTTTTCAGGGAAATCTCCTTGGGATTCACTGAGTAAATCTTGCCTTTGGTTCGCATAAAGTAAGCATAATAACAAAGGCTGACCACGTTGGCAATCACCGTCGCCAGCGCCGCGCCGGACACGCCCATGTTGAAGGTGGAAATCAGCAAGGGGTCTAAGGCGATATTCAGCACGGTACCGATCATGTTGCCGATCATGGAATCGGTGGTGGAACCGTCTGCGCGAATGAGGGCTGGCACCACGTTGGTGAGCATGATAACGGGCGCGCCGATAGCGATGACGCGCAGGTATTCGGCGGTGAAGTCCTGGGTATCCGCGTCCGTGCCCAGCAGACCGCACACGGGGCCCATCAGCGCCAGCACCGCCACGGCAAAAATCATGCCGATCAGGATGGCTCCCCACACGGCAAAAGCGCTGATCTTTTTGATGCGGTCATATTCGCCCTTGCCCAGGGCCAGGGAAATGGCGGTGCACCCGCCGTTGCCCAGCAGCACGCCCAGGCCGGACAGGATGGAAAACATAGGCGACGCCAGGGACACGGCAGCGACTTTGTTCGGGTCGCCGGTCTGTCCGATAAAGAACACGTCCGCCATGTGGTAGAGCACCATCACCAGCATAATCAGGATGGCGGGGATACATAGCTTCCTTGCCAGCGTCCAGTAATTGCCGGAGCGCAGCATTTCTTCATTTGTATTGGCCTGATTCTTTTGCACAATCTTCCCTCCTTGTCGGATACTCCGGTTTCCATAAGATATTTTAATAGACTCGCGGCGTTCTGTCTTTTCCTCATCCGATCAATTCTCCCACAAATCCGATGGATTCAAAAAAAGATGTCGGATTTCTGTCATTCCTGGTCGGATCAGGGAAAGAATTTTTTTCTTTGATTTGCTACAATCATCCTGTCAAAACGGGACAGGGGATCTGTTCAGGCGGTACGAGGAGACTTTAAGTCAGGAACGAGGGAATAGGGACGAGGAAATAGGGATTAGGTGAATATGGTTGTTATGATAACCTTCCCTATTGCAACTTGATTCACCAAATGCTGAAAGACATTATTCCTAATCCCTATTCCCTCATCCCTTTCTTACTTAAAGCACCCCATCGCCGATCGACTGAGCAATGACAGGACAGGAGGAATGACCATGCAGATATTCCATCCGGACAGCAAGTTTTCCCAGTTCATCTATACTGTGACGGACTATGTGAAGCTGGGCCTTACGTTCCTGCTCTTTTCCATTCCGGGGATTACCGCTGGGGCGGCCGCCGCCGCGGTCATGACGGTGGGAATGCGCATTGAGCGGAAGGAAGCGCCCACCATCTTCCGGCCCTTCTGGCAGGCGTTCAAGGACAATTTCCGTCAGGGAACAATCTTGACGATTCTGTTCATGGCGGTGTTCGGCTTCCTGGCGGCGGACTGGTACGTGCTGTGGCAGATGGAGGGAACCGCCCTCATCCGGCTGATCTGCGGCCTCGTTTTCGTGCTGGCGCTGCTGGTGGGGTGCCTGGCCCTGTGGGTGTTCCCCACGCTGGCGCGGTTTGAACTGAACAACCGGCAGATCATCCACAACGCCATGATTCATATGCTGAGCAATTTCCCCCAAACGCTGCTGGCCCTTTTCGCGGCGGTGGGCGGGTTCGCGCTGGCGGCGTGGCTGCCCCAGACACTGCCGCTGATTACGATGTTTGTGCCCGCGTTCGTGGTGTGGTATATGAGCCGCACCGCCGTAAAACGCTTCCGCAAATTTGACGGAAGCAAGGAAGAAACGGAAGAAGAAGCAGCCAAAGCGCCTGCCGAGATTGCTGAAAATCATTCTGTCGAATTGATATAAAAGGAGGAAACCACCATGGGAAAGACGATTTACGATCCCAAAACCGACCCGCGCTTCCAGCGTCCGGTCATTGACCAGGATGAATGGCGGGAACGCTACCTGCCCGACGGAACCACCCTCCCCTTCCGGTATCTGCACGGATACTTTGAAGGAACGGATGTGAAATTTTCCTTCTGCTTCCCGCCCAAGGACAATTATGAAAACCGCTTCCAGCAGTATCTTTCTCCCTTCCCCGGCCCGGACGAGGAAGTGGCCTCCCTGGGCCATACGGGCCTGGAGGACAGAATCGGCTTCGCCCTGCGCTGCGGCGCGTATTATGTGGAAACCAACATGGGCTCCCATTCCCAGTTCGGCGGCAACCGGGACGATTTCCTCACCTGGCAGTCCTCCGCCGCGGCGGCGGAATACTCCCGGGAAAAGGCCATGGAGATTTATGAAACCGACCAGCGGCCCTACGGCTACGTCTACGGCGGCAGCGGCGGCGGCTACAAATCCATGGCCTGTATCGAAAACACCAGCGCCTGGGACGGCGCCGCGCCTTTCGTGATTGGCTCGCCCGTCTCCCTGCCCAACACCATCACCATGCACGTCCAGGGCCAGCGGGTGCTGCGCAACGCTTTTCCTAAAATTCTGGACGCCCTGGACGCGGGCGGCTCCGGCGACCCATACAAAGAACTCACCAAGGACGAAGCGGACATGCTGCGGGAACTGACGAAGATGGGCTTCCCGCCCCTGGCCTGGTATCTGGAGGCCAAAGGCGTGGTCGACCCCGGCTCCCTGCCCGTGCTGCTGCCCGGCGTCAAACAGATGGACCCCGGCTATTTCACCGATTTCTGGACAAAGCCGGGCTATGCCGGTTCCGATCCCGAAAGCTCCTCCTCCAAGGATCACATCGTATTCCGCACGAAGGTCAAGTCCGTTCATCTGCCGGAAAAGGCAGCGAAGCGCAGTGCCGAGGACGGCTTAAACGGCGTGGACGACGCCTGGAAAAAGCAATTGGCGGACGGCAACGGCGCGTATCTGGAATTGGAGGATTTGCCCAAGGGCGACAACCTGTACCTGGAAGGGCTGTCCATGATCTTTGAAAGCGGCGCGGCCCAGGGCGCAAATCTGCTCATGGGTAAGATGATGCGCTATTCCGACTGCTCCGGCGGCATCGTGACCATCGGCTCCGCCTACGGCACCAGCGACGTGGGCGAAACGCTGGGAAAGGTACAGCCCGGAGACGACATCCTGCTGGACAATTCCGATTATGTGGCGGTGCAGAGCTATTACCGCCATCAGGTGCCCGCCGACCTGTCCTTCCACGCCTGGGATCAGTTCCGGGACGAAAACGGCAACCCCGTCACCGCCCAGCGCCCGCCCTTCC
Organism: uncultured Eubacteriales bacterium; assembly: GCA_902788445.1. GTDB lineage: Bacteria > Bacillota > Clostridia > Christensenellales > Aristaeellaceae > RUG563. Next base: position 18,414 of record CADAKE010000011.1, read on the forward strand.
CGATTCCCTTCACCGGCGTGGGCGTGAAGCAGGACGGCGATATCCAGGGCAAGGTCATCAACATCCAGGCTTTGATGGACGAAAGCACCTGCCCCTGGTGCGCCGACTGGTGGCGGCATAAGATCATTGAGACCAAAGGCACCGACGCCGACCACCGCACCTATTTCATGGAGCGCTGTATACACGGCGACGTGAACGCCCTGGGCAATTACATGGTGGTCAACTACGTGGGCGCTTTGCATCAGGCTTTAATTGATTTGTCCGCCTGGGTGGAAAAGGGCGTCGAGCCCCTGAACCGCACGGCCTACACCCTGGGCGAGGACGGACAGATTCATCCTGAGCAGGACGTGAGCAAGCGCTTCGGCATCCAGGCCATCCCGACGCTGAAAGCCAACGGCGAAAAGTGCGCCCATGTGAAGGTAGGCGAATGCGTGCGTTTCACGGTGGACGTGGAAGTGCCCATCGGCGCGGGCGACGTGACGGAAATCCTGTTTGCCTCCCGGGAAAAGCAGGCGGATGAAAGCGACGGAACCTATATGTCCCAACTGGTTCGGGGAGACAGCCTTTGGGAAAGCGGCCTGACCTTTGAAAAGGGCGCGCGCGGCGAAGTCCACACCGCCCACGCGGAAGCCATGGCTTCCTACGATCAGCCCGGCACCTACTTCGCCACCGTGCGCATCGCCAGCAACCGGAAAGGGGAAAACGATCCCTTCACCCAGGTCTTGAATCTGGATCGGGCGCGGGTGATCGTTTCATAATCAAGATAGGAGTTAGGAGAGAGGAGATAGGAGATATATTATGTTTTCAAAAATGCAAGCCGGACTTTTAATGTGTTTGTTTGAATTGAAGATGATATTCAATAGGAGCATGATTTAACAACCTTGTGCGTCAGCACAGGTTTTTTTATTTGCTCTTTTCAAGATGTTCTTTTTGGTGTACAATAGCCATAAATCGACCTGTTCGTATATTCCATATGGAAGGAAGAAGCATTCGTGAAGGTAATCGCGTCCTTGAAAAGGGCTTTTTGGAAGAAATACCATAAGATTGCGCTGTTCCGAAAGCTGCGTCCCCGGCTCATGACCATGATTCTGACCCTGGTGCTTCCCATCAGCCTGACCTGTGGTGGCGCTTTCCGTGGTATCCGTCGTTCAGGCGCGGGAATTGAATTATACGAACAGCCAAAACGGCTTTTCCTCCTATCTGGATAAAATCGCCATGACATACGCTTATGAAGAAATCGACCCGCTGAAGGATTTCCCTTCTGTGCTGGCAAAGGATATGTCCTTCTATTACAAGACGATTTCCAATTGGCGGGGAGAAGTTTTTGCCTCCCGCGACGGTCATGAGGCGTGGCGCATTGTGGCGGAAGGAAAAAGCGAACTGACAGGGGAGGACTTTGAAGCCCTCTCCCACAGCCGCCATCATTACAGTTGGGTAAGCCCGGACGGGGCCTTCCGGGTGCTGGCGGCGTTTCCCTATGATTTATCCCTGAGTTCCCTTCCGGCCTGGTTTTGGTTCGGCATGATTTTGTCTGTCGTTACGGTGCTGTACTGCCCGCTTCTTTACAAACGGCTGAAATTGGATATTTTAGACCCCATGGCCGTGCTGGACACCGCGTTGGAGAGCGTGAAGAATGACCGCTCCTACCGCATCCCGCCCCAGCCCGAGCGCCACAGCGATGAATTTCTGCATCTGTTTGACGAGTTCAACGTGATGGCCCAGGAAGTGCAGTCCTCTTACGAAAAAGACGTGAAGATGCTGGAAACGGAAATGGACAACCTGCGGCTTCAGGTGAACCCCCACATGCTGCTCAATTCCTATAACATGATCTACGCCCTGGCGCAATCGAAGAATTTTTCCGTCATTCAGGATTACAGCCTTTGCCTGGTGGATTATTTCCGGTATGTGCTCAGGCGTGGGCAAAACCTGGTGTCGGTCAGGCAGGAATTGGAATTTGTGGAAAACTTCTTTCGCATCCAGCGCATCCGTTTCCCGGGCCGGTTCTCCTATGTGTACCAGGCGGACGACGACGCCATGAGCGCCCAAATCCCGCCGCTGCTGATTGAAAACTTCGTGGAGAACGCCGTCAAATACGCTCTGGACCCCACGAAGCCCATCGAGATCGTGGTGTCCGTTCGGAAGGAAGAAGACGACGACGGAAAAGAAAAGCTGCACATCGCCATCACCGACACAGGCAGCGGCATCCGCCCGGAGGTGCTGGAAAAGCTGAAAGCGCGGGAGCCCTACATCGACGAGGCCGGGCACAAGCACATCGGCATTTACAACTGTTTCCGCCGCATCGAATTGTTCTACGGCGAGGAGGGCGACATTCATTTTTCCAGCGGACAGAACCAGGGCACGCAGATTTACCTGATCGTTCCCTATATGCTTTCTGAGGAGGAAAAGGAGGCGCGGGCATGAACATCCTGATCGTGGACGACGAACAATTAGCGGTTCAGGGGATGCTGGACGGCGTCAACTGGGACGTGCTGGGCTTTGACAAGGTGCTGACGGCGAACAGCTACGCTGAGGCCGTGAACATCATCAAGAACACCTATATCGACATCATGGTCAGCGACATTGAAATGCCGGGAGAGAGCGGCCTCAAGCTGATCGAATACGTGAACGAGCACAGCCAGAACACCGAATGCATCATCCTCACCTGCCACGACGAATTTGACTACGCCCGCGCCGCCGTGGGCCTGAACTGCCTGGAATACCTGCTCAAGCCCATCCGGTATCAAAAGCTGACGGAGATTATTCTCCGGGCCAAAGAAAAGGCGGAGGCCCGGCGGAAAACCGAACAAATGACCCAGTACGGGCAGCAGTTCATCCAGGCGCTTTCCCAGGAAACCAAGGGCGACACCGCCAACGCGCTGGACACCGCCGTGGGCTACATCGACCAGCATTTGGCGGAGGAGCTGTCCGTCCGCGACCTGGCCGCCGCCAGCTTTATCAGTGCCGACCATCTGACCCGGCTTTTCAAAAAGAAGTTCGGCGCATGACAGTGTCCGAATACATCCAGGACAGGCGCATCCGCCTGGCTGGAGAATTGCTCAAAAAGGGCGACGCCACCATCTCCATGGTCGCCAATACCGTGGGCTACGGCAACTATTCCTATTTTACCGAGCAGTTCAAAAAGCATTTCGGCGTCACGCCCAGGGAATACCAGAAGAACGCCAAAGAATAGGAGCGGGAGGAAGATAAGAAAGAGATAGGAGTTAGGAGATAGGAGATAGGAGTTCTATTATACTGGATAATGAACAAATCGAACTTCCGCCCTTTGATCCCGCTATATCAATCTCCTATCTCATCTCTCCTAACTTCTATCTCCTCGCGAATAATCATGTCGGATTTGTGGGGTTTTTGATCGGATTTCATCAAGCGTTTTTTCTCCGTTCATGGCATAATGGTTTCAGCAGCACGGGAAAAGCCCCGTGTCCACATGATAAGGAGGAAATGCACGATGAAGAAATTTGCCGCTTTGCTGCTCTGCCTGGCGCTGAGCCTGTCCCTGTTCTCTGTATCCTTCGCCGAAGACGTGCCGGACATTGCCAATACCTACTATGCCTACGGCTATAACGCCAGCGCCGACCTCTGGATGGATTATTTCTTCCACTTCTACGGCGAAGTGCCCGGCCTGGGCAAGGTGTTCTACGCGGGCTACGCCCTGAACCAGATCGTCTACACCGGCACCTATGAGATCGTGGCCGAAGAACGCGCATACGCCTGCTGGCCGGACCGCGCCACCATGGAAGCCGCGGGCGAGGGCGCGGAAATCCCCACCGGCACCGCCCCCTACACCGTGATCTTCTACGATTTTGACGGCAACGAGATCGACCGCTGCGCCATGGACGAAACCCATATCTACAACGATATGAAGACTCTGACCGGCATCGGCGGCGGCGACGCTGCTTACAACCTGGACACCGACCCCGAGAACTCCCCCTTCGCCAAGGAATACGCTGGCGAGCAGGCCGTGGTGGTGCTGAGCCTGGTGGACCCCGACGATGATACCGCTACCCTGGATCTCAAGGTAAACGGCAAGTACGACGACCTGGTGGTGCTCTACGTGGAAGGCACCTACTCCATGAATGAGGACCAGACCGTGATCACCCTGACCCCCGACGACGACAGCGACCCCGGCGCCACCGTGACGAAGAATGAGGACGGCACCTACACCTACGTGTCCACCGACGGCGACGAAGTGACCCTGGCGGAAGTGAAAGAAGCGGAAGTGGCTTATCAGCTGAAGGGCTCTATCCCCGTGCCCGGCATGGACGGAACGAACGCCGACCTGATCTGCGACCTGTTTAACGACAACACCGCCGTGATCTACGCCGACTTCATGGGCAACCGCATGGATATCGACAAGGGCACCTACGAAATCGACATGACCACCTATTCCTTCGTGCTGCACCTTGAAACCGCCGGCGACCTGACCACCGAGGGCTACGCCGCCGACATGGTGCTAAATTACAAAGCTGATGACGTCCAGCCCTTTGGCGCCATCGAGCAGACCCTGAAATTCGTCACCGAGTAACAAAAGCACCCTTGGGCTGATCTTTGATCAATCCAAAGCCGCCGCCCAACGCTGGACGGCGGCTATTTCAAAAGAACGGGGAATGAACAATGTACCATGCTTTTTATCCCGGTCAGGATTGGCTGGATACGGCGGGCAAGCCCATCCAGGCCCACGGCGGCAGTATCCTGCATGTGAACGGTTTCTTTTACTGGTACGGCGAAAACAAGGAAAAGACCGACGGCAAAAACGGCATCTGGCATTGGGGCGTGCGGTGCTACCGCTCCCGGGACTTGTATAACTGGGATGACTGTGGATTGATCATCCCGCCGAATGAAAAGGATGAAAAATCACCGCTGCATCCCAGCAGTATGATGGACCGGCCCCATATTCTTTACAACCGCCGGACAAAAAAATTCGTTTGCTGGCTCAAGATCATGCAGAAAAACGGCGAGCAGACCGAAACCGTTCTGACCTCCGATAACATATTGGGGCCGTATACCACCGTTCGGCAGGGTCTTCGTCCCCTGGGCATGAGCGCCGGGGACTTCGACCTGGCCGCGGCGGAGGACGGGAAAGGCTATTATTTCTTTGAGCGGGTGCATTCCGAAACCATCATTGCCGATCTGACCGAGGATTACACGAGCGTGACCGGGTATTATTCCACCCATTTCCCGCATACCCAGCCGCCCTTCGTCCGGGAAGCCACGGCGCATTTTATTAGGCGCGGCAAGCATTATCTGGTGACCTCCGGCACGACCGGGTATCTTCCCAATCCCTCCGAGATCGCTGTGGCGGATACCTGGCACGGGCCTTATCGGGTGCTGGGCAATCCCCATCCCGGCGATGAAAGCCGGACTTCTTACCATTCCCAGATCACTTCCGTGTTCAAGGTGCCCTTCAAGCGGGATTTATATATCGCCCTGGCGGATCGCTGGGCTCCTGGCTTTATGGATCTCAGGTACGAGGATTACAGTGAATGGTTCCGCATCCGTTTTTCACCTGACCCATCCCCGGAAGAAAAGGCGCGGATGGCGGAATTGAAAAAGCTGCTGCCGTCGGACAGCGGCATCAATACGTCTCTGGCCCGGTATGTGTGGCTCCCCTTCCGCTTTGAAGGGGACTTGGGGATTCTGGACTGGCGGGATACATGGACGCTGGACGAATTTGAATGAGGAGGAAACACAAATGCGGCAATATGAAACCTTTGAACTGACTTTTCAGGGCGCTATTTTGACGGATGCCTGGGCGCAGATTGACCTGACGGCGGAATTTTCCAGCGGCGATACCGTGAAAACCGTGAAGGGCTTTTACGACGGCGAGGGGCGGTATATCGTGCGCTTCCTGCCGGAAATGCCCGGCCTGTGGAAGTGGAAGGTCACGGGCTGCGCGGAAGCGGAAGGGGAAGAAGTTTGCGAAGCGGCCAAGAATGAGCACGGCTTGGTCAAGGCTGTGGACACCCATTTTGAATATGAGGACGGAAAGCTGTTCATCCCCTTCGGCACCACGGTGTACGCCCTGGCCTCCCAGGAGGACGCGCTGGTGGAGCAGACCTTGGAAAGCCTGAAAAACGCCCCCTTCAACAAGGTGCGCATGTGCGTGTTCCCCAAGGATTACGATTACAACAAGAATGAGCCGCCGTACTATGCCTTTGAAAAAAACGCGGACGGTGCCTGGGATACCGGCAGGCCCAATATCGCTTTCTGGCAGCGGTTTGAGATGATCATGGATCGCATTGGGGAAATGGGCATCCAGGTGGATTTGATCCTGTTCCATCCCTACGACCGCTGGGGCTTTGCCAAGATGCCGCGGCAGAATAACCTGCGCTACCTGGATTACCTCCTCCGCCGCTTCTCCGCGAAGCCCTATATCTGGTGGTCTTTGGCCAACGAATATGACCTGAACATGGACTTTAAGACCCTTTCGGACTGGGAGGAAATCGAGGAATACGTGGCGGACAACGACCCGTATCATCATCTTTTGTCCAACCACAACTGTATGTGCTTCTGGGATTTCAGCCGGAAGAACGTGACTCACGCCAGCATTCAAACCAAGGCGCTTTCCGAAATCCCCCGCTGGATTGGGATGTATCGCAAGCCCGTGGTCATTGACGAGTGCTGCTACGAGGGCAATCTGCCCCATTTCTGGGGCAGCATTTCCGGCCAGGAGATGGTGCGCCGCTTCTGGCGGTGCTATGCCAGCGGCGGGTACTGCACCCATGGGGAGACGTTCTTATCGGATGATGATATTCTTTGGTGGGGCAAGGGCGGAAAATTAAAGGGCGAAAGCCCCGCCCGCATCGCCTTCCTGCGTCAGATCATGGAAAGCCTGCCCGGCCCCCTGACGCCCAGGGAAGGCGGCATTTGGACCATCGTCCAGATGGAGCCGGAGGCGTTTGAGGCGGCGCTGTCCAGGGTGCCGGAAGGGATGCGGGACTTTTTGAAGCTGTTCGCGGCCAGCATCCGGCGAATGGACATTCAGGACCGCACGGCGCACCTGGCAGGGGAGCACGCCTGGGAGGCCCACTGCGGCGAGGAAGCGTACCTGACCTATTTCGATCTGCAATGCTACGGCGAACAGACGGTGAACCTGCCCAAGGATAAAACCTATTGGGCGGAGCTGATCGACGTGTGGAACATGACGCGGGAAGTGATTGCGGAAAACATCAGCGGAGAAACAAAATTGACACTGCCGGGACGGGACAATCTGGCCTTGCTGATCACCCGTATGCAGTGATGGGAGGATAAAGCGCATGAAAGACTATAAAAACGCCGCTTTGCAGCCGAAGGAGCGGGCGGAACTGCTTTTGCGGGAAATGACCCTGGATGAAAAAATGGCCCAGCTGGTGGGCGTATTCGCTATCAAAGGATACGAGGACAGGATGGCCCCCTTCTTTAAAAACGGCATCGGGCAAATCAGCACCCTGGAGTTCCGCGCCTGCGGCAGCATGGAGGAAATCGCGGCATGGCAGCGGCAATTGCAGACCATCGTGATGGAGGCCAGCCGCCTGCACATCCCCGCCGTGTTCCACATGGAGGGCCTGTGCGGGCCGCTCATGCAGGACACCACCACCTTCCCTTCCGGCGTGGCCCGGGGCTCTTCCTTCGATCCTGAATTGGAGCGCAAGATCGGCGAAACCGTGTCCCGCCAGGAAGCAGCCTTCGGCATCACCCAAATCGGCCGTCAGTGCGAGCCCTACGGTGAGGACCCCACTTTAGCCGCCGCCATGGGCGCGGCCTACACCCACCTGTCCATGGTGGAGGCCCAGCGGGCGGCGAAAAACTCCATGGCGGGCGTGAAGGGCAACGGCGAAGTCAGCCAGGTGTCCTACGTGCCCCCAACGTGGAGGACGACGAGACCGAACGCTTCCATGACGTGCTGCTGAAATTAAAGCCAAATTGCCGCAATCTGGTAGACGTGCTGAAAGCCGAAATGTCGAACGCCCGCATCCTGTGGGCGCAGGGCTATCATAAAGCCGGGGACGATGAAAGCCTGTTCGCCGAAGCATTAAAGATTGCGCAAGAAGCAGATGTTATCATTCTCACCCTGGGCGGCAAGAACGGCTCCGGCTCCATCGCCACCATGGGCGAGGGCGTGGACGGCACGGACATCAACCTGCCCCCCTGCCAGGACGCTTTCATCCGGGAAGCGAAGAAGCTGGGCAAGCCCATGATCGGCCTGCACTTTGACGGGCGGCCCATTTCCAGCGATACGGCGGATGAAAACCTGGACGCTATCCTGGAATGCTGGAACCCCGCCGTGTACGCGGCGGAAGCCGTCACCGACGCGCTGCTGGGCAGGCTGAACCCCTCCGGTAAGATGCCCCTGTCCACCGCCCGGCGGGCGGGCCAGATTCCCGTTTATTACAATCACCCCAACGGCTCCATGTGGACCCAGGGCCCCAGCATCGGCTTCAACGATTATGTGGACTGCCCCCACAAACCCCGCTATTGCTTCGGCCACGGGCTGAGCTATACCAGCTTTGAATACAGCAATCTGACGCTGGACAAAAAAGAGACCGCGCCTTTCGCCCCGATCACTGTTTCCCTGACCGTCAAGAACATCGGAAAACGCGAGGGTACGGAAATTGTACAGCTTTATGTAAAAGACGTGCACGCCTCCATGACCCGGCCGCAAAAAGAATTGCAGGGCTTTTCCAGGATTTCGCTGCTTCCTGGCGAAGAAAAGAAAGTGGGCTTTCCCCTTTCTCCCAGCCAGATGGCCTTCCTGGACGAGGACATGCGCTGGAAGATCGAGAAGGGTGAATTTGAAGTGCAGGTCGGTTCTTCTTCCGAGGACATTCGCCTGACCGATTCCTTCACCGTCACCGAAAGCGCCTGGCTGGAAGGGAAGAACCGCGCGTTCTATACTTTGGGAAATGTCCAGTAAAGAAAGGATGGTTTGAACCGATGCGCAGCATGAACATCAATCAGGGATGGCACTTTGGCCTGGATTCTTTGGATTTGCGCGCCCGGCTGTCCGGCGATTTCGGCAGCCGCGTGGTGAACCTGCCCCACGATTATATGATCGAATCCGACGTGTACGCCGAGGCCCCCTCCCAGGCGGCCAGCGGCTACTATAACGCGGGCGTGGCCTGGTACGAAAAGGACATTGACATCCCCGCCGACTGGGCAAACGAACAAATCTTCCTGCGCTTTGACGGGGCCATGATGAACATCACCGTGGAGGTTAACGGCGACAAGGCTTGTTTGCAGCATTATGGTTACGCGCCTTTTGAGGCGGATATCACCCGCTATATTTATGCAGGACAGAAGAACCGCGTGATCATCACCGTGAATCCCAGTATGCAGCCGAACTCCCGCTGGTATTCCGGCGCGGGGCTGTTCCGGGGCGTGGAATTGGTGCATACCCCCAAGCTGCACATCGGCTTTGGCGGGCTGCACGGATATACGAAAAAGATCGAATATAAAGCCGACGGCGAACCGGAAACGGCCTATTTACAGGTGTCCGCCGAAATCAAAAACGAGTGCGCCGAGAATCGGGTGGCGGAGGTCGTCTTTGCTTACATGACTCTGACCGTGGACGCGCCAAAGCTGTGGAGCGCTGACGAACCAAACTTCTATCGTTTACAGGCGACCGTCAAGGAAAAAGGCACCTACAAAACCCACATCGTCCCCATAGAGAATCCGACCGAGGACAGTGAATCGGTGCTGTTCGGCATCCGTACCGTCGAGGCCGACGTGAAGCACGGCCTGCGCGTCAACGGCAAGACCGTCAAATTAAAGGGCGGCTGTCTGCACCACGACAACGGCGTGATTGGCACCGTCAGCCTGTACGACGCCGAAGCCCGGAAGGTACGCAAGC
>CADAKE010000012.1 GCA_902788445.1 uncultured Eubacteriales bacterium
TTCGCGACCCCTACGGCGGGGACGACGCGGTGTATGAGCGCTGCGCCGCGCGGCTGATCGAGGCGATGAAAAGGGCGGGGATTTTCAAGGATTAGGTAGATACTGATCAATTCAATCATGTAAATATCTATACATTTGTTGGAATCATGCCGTGTAGGGGCGGATATCATCCGCCCGTTAAGCAATTTTTTGCGTTCTCTGCATTCCCATGCCTTGACGCAATTTGACAAGGCGGGCGGATAATATCCGCCCCTACAATCAATTTGTATAGATATTTACATGATTGAATTGATCAGTATCTACCTAATCCTTGAAAATCCCAGCCCTTTTCATCGCCTCGATCAGCCGCGCGGCGCAGCGCTCATACACCGCGTCGTCCCCGCCGTAGGGGTCGGGAATGGCGGGCGCAAGCACATCAACTTTATAAGCGTATTCCGGAAAGCGCTGGTTCAGCGCGCTCCAGTGCTCCGGGGTCATGACCCACACTTGATCGGCCTGCTTTAGCAGTTCTTCCGTGACGGGTCGGGCGCGGTGGCTCTTGAGGTCGCCCCCGTGGCGCGCCGCCGCGCGGATGGCTTCATCCGTCGCCGGGCTGCCCGGCCAGGCCATGAGGCCCGCCGACTGCGCGTCCACGCCCCGGCTCTTTGCCAGCGCCGCCGCCAGGGGACTGCGGCAGGTGTTGCCTGTGCAGATAAACAGGATCATGAATCGTTCCTCCTTTGCCTGTATCGTTTTTTATGATTCATATTTGACAGGAACCGTTTTCTCTGGTATGATGATAGCAACGAAAAGGCCCGTAAACATACAAAATCATCATAGAAGGAGTGGATTCCATGGCGATTCAACTGATCAAATACCCGACCTCGAATTCCAACCTGCCTCTGCGCGTGGCGCGGGGACACTTTGCCACCAGCCACAGCCACATCAATTATTATATCGACCTGACCATGACCAAGCACCGCCTGTCCGAAGCCCGCGAGGCCGCGCAGGAACTGGCGTCCACCTTCAAGCCCTCCACGATCATTGACACCATCCTGTGCCTGGACGGAACTGAGGTGATCGGCGCGTGCATGGCGAGCGAACTGACCCGCGCGGGCTTCATGAACATGAACGCCCACCGCACCATTTACGTGGTCACGCCCGAGCATACCTCCGGCAGCCAGCTTTTGTTCCGCGACAACTCCGCGCCCATGATCGTGGGCAAGCACGTGCTGGTGCTCGCCGCGTCCGTCACCACGGGCTACACCGCCAAAGCTGCCATCGAGGCCATCCGGTATTACAACGGCATTCCCGTGGGCATCAGCGCCATTTACGCCTCCGTGGATTCCTGCGAGGGCTTCCCCATCGTGTCCATCTTCAACATGGAGCGCGACCTGATGGACTACGAGAGCCACGACAGCCACGACTGCCCCCTGTGCAAGGCCGGCGTCCGGCTGGACGCGCTGGTGAACGCGCACGGGATTTCCAGCTTCTGATTTCTTGATATGATGAAACGGCCCGCTGTTCGGGCCGTTTTTTATGTGTCCTGCCGCTCGCCGAACACCTGCTTTTGCAGGCGCAGTCCGGTCGGGGTGTCGGCCAGTCCGCCCTTCGCGGTTTCCTTGAGCGTGTTGGGCAGGGCGTCGCCGACGCTGCGCATGGCGTCCAGGCATTCGTCCGCCGGAATTTTCGCTTCAATGCCCGCCAGGGCCAGGTCGGCGCTGGAAAAGGCAATCACCAGGCCGGACACGTTGCGCTTGATGCACGGAATTTCCACCAGCCCGGCCACCGGATCGCACACCAGGCCCAATTGGTTGGCAATGGCGATGGCGCAAGCGTCGGCGCACTGGCTGGGCGTGCCGCCCATCAATTCCACCAGCGCCGCCGCCGCCATGGCCGCCGCGCTGCCGCATTCCGCCTGGCACCCGCCCTGGGCGCCCGCGATGCTGGCCCGGCTGGCAATCACCATGCCGATGGCCCCGGCGGTGAACATGGACATGACGATGGCTTTCTGGTCAAACCCCTGATCCTCCCACAGCGACACCAGGCACCCCGGCAGGATGCCACAGCTGCCCGCCGTCGGCGCGGCGACGATCCTGCCCATGGAAGCGTTACATCCGGCGACCGACAGCGCCCGCGAAATGGCCCGCGAAAGAAAAGGGCCGCAAAGCCCGCCGCCCGTTTTCTCGGCGTAGGCTTTCATTTTGTAGCCTTCCCCGCCGGTCAGGCCGGACATGGATTTCTGCTCGGGCCGCTGGCCCACCTGGACGGAACTGACCATCACCTGGAAGTCCATTTCCATTTTCTCGTAGACTTCCAACTCTGTTTTTTCCATGGCCTCCGCCTGATCTTTCAGCACCAGTTCGCTGATGGTAACCTGCCGCTTTTCCGCTTCCCGCACCAGTTCACTGATGGATTCATATTTCAGCATCGGCTTCTCCTCCTTCTGTCAGATCCTGCGGATCAGGATGGCGTTGGAAACGTGCTGGATGTTCCGGATGGCGGGGATCAGGTTTTCCGGCGGCTGGCCGTCGATCTCGATGGTCATGATGGCGTCGCCGCCTTTGTTCCGGCGGGAGAGGTGGAAGTTGGAAATGTTCAGGTCGGCGTATTCCCAGTGCATGAGCTGCGTCACGGCGGCAATGACGCCCGGCTTGTCCCGGTGCATCACCAGGATGGTGTTGTTTTCGCCGTTAAATTCCACGCTCATCCCGTCGATCATGTTCACCAGGATGTTCCCGCCGCCGACGCTCGCGCCCTGCATCACGCCCTCGCCGCCGTCCTCCAGGAAATAGTGGATGCGGGCGGTGTTGGCGTGGGCGCCCTTGATATCCTCTTTGATGAACTCGTACACGATGCCGCGTTCGCTGGCGATATGCAGCGCGTCCCGAATCTCCGGGGAGTAGCTGTGATAGCCCATGATGCCCGCCAGCAGCGCGCGGTCGGTGCCGTGGCCCTTGTACGTCTGGGCGAAGGAGCCGGACAGCGTGATCTCAACTTTCTTTAGCTTCCGTCCGTCGATCAGCTTGTTCGCCACCCGTCCCAGGCGCACCGCCCCCGCCGTGTGTGAACTGGACGGCCCGATCATTACCGGGCCGATGATGTCAAAAACGTTCATGGGATGAGCTCCGTTTCTGTCCGGTTGTTCATGAATTGAAGGGCACTTTAAATCGCCAAGATAGAAGTTAGAAGAGAGGAGATAGGAGATAAATATAGTCCTTATTAAATTGGCCTCCAAAAGCCTTCCCCTCGCAGAGGAAGGCTTTTGGAACGGTAGTCTAACTAATCCCTATTCCCTAATCCCTCGTCCCTGACTTAAAGCGTCCTTTTTTGATATTCTCCCTCCGAAAAACAAAGAACGCGGGGCCGGTTGGGGCCCTGCGGATCAGCGGCGTCAGGTTTTGTCCACCCGGAAAATGCCGCATTTCAAATACTGGGTTTCCGGCGCGGCGGGGAGAATGGGATGGTCGCGGCCCTGGGTGCGGTAATCGACCTGGAACAGGTGCACCCGCGCGTCCCGAGCGGCGGAGAGGATGACCTCCTTGAACTGCCCCGGCAGCATATGCTGGCTGCACGAGCAGGTGACGAGATACCCGCCGTCCTTCACCAGCTTCATGCCGCGCAGGTTGATTTCCTTATAGCCGCGGGCGGCGGCTTCAAGGGCGGCGCGGGTTTTGGTGAACGCGGGCGGGTCGAGGATCACCACGTCGTATTGTTCCCCGGCGGCGCACTGTTCTTTCAGGAAATCAAAGGCATTGGCGGCGACGAAACGCACGTTGTCAAAGCCGTTCAGCGCGGCGTTTTCCCGGGCGAAATCACAGGCAAACTCGGAAATGTCCACGCCGGTCACGTCCGCCGCGCCGAACTTCGCCGCGTGCAGGGCAAAAGAGCCCGTGTGCGTGAAGCAGTCCAGCACCCGCGCGCCTTTCACGAACGGCGCGATGGCGGCGCGGTTCTCCTTCTGGTCGAGGAAGAAGCCGGTCTTTTGCCCCTGCTTCACGTCCACCCAGAATTTGACCCCGTTCTCCTCCATCATCACGCGGTCGGGCACCTCGCCGTGCAGCACGCCAGTCACCTGCTGAAGCCCCTCCAGCTCGCGCACCGGCACGTCCCCCCGCTCGTAAATGCCGCTGGGGTGTACCTCGTCCATGAGCGCGTCGCAAATCATCTCTTTGTATTGTTCCATGCCCAGGCACAGGCATTGCAGGCTCAGCACGTCCCCGAAGCTGTCCACGATCACGGCGGGCAATCCGTCGCTTTCCGCGAAGATCAGGCGGCAGGAGCGCATGTCGGCAAACCGCCGCCGATACTCCACCGCGCGATGTACCCTTCCCCGGATGAACGCTTCGTCGATCGGCTCATCTTTATAGCTCAAAATCCTTAGGGCGATCTGGGAATGGGGATTATAAACCGCCATGCAAAGGAACCGCCCGTTGCTGGCGGTCACGCGCACGGTGCAGCCGGGCTGGGGGTCGCCCTTCGTGCGGGCAATATCGCTGCGGAACACCCAGGGATGCCCTGAGTACACGCGCTTTTCTTTTCCGGGCAGCAGAATCACGTCAGCCATGCGGACGCCTCCCTTTGATTAGTCAGAATATCGTTTCCCTTCGGCCTTGAAATCCTTTTCGATGCTTTCCGCAAAGCTCCGGGAATAGGCTGCGCCCTTGTACTGGGCCTTGCCCACCTTCTTGGCTTCGTAGAGCACGCTGTCGGCGTGGTGCATCATCACGCGCAGGTCGTAGGACAGGTCGCAGTCGCCATACACATAACCGGCGGAAAAATGAAGCGGGATGTTATCCTGCTCCAGGTGCACCTTCTCCATCGCGCGGCGAAGGGCGTCCAGCTTTTCGCGGAACATATCCTCCGACAGCCCGGCGCAGATCACCAGAAATTCATCGCCGCCATAGCGGTAGCAGGCCGACATTCCGAACACGTCCGTCAATGCTTCCCCTACCTTTTTGAGCGCGTAGTCGCCCACGGCGTGGCCGAACCGGTCGTTGATCTGTTTAAAGTTGTCCAGGTCCAGCATCATCACGTGGACGCTGTGGCCTTCAAAATTGCTGTAGTCCCGGCTCAGGGCGTAGCGGTTGAGCGTGCCGGTCAGCGCGTCCACCATGGACGCTTCTTCCAGGGCCTTGTTGTCCGTCCTGAGCAGGCGGTTGATTTCCAGCAGCTTTTCCTGCGCGGCGAGATACCGCTTTTTCAGGTTGCCGATGAACACCACGTTCATGATCACGCCCAGAATGATGACGCTCATCTTTTGCAGGTTCATGGAGGTGAAGGTGATCATGTCATGATCCGTGGAAAAGAAGAAGAGCGAATAAATCAGCATCGCCACCCCGCAGGCGATGCCGGACGGATAGCCGTACAGGGTGGTGAACACCGTCAATCCGGTGATGAGAATCATGTTCGGGTTGGGAATATTGAATATGTAAACCACAAAGCACATCACGATCATCGCGGCCAGCGAGATCACCACGTGCTTCGCCTGATCCGCTGTCTGCTGCCGTTTTTCCACCTTGCCCCATTTCTGGTCTTCCGCGGACAATGCCGTTCCCCCTCTTTCCCAGCGTTTTTCCGCAGAGCATTATACCATACGGCCCCTGAATCTTCAATCGTTTCTTTCTTTCCCGCCCAATGAAAAATAAAAAATTTTGATTTCGCCGGGGAAAGGGGTTTACTTACACGCTTTAATGTGTTAAAATATCAGAGAGGGGATGAAGCATTGTTTTGCTTATTTCATCGCCTTTTCTTGTAAGGAGGGGGAATACGCATGGCAAAAACCGTGAAGCAGGAGCGCAGCATGGCGCTGTATCAGGCCATCCTGTCCATTCAGAGCTTGGACGAATGCTGCCGTTTTTTTGACGACCTGTGCACGCCCACCGAGCTGCGCAGTATGGAGCAGCGCTACGACGTGGCCGCCGCGCTGATGCAGGAGCAGGTGTACATGGAGATTCAGGAAAAGACCGGGGCCAGCAGCGCCACTATCAGCCGCGTGCGCCGCAACATCCTGGAAAACGCTGCGGGGGGAGCGATGCGGGAAATCATCACCCGCTTGAATCCGGACGTGGAAGAACAGGGCAGTTAAAAGAGAGTGTGCAGAGTGCAGAGAATATAGATTGCTAAATATACGTTCCCTATCTTATTGGACGCTAAAATCTCTGCACTCTGAACTCTGTACTCTGAACTCTGCACTCTCTATCCTCTGAACCCTCGTTTTCTATTATTTTTTATTGGAGGCTGGTTATCTATGGCGGAGCGCTACTATCAACCGGAAATCGAAACCGCGTCGCGGGAGCAAATCAAGGCCTGGCAGGACGAGCGCCTGGTGAAGCAGGTGCGCCGCGTGTGGGAGAACGTGCCCTACTACCGCAAGAAGATGGAAGAAAAGGGCGTGACGCCCGACGACATCAAGGGCACCGAGGACCTGCACAAGCTGCCCTTCCTGAGCAAGGCCGACCTGCGGGACGCTTACCCCTACGGCCTGATGGGCGCGCCGCTCAAGGACTGCGTGCGCATCCAGTCCACCTCCGGCACCACCGGCAAGCGCGTGGTGGCGTTCTACACCCAGGCGGACATTGACCTGTGGGAGGACTGCTGTGCCCGCGCCATCGTGGCGGCGGGCGGCACCAATGAGGACGTGTGCCAGGTCAGCTACGGCTACGGCCTGTTCACCGGCGGCCCCGGCCTGAACGGCGGCAGCCACAAGGTGGGATGCCTCACCATCCCCATGTCCTCCGGCAACACCGAGCGGCAGATCATGTTCATCCGCGACCTGAACGCGACCATCCTCTGCTGCACGCCCTCCTACGCCGCCTACCTGGGCGAAACCATGAAGGAAATGGGCCTGACCCCCGCCCAGATTCCCCTCAAAGCGGGCATCTTCGGCGCGGAAGCCTGGAGCGAGGAAATGCGCCAGGACATTCAGAAAACCCTGGGCATCAAGGCGTATAACATTTACGGGCTGACCGAATTGTCCGGCCCCGGCGTGTCCTTTGAGTGTTCCGCCCAGACCGGGATGCACATCAACGAGGACCACTTCATTGCCGAGATCATTGACCCCGTCACCGGCGAAGTGCTGCCCGACGGCCAGCAGGGCGAATTGGTGTTCACCGCCATCACCAAGCAGGCGTTCCCCATGCTGCGCTACCGCACCAAGGATATCTGCGTCCTGAGCCGGGAGAAGTGCCCCTGTGGGCGCACCCACGTCAAGATGAGCAAGCCCCGCGGACGCAGCGACGACATGCTCATCATCCGCGGCGTGAACGTGTTCCCCAGCCAGATCGAAACCGTGCTGCTCAACATGGGCTATCCCGCCAACTACCAGATCGCGTGAACCACACCGACACGCTCGACGTGCAGGTTGAAATGACCCCCGAAATGTTCACCGACAACATGGGCGAAATCGCCCAGCGCCAGAAAGCCCTGGTGGACGGCCTGCGCTCCATGCTCGGCCTCACCGCCAAGGTCTCCCTCGTCGCGCCCAAGACCATCGTCCGCAGCGAGGGTAAGGCCGTTCGCGTGATTGATAAAAGGAAGATTTAAAAGAATGAACGACGGAGCGAGGGCCTGTGCGGCCCTCGTGCACCCGCACCAGGAGATTTCATCTCCTGGACCTCAATAGCGGATGTTGCATGACTTGATAAATCAGCTTAGTTCCCGCTGTTGCTTGGAAGGATGTGTAAGCCGGGCTTCGTGTCGTTGTGCTTCTGGCCCGGCGTCCTTTGGACGCCACCCCGGATGCAAAGCATCCGGGGAAAGCCAGGGAATAATCCGCAGGGGAAAGCGAGCTTTCCCCCTCGGATTATCCCAGGCTTTCTTGGGCCAGAAGCCCTCTAACTTTTCGTAACCTCAACGCAGCAGGCGGGAGTAGTCTGCTTTATCCAACGACGTAATTTCGCCGGTTGTGGGTCCAGGGGGATCATCCCCCTGGCGCAGGTCTGGGGGCGCGCAGCCCCCAGCGGTTCCATTTATAGAAGGAGGAAGAATCAGTGAGCGTAAAGCAGATTTCCATATTCCTTGAAAACAAGCCCGGCTTCTTAGCCGAAGTAACCAAAATCCTGGCCCAGAATGAGATCGACATGCGGGCCTTCTCCCTGGCGGAGAGCAACGATTTCGGCATCGCCCGCATCATCGTGGACGACGTGTTCAAAACCACCACAGTGCTCAGAGACGCGGGCTACATCAACAGCGTGATCGACATTCTGGCCGTGGCCATGGACGACGTGCCGGGCGGCCTGAGCAAGGTGCTGACCGTGCTGGCCGAAGCCCAGGTGAACGTGGAATACATGTACGCTTTCCTCGGCGGCAAGACCGGCGGGGCCTACATGGTATTCAAGGTGGCCGACCACGACAAGGCCATCGCCGCGCTGTACAAGTACCGCATCCGCATGGTGGATCAGGACGAGCTGGGAGAACTGTAAGCCCATGGAACTGCCGAACAGGCTGGGCCTGACGGGCCTGGCGTTTCTGCGCGAGGAAGAACGCATCAGCAAAACGAAAGCGAAGCGACTGTTTGAGGAGCGCGTGATCGACACCTTTGAGGTAGGCACCTACGCCGGTTTGCAGGCGATTCACCGCTGGCTGTTCGAGGATATTTACGATTTCGCCGGGGAAACCCGGAAGCTGAATATCGCCAAGGGCAGCTTCCGCTTCGCCTCCGCGCTGTATCTGGACGACGCGCTACGGCAAATCAGCGCCATGCCCCAAGACACCTATGAGCAGATTATCGCCAAATACGTGGAAATGAACATTGCCCATCCCTTCCTGGAAGGGAACGGGCGCGCCACCCGCATCTGGCTGGACTGTATGCTGAAACAGGAATTGGGCCGGGTGGTGGATTGGAGCCGGGTCGACCGGGAGGATTACCTGCTGGCCATGGAGCGCAGCCCCGTCCGAGACACGGAAATCCGCCTGCTGCTGCAATCCGCCCTGACAGACCGGGTGAACGACCGGCTGATCCTAATGCACAGCATCGACGCCAGTTACCGCTATGAGGGCTATAATCAGTATAAAACAGAAGATTTATAAGCAATTGCCGCCGGTATCCCCGGCGGTTTTTTGCATTGTCTGCGGGCGAAAAGTGTCCCGGCAGTTGTTACAATTCCCCCTGTTGACAAATAGGGTAGACACATGTATACTATATGTAAACAGCTGTCTACCACTTATTTCGATGGGAGGGAGAAAAACATGCCTGATCGCTGCACAGAGGCGGAATGGAAAATTATGGAGGTGCTGTGGGATCACGCGCCCCGCACCATGAGCGAAATTACCAAGGCGCTGGAGCCGACCACCGGCTGGACGCGCCACACGGTGATCACCCTGCTGAAAAGAATGCAGGAAAAGGGCACCGTGGCGGTGGACGAAAGCGGCGACGTGAAGCGCTACACGCCGCTGCTCACCCAGGAGGACGCATCCACGGAGCAAACGAAAAAGTTTCTGAGCCACGTGTTTTCCGGCAAAGCCTCGCTGCTCATCAACCATCTGGTGGATTCCGGGGAAATCACCCTCAAGGAAATGGACGACCTGATGGACATGATGCGCAAGAGCGGGAAAAAGTGAGGGGCGTATGGACGAAGCGAGCTTTTTGAACCGGGCCGTTCCGCTCCAGCAGCAGATGTACCGCATGGCCTTTTCCATCATGAAGAACCACTTCGACGCGGAGGACGCGGTACAGGACGCGATGCTGAAAGCCTGGCGCAAGGCGGACACCCTGCGGAATGAGGATGTGTTCACGCCCTGGCTGAAAACGATCCTGCGCAATCAATGCATTGAATCCCTGCGGAAAACCGGGCGGTTCGTGCCGATGGAAATGGACGGCTTTTACCAGGAGCCAGCGGAAGAAACACTGGAAGTCCAGGAATTGCTGGACAGCCTGAACGCCGCCCTTCGCCAAACGCTGTGGCTTCATGACGGCGAGGGATACAAGATGCGGGAAATCGCGGAAATGATGCGCGTGCCGCTCACCACCGTCCGCTCCCGGCTGCACCGGGGAAGGAACTGTATCAGGGACAAGATTGCGTCTGCAATCGACAAATAATCAAACATGAGAGAGTTCAGAGTACAGAGTTCAGAAGATCAAGTGCATGATAAACATTTCCACCGTTTATTACAATCTACATTCTCTGTACTCTGCACTCTGTACTCTGCACACTGAAATAGGAGGGGTTACAAATGCGTACCGCTGTGATTTACAATTTCCTGATCGAAGCGAACATCATTGCCGGGATCGCCATTCTGCTGATGATCCCGGTGCGGAAATTCTTCCGGAAGCAACTGGGCAGCAGGGCCCTGTGCTTCGCGTGGCTGCTGGTGGCCGTGCGGCTTTTGTGCCCGCTGAGCTTTCCGAATCCCTTAATTAACGAAATCGTGACGCCCTACAACACCCAGCCCGAGGCCATCCGCCCCATCGCCGCCCAGGTGAAGATTCGTATGCAGGACGCGCTGGACGATATGTCCTATCAGGCGCTGCGCTCCCACATCGACGAGGACGGCATGTTGTTTAACGAAGCCAGGCAAAAAACGGATTACCAGATCCTGATGAATATGAGCAGCGACCTGGAGTACGGCCGCGGGGCCAAGAAGGCGATGGCAGTCTACGTCCTCGGCGTGGCGGCGGTGGCGGGATGGTTCGTGATTGCGAACGTGCGGTTTCAGAGGAACCTGACAAAGAACCGCATCGCCCCACTGGAAGGGGAACTGCTGGAATACTACAATAGCCTGTGCGAAAAGTACGGCGTGAAGCCGCTGCCGGTATACTTTGTTGACCCGCTGTCCAGCGCATGTCTGGTGGGCGCGGTTCGCCCCTATATCGCCCTGCCGCTGGCGGCGAACGTCGATCAGGCAAAGCAAATGCTGGCCCATGAGCTGTGCCATTACAAAGCCAAAGACCATTTCTGGACGCTGCTGACGCTGATCTGCTGCGTGGTGCACTGGTTCAATCCGCTGGTGTGGGCGGCCGCCGCCATGAGCCGCATGGATCGGGAACTGCGCTGCGACGACAACGTGACAAAGGACATGGACGACGACGCCCGGAAGCTGTACGCGGGCACGCTGATTCAGTCCGTCACCCGCCGCGCCATCCCCGGCCTGCCCGTCTTAGCCACGGGCATGAGCATGACGGGCCGCAAGCTGAAAACCCGCGTAGGCGGCATCCTGTGGGGCGGCAAGCGGAAGAAGGCGTTGGCCCTGTCCTTTACCCTGCTGGCCTCCGTGCTGCTGATTTTCGCCTTCGGCACCGCCGCGTATGGTGAACAGCCCGACCCCTGGACGAACGGAGACCCGAATAACAAGTACTTTAACTACCCGGAACAGACCATCGAAGAAGCGATGGCCAGCGAGAACGCCATCAAAACCGATGAGGAAGCCATTCAGAAAGCCAAGGAAATTCTCAGTGGCCCGGACTTTCAGGTGGATGTGAGCGACCCGGAAATCACCTGGGAGGTGAGTCACGACGTTGGCGTAATGGGAAAGCAGAACTATTTGGTCATTGGCTATCAGGGCGAGAACGAAAACTTCCACCAGGTGACCGTCTGGATGGCGATGGACGGCAGCGGAGCCTGGCAGGTGTACAATGGCTTCGATCCCTTCTTCACAGATTATGATATGGAAAATCAGGCAGACTATCCGAACATTGACGACGTGCTGACAAAAGAAGAACAGACCGCCATCAAGCGCTACTGCATCGAACTTACTGAAAAGCTGGAGCCCGGCGAGAGCGAAAACTTTCAGGAGCTTCATTTTAACTGCTACATGAAGTTGGATGACAAAATCTACGTCCAACTGGAAGCGCCCTACAACGTCAATTCCGGCAAGGGTTTCATGCTCCAGGTCAAGCCCGAGATCCGCGTGATCGACTATTCCACCGGCAACGGCTGATAAAATAACAAAACGCTCACCCGACAAAATCCGCGGGTGAGCATTTCATTTACGCCGTTTTCTTTTTCTTTCGCCTGTCCATCATGAACAAGACAAGCAATACAAACAGCGCGCCAAACAGCACGCCCGCGCTGTCGATGCCGACGTCCCGCAGGGAAGGGGTGCGGGTGCCTTTGAAATACTGGTGCAGTTCATCCGTGCAGGCGTACAGCGTGCCGATGCTCCACGACCACAGCGTGGCCCAGCGAAGCCGGTACTCATTCGTCAGCAAACGCAGTGACAGGCCCAGCGCGGCAAATTCCGTGAAATGCGCCGCCTTTCGCACGATGAACACGAACAGGCTGTAAATCGCTTCCTGCTCTTCGGGGGGCAGCTGCTCAAAATCCGGATGGAACAGGCGCATGAACATATATGTAAATCCGCTGCTCAGCTCCATCGACTCCGGGCCATCCATGGAAGAAAAAAAGAAAATTGCTCCGGCCACCGCGATCACCAGCAGCCACAGGGCAGCCCGCCTTGCGCGCTTCGTTGTCATGCCTGCGCCTCCCTTTCCTTCGGCAATCCGCTCTTTCTTTTTCACCGCCGTTTCTTTTTTTCCTCTTTTTCTTTTCCTGATGCTGAAAAAAGGGATGGTACATTGGGCGTTTCTGTGGTATAGTAACAGCATCGACACCCTGAACGGAAGGAGAGATACCCATGGTGGAAACGGCGGAGAGCTTTCTGGAGGAACTGCGGCAGAAGGAGTGGAAATATAAGGAAGCCCATGACCTGGAGGACGGAAAAACGCACGTGGCGTGCGGCGTGACGGGAAAAACCACACAGGTGGATTTTCATTTCTTTTTCGATCAGGACGGGAAATCCGTCACGATCCGGATTTTCAAGCTGTTTATCGCGCCGATCGACAAGCGGCTGCAAATCATGGAACTGATCAATCAATCCAACTGCGAGTACCGCTGGGTCAAATTCACCATGGATCAGGACGGATGGGTCAACCTGCAGACGGACGCGATCATCAATAAGGAAACCAGCGGCGTCATCTGTATGGAATTGATGCTTCGGTTCATGAACATCATCGACACCACGTATCCCAAATTCATGCACGAGATCTGGGCCTAACAGAAGCCTCGTCTATTCTGTTCAGAAAAAAGCCGAAGACCCTCAGCGAAGCCGCCGGGGGTCTTTTTCGCTTTCCGGGTCGATCCAGAAAAACGGGCGGAAGGGTTCGTAGCTGTTGCCCAGGGTGTGCAGCAGGTGGGCGGCGTCGTGCTCGGAGCGGTAGCCGTTTTTGGAGAAGATTTCCACGGGCTGCAGCTCCGGCTCCTTCTTTTGCAGCAGGCGCATCAGGCGATCCTGCGCGTGGGCTATGTCGGCGTTTGCAGCGTAGAAGTAAAGGCTGCTCCCGTCCGTGAGGCCCGCCTGGGGACGAATCGCTATCCGCAGCTTGCGGTGGGCCAGGGAGGGCCCCAGGGCGGCTTGCAGCTTTGCGGCTTTATCGCCGGTCGCCACCACCTTGATATACACCACGTCCTCCAGGGCAAAATGGTCGTCGTCCAGGTACTGGCGGTAGGGGGAGCGCTTCATCCGCTGGTACACGATGGCTTCCGCGTCGGTCAGCCTGCCGCGGTGATAGATGCAGTTGCGGTTCTTATGTACCGTATAAATAAAATAGGATGTTTCCAGCGTGTCCAGCCGCTTCATCAGCCAGCGGGAGGAATCGGGGTCGAGGTTCACGGTGGACACGTAGGTGTTTTCATTCGGGTCATAGATGCCCGCCCCGTCCATCACGATCATGGGCACGCTCAGGTTCACTGAGCTCATCTGCGACATGAAGAAGGCGGGCGCGTGTTCCGACATGAGGCAGATTTTCGCCCCGTCGTTATAAAGGTAATTCAGGCGGAACAGCGCCGAGGAGGGAATGCGGGCCAATTGGTCGGAGGCCAGGTCGCTCGTGCGCACGAAAAATACCTTGTCCTTCTGCTTCACCCGCGGCAGACGGAACACGTTCACGCCGATGGCGATGCCCATGCCCACCATCACGTCCAGAACCCGATGGAACGCCTGGTCGAGCGGGTTTTCAATGTCCGGATAGGCAATCACCACGCACACGAACACGATCGCCGCCAGGCTGGAGGTGTCCGGCTTGCGAATGACCACGGAGCTGTACAGCGAAATCAGCGTGCCCAGGCCCATCAAAGGATAGAGGATGAAGGGGTTGCGGCCGATCTCAGGAAAGATCGGCACCAGCAGCAGGAAGAGGAACCCCCAGAACGCGCCGATCAGCGTGCCGGACAGGCGGTTCAGGGCGTATTCCTTCGTGTCCTGCACGTAGGGCTGCATACAGATGATGGCGGTGATGGCGGCTTCCGCGGACATGGTTTCCCCGCGGTATCCCCGCAGGCGGTAAAACACCAGGCACAAAAACACCGCGAAGCTCGTTTTGATGATACGCTGCCCGAGGGGCGGAAAGTATAACTGCTCAAAAATGCTTTTGGATATTCGATGGGACATGCGATGCTCCTTTAAATCCTCAAGATAGGAATGAGGAGATAGAAGATAGGAGATAAATAAACGCAATCAAACGGACTATGTACTTGCGACTTATTTGAAAAACAAGATCAATCTTCTATCTCCTCTCTCCTAACTCCTATCTTGGCTTAAAGTGTGTTATCAGTTTCCCGAAAGATGAAACGCTCACTTCGCCAGTTCCACGGCGATGCGGGAGGCCAGGCGCACGTTGTTGAGGACCAATTGGATGTTGGAGGCCAGGGAATCGCCGCCGGTGAGTTCGCAGACGCGGGCCAGCAGGAAGGGGGTGATGGCCTTGCCCTTCACGCGCTGTTCGTCGGCTTCGCGGAGGGCCTGGTCGATGGCGGCGTTGATCACGTCGGCGGGCATGGCGTATTCTTCGGGGATGGGGTTGGTGATCAGCATCCCGCCGGGGTATGCCATCTCCCGCTGGGCGCGGATGAAGGACGCGATTTCCGCGGGAGAGTCCGCGCGGTAATCCACGGAAAAGCCGGAGTGGGGGGTGTAGAACGCGGGCAGTTCCTTGGTCTGGTAGCCCAGCACAGGCACGCCCTTGGTTTCAAGATATTCCAGCGTCAGGCCCAAATCCAGGATGGACTTTGCCCCGGCGCAGATCACGGCGACAGGGGTCTGGGCCAGTTCTTCCAGGTCGGCGGAAATGTCCATGGTGGTTTCCGCGCCGCGGTGCACGCCGCCGATGCCGCCGGTGGCGAAGATTTTGATGCCCGCCAGGGCGGCGATGATCATGGTCGCGGCCACGGTGGTGGCGCCGTCGGCCTTCCTCGCCACCAGGATGGGCAGGTCGCGCCGGGACGCCTTGGTCACCTTCGTGCCCTCGCGGCCCAGATAGTCGATTTCTTCCTCGGTCAGGCCAGCGCACAGCTTGCCGCCGATCACCGCGATGGTGGCGGGCTCCGCGCCGCACTCCCGCGCCGCGGCCTCACATTTGAGCGCGGTCTCCACATTCTGCGGATAGGGCATTCCGTGGGAAATGATGGTGCTCTCCAGCGCGATCACCGGGCGGCCTTCGCGCAGGGCGGCTTCCACCTTGGGAGAGAGCTTGACGTGCTGATTCAATTGCATGATAAACAAGTCCTTTCT
Organism: uncultured Eubacteriales bacterium; assembly: GCA_902788445.1. Lineage (GTDB taxonomy): Bacteria > Bacillota > Clostridia > Christensenellales > Aristaeellaceae > RUG563. The sequence goes on from CADAKE010000012.1 coordinate 15,484, forward strand.
GATCTGTTATGAAGGGGTGACGGCAGGGGAAACACCGTGCCGTTCCCTGCGATCAGAAGAAAAAGCTCCTGGGTAGTTCCGGCTACTCGGGAGCTTTCGTTGGCAGGCGACCCACCAATGTGGGCTTCTTCCGTCGCAGGTCTATTGTACCCCAAGCGCGGCGGCGTGTCAAGCAGGACGTTTATATCAGGGCAGGGCAATCGCTTACAGATTGTATGCTGCAAGAAATCCCAGGTATGTAGGGGCGGATATCATCCGCCCGCGCTAAACAATGTCATGCAAGCCATGAAAATGCTGATTGCTGCCATCCGTTTCTTTCGGGCGGATGATATCCGCCCCTACAATGATCGCAATTCTTTCTCGGTTTGCAGCTGTTTTTGTCGTAAAATTGCAATAAGCGATTTCCCTGTTTATCAGGGTACGTTTCAATGCCTGATTGAGAAAAACAAAAAATATGCTTCTTTTTGTTCAGATATCTGGAAAAAAGTGTATTGCTATGCTATAATCATTTTGTTCAAAATCTGCAAGCATGTATCCACTTATTTTGAGGTGATAGCGTGAGAATTGCGTTTTTCGCTGTTCTTATAGCGATGATAATTGCGCTGGGCGTCTGCGCGAAAAAAGCGCACCGTTCCCATAAGGCCATCGGCCGGTATGTGACGGGGCTGCTTTGCGCGCTCATCCCGCCGGTGATCGGCAACGCGATCATCATTATCTCCGGCCACCAGACGGTGTCCACCATCGGTTATTATATTTATTTCCTGGGGATGAACTGCGTGATGTGCGCGCTGGTTCACTTCACGTATGCGTACTGCGCGATGTCCGAAAAGAGAAACAAATGGAAGCTCGTGGTGTACGCCTTTCTGCTCGTTGATACCGTTCAGATGCTCTGCAACCCGATCTGGGGCCACGCTTTCAGTGTGGACGCTGTGACGGCGGACGGCTTTACCTATTATCAGCTTGTTCCTTACGCGGGCCAGGCGTTCCACCGGTTTGTGGACTATGGCATTCTGGCCGCGGTGATCCTGGTGTTTTTCATGCGGACGGTCAATTCGCCGCGCATCAACTCCGAGCGGTATTCCGTGATCCTGGTGTCGATGGTTGCGATCACGCTGTGGGAATCCTTCTATATTTTCTCCCGGACGCCGATCGACCGGTCGATGATCGGCTTTGGCGTGTTCGGTTTTCTGGTTTACTATTTCTGCCTGTATTACCGCCCCATGCGGCTGCTGGACAGTATGCTGTCCCACATCGCGTCCGCCCTGCCGGAAGCGCTGTTCTTCTTTGACGCGAGCGATAAATGCATCTGGGCGAACCAGCCGGGCATCGACCTGGTCGGGATCGAGAACGGGGATTTCGAGGTGGCGTCGGTGCGGCTCAAGAAGCTGTACGGGGAAAACATCTCCTGCGAATCCTGCCAGCACGAGATCGAGAAGGACGGCGAGGTCAAAACCTACGTGGTGGAGAAACACGAGATTATCGACGACCTGGGCCGCCTGACCGGCTCCTTCCTCAGCGTCCGGGACAACACCTCCGAGCAGATGACCCTGCGCGCCGAGGTGCATAAGGCCACGCACGACCCGCTGACCGGCGTGTATAACCGCGCTGGATACAACGTGCTCATGGGCCGGATGGAGCTTTGGAAAACCATCATGCTGCTCATTGACGGGGACTTCTTTAAAAACGTCAACGATACCTACGGCCACGAAATCGGCGATAAGATTTTGCAGAAAATCGCCTCCACGATGAAGCGCTGCTTCCGCTCCGAAGATTTTGTCTGCCGCATCGGAGGCGACGAGTTCGTGGTGCTGATGGTGCATTCCTCGTCGGAACAGAAGGAACTGATTATCAGCCGGATCGAGCAGATCAACCGCGCCCTGAGCGACGGCGGCGACGGCCTGCCGTCCATCACGGTCAGCGTCGGCATCGCCCATGGGCGGAACGCGCATGACACGGAGGAACTGTTCGAGCACGCCGACAAGGCGCTGTATGAAACCAAGAGCAAAGGGAAGAATGGCTACACGTTCTATGAGGATTTGATTCAGGGTTGAATGCAAGAGATAAACAGCCATGGCGGGCGGACTGCCATGGTTTTTGTTTTGATATAAGTTTATTTTTTAAACGAATGGTATTGACAAAGTTTAATAATCGAATTATAATGTTTGCAAATCAAACTTGTGACTGAAAGCGAGGGATACAGACATGCGAGGAAAACTGAACGACCGGGACGCGAAATGCCCTTTTTTTGCCTTCCATACCCGGGAGGCCATCGCGTGCGAAAGCCTGATTCCGGACACCAAGGCGAAGATCACCTTTGAAAAGCCTAAGGGCAAGAGCCTGCACTACAATCTGTTCTGCTGCTTCAAGTATGAAAACTGCGAAATGTATCAGGCGGTTATGAAAACCTACGAGGAGGACGACGAAAAGGGGGACTCTCTTTTGTGAGGCTGATCTGGAACAATAACGCCGGAGGTGAAGCGTATTGTGCGCAGAAGCAGATAAACGCGCGGCAAAGCAGCGCTATTTAACGGAAGAGATTTCCCTGTCCGCGCTGTCAAAGGAAACGGGCATTCCCTATTCCACCCTGAAAACCTGGCGGAAAAAGGAAAACTGGGATCAGGAACGCTCAAGCATTGAAAACGAAGCGTTCAAAAAAGCGGCAGTCCGGGCGGTGAACAAGAAAGCCAAGGAACTGTGCAAGCTGCTGGAGGCGTCGGACGAACTGGAAAAGGCGCTGCTCCTGGCGGCGAAAGCCTTTTCCGCGTACCTGGAAGGGGAGGGCGGCAGCGAGATCCTCACCGACAAAAAGACCTGGGCGGATAACCTGAACCACATCGTGGCGGCCATCGGCAAACAGGCGGAAACGCGGATGATGCTCTCCGGCATCATGGCCAAGGACGAGGAAGAAAAAATCGCCCTCATGCGCCGCAAGCAAACCCTGGAGGAACGCAAGGAACGGCAGGAGGCGGCGGGCGGCATCGGCATTGTGCTGGACGCGGGGACGGAGGAACTTTCGCAATGACAGCAGGGAAGATAGGAGATAGAAGAGAGGAGATAGGAGATGAATATAGATGACAAAAAACTCCTCACTCCTCACTCTTCACTCCTAACTCTCAAAATGCCCCCGCCCAATCCCCGGCAGCGCATGTTCTTCCAGGCGAAGCAGAAGTACGTGATCTTCGGCGGGGCCAGGGGCGGGGGAAAAAGCTGGGCGGTGCGGTGGAAAGCGGTGCTGATGTGCTGCAAGTATCCGGGCATCCGCGTTTTGATTATGCGCAGGAGCTATCCGGAACTGCTGGCGAATCACATCAACCCGCTGAAAACCCTGCTGCACGGCTTCGCCAGCTACAACGGCACGGAGCACGAATTCCGTTTCCCCAATGGCAGCACGATCAAGTTCATGTACTGCGCCGGGGACGATGACCTGCTCAACATCCAGGGCCACGAATACGACGTGATCTGCATCGACGAGGCGACCCAGATGACGGAGTATCAAATCAAAACCATTGCCGCCTGCGTGCGCGGAGTGAACAGCTTCCCCAAGCGCCTGTACATGACCTGCAACCCCGGCGGGAAAGGGCACCAGTACATCAAGCGCCTGAAGGAAGGCCGGTTCAAGGATGGGGAAAAGCCGGAGGATTATGTGTTCATCCAGTCCCTGGTCACGGACAATCTGGTGCTGATGCGGCAGCAGCCGGACTACATCGAGCAGCTGAAAGCCCTGCCGCCCAAGATGCGCGACGCCTGGCTGTATGGCAACTGGGACATCTACGAGGGACAGTTCTTCGAGGAGTTTACCGACGACCCGGCCCATTACCAGGACAAAAGGTTCACTCATGTTATCGCGCCGTTCGACCCGCCCGCGGGCTGGAAAATCTACCGCTCCTTCGACTGGGGCTACGCGAAGCCCTTCTCCTGCGCCTGGTGGGCGGTGGACTACGATGGGGTGGTGTACCGCATCCTGGAATTGTACGGCTGCCGGAAGGATCAGGACGGGCAGGACGTGCCGAACGAGGGCGTCAAGTGGGTGGACGACAAAATCTTTTCCGAGATCGCGCGGATGGAGCGGGAGCACCCCTGGCTGAGAGGCAGGCAGATTCAGGGCGTGGCTGACCCCAGCATCTGGGCGGGGGAGGAGAGCGGCGTGAGCCGCTACGACGCGGCGGTGAAACATCGCGTATATTTTGAAAAAGGGAACAACGACCGCATCCCCGGCTGGATGCAGTGCCATTACCGGCTGGCCTTCGATGAGAACGGGTATCCGATGATGTACGTGTTCCATACCTGCCAGGCGTTCATCCGCACCATCCCACTGCTGTGCTATGACCCGCGCGAATCGGAGGATCTGGACAGCAGCCAGGAGGATCACGCGGCGGATGAATGGCGGTATTTCTGCATGAACAATCCCATCCAGCCCAGAAGAGAACAGCAAAAAGCAGACGCGGGCTTTGACCCGCTGAACATGTTTGCCAGGAGGAGGAAAAGAAAATGAATGAACGCATGACCCGGGAAAGAATCCTGGAGGCCGGCAAGACATTGAAAAAGTACAAGGCAGGCAAGGCGCGGCTGGAAGCCCGGCTGGTTGCCGACGAGCAATGGTGGAAGGGCCACGCCTGGGACACCATGCTGGAGCAGGGCAATCCCGGCGCGGCGAAGCGCTCCACCAAATGGCTGGTGAACGTGATCATGGGCAAGCATTCCGACATGATGGACGCCTACCCCGAGCCCGTCATCCTGCCCCGGGAACAGGGCGACGAGGACGAGGCCCGCAGGCTCACCAGCATCCTGCCCGTGGTGCTGGAGCAGAACCACTTCGAGGAAGTGTATAGCAAGCAGGCATGGGAAAAGAACAAGCACGGCACGGCGGTCTACGCCGTGTACTGGGACAGCGGGAAGCTGAACGGCCTGGGGGATGTAACCGTATGCGGCATCGACCTGGCGAACCTCTTCTGGGAGCCGGGCGTGGAGGACATTCAAAAGAGCCGCAACGTGTTTCTGATTTCCGTACTGGACCGGGAAACGCTGGCGCAGCGCTATCCGCAGCTGCAAAACGTCAACCTGCAATCGGACTTCGCTCTGCCCCAGTACCGCACGGAGGACGCTTCCGGCAGGGCCAACAAAGCCATGGTGGTGGACTGGTATTACCACACCGAAGTGGGCGGGCAAAGGCTGCTGCAATACTGCAAATTCGTGGGCGATACCGTGCTCTACGCCAGCGAGGACGACCCGGCGATGCAGGGCCAGGGCTGGTACGCGGATGGGGAATACCCCTTCGTGCTGGACGTGCTGTTCCCGCAAAAGGAAAGCCCAGTAGGCTGGGGCTACATCGACCTGGGCCGCGACACCCAGGAGGAAATCGACCTGCTGAACCAGGCTATCACCATCAATGCCTGCGCGGGCGCGATTCCCCGCTACTTCCGCCGCCGGGATTCCGCCATCAACCTGGAACAATTCCTGGACTTCACCAATCCCGTGATCGAGGTGGAAGGGGGCCTGAGCGACACGGACATGGTGCCGGTGCAGCATTACGCGCTGGACGGCATCTATGTGCAGCACCTGAACAATAAGATCGAGGAACTCAAGCAGACCTGCGGCAACCAAGACGTATCCAACGGCATCACCTCCGGCGTCACCGCCGCCAGCGGCATCGCCGCGCAGATGGAGGCTGCGGGCCGCACCAGCCGCGACAGCAACCGGGGCACCTACCGCGCGTACAGCCGCATCCTGGAAAAGGTGATCGAGCGCATCCGGCAGTTCTACGACGTGCCGCGCACCTTCCGCATCCTGGGCGAAAACGCGGCGTATGAGTTCGTGCGCTATGACAATTCCGGCCTCATCTTACAGCCCAATCCGCCGCTGGCCGGGCTGGATATGGGCTGGCGCAAGCCGGTTTTTGATATCCAGGTCAGCGCGCAGAAGCAGAACGCTTACAGCAAAATGGCCCAGAACGAACTGGCCTTGCAGCTGCTCGGCGCGGGCGTGTTCAATCCCCAGCTTTCCGAGCAGAGCGCGATGCTGCTTTCCATGATGGATTTCAGCAAGAAGGACGAGCTGCTGCGCAGCATCCAGCAGCAGGGCCTGGCCCGGCAGATGCTGGCCATGTGGCAGCAGATGGCGCTGGAGCTGGCCCAGCGCTACGAGCCCGACACCGCAGAGCGCATGGCGATGGCCGTCATGAGCGCGGCGGGCGAGGTGGTTGCGGATACGCCGCCCAAAGAAATCCCCGACCTGGACGAAACCGCAGACCCCGGCAATACCCGGCCCATGCAGCGGGCAAAAGAATTTGCCCGCGAAGTGAGCCAGCCGGAATAAATAACACCGCAGAGGAGCGTCTGTTTCCTCTGCGGTTTCTTGTTGACTACATTGCCTGCCAGGGGAAGGCTTTTGACGGGTTCTCATCATCCCTATTCCCTACTCCCTAACCCCTATCCCCTCATCCCTCATAACAGAACAACCCACCGCTTTTGATGGCTGTGCTTGGCGGCATAGCCATTTTTGCGCAAAAAAGATCATTTACGGAATTTGAATCTTCTGGTATACTGTCGACAGCGGATGAAAAAGGGGTGATGCCTTTGGAAATCAAACCGGCTGTGATTGACAAAAAAGTGTTTTATGACCGGCTGAGGAAGCTGGCGCTGCCGATTGCGCTGCAAAGCCTGATGCTGGCGGCGGTGGCGGCGGGGGACGCGCTGATGCTGGGCCGCATCGCGCAGGACGAAATGACGGCAGTGTCGCTGGCGACGCAGATTCAGTTCGTGCAGAATATGTTCCTGTCGGCTGCCACGGCGGCGGGGGCGATTTTGGGCGCGCAGTATTGGGGCAAGGGCGACACAGCTACCATCCAAAGCCTGTTCAATCGGATGCTGCGTTTCTGCGGATTGATTTCGCTGCTGTTCTTCACGGCCTGCGAGGCGGTTCCCGAACTGCTGATGCGCATTTTCACCCATGACGGGCCGCTGATCGCCATCGGCAGCGCGTACCTGCGCGTCGCGGGTGTTTCTTACCTGATTACCGGCGTTTCCCAGTGTTACCTGACCACCATGAAAGTGACCGACCACGTGGCGCCCAGCGCGTGGATTTCTTCAGCGGCGGTCGTGATCAATATTATCCTGAACGCCATCTTTATTTTCGGTCTGCTCGGCGCGCCGAAGATGCAGGCCCGGGGCGCGGCGCTGGCAACGACCCTGGCCCGTGTGATGGAGTTGGCGCTATGCCTGGGCGTATCCGCTGGAAAGGATTATGTGCGCCCGGCCTGGAGCCGCTTCCTGGAGCGGAATAAACAACTGAGCGCGGATTTCCGGCGGCAGTGCCTGCCGCTGCTGGGCGGCGGCTTGTTCTGGGGCGTGGGCTTTACGAGCTATACCGCCATCATGGGCCACATGGGCGCGGACGCGGCGGCAGCCAATTCCGTGGCGGCGGTGGTGCGCGATTTGATCTGCTGCGTATGCAACGGCATCGGCAGCGCGGCGGGCATCATGGTGGGGAACGAATTGGGCGCGGGCCGCCTGGACATGGGCAAGGCCTACGGCATCAAGCTGAAAAACATCTCCTATGTGATCGGCTTTGCTTCCACGGCGGTGGTGCTGGCCCTGACGCCGCTGGTGGTCCGCATGGTGATATTGACCGACGAAGCGCGGCAATACCTGACCGGGATGATGGTCATTATGGCGGTGTACATGATCGGCCGCTGTGTGAACACCGTCACCATCAACGGCGTGCTGGACGGCGGGGGAGACACGCTGTTTGACATGTACAGCCTGGCGGTGTGCATGTGGGGCATCGCCATCCCCCTGGCGCTGCTGGGCGGCTTCGTGTTCCACTGGCCTGTGCTCGCCGTCTACGCCTGCACCTGCCTGGACGAGGTGGGCAAAATTCCCTGGGTCATGGCGCGGTTCAGAAAGTACAAATGGGTCAAAAATCTCACAAGGAAGTGAAAGAGCAATCATTGTTCAGGTGAACCGTGATACGCCTTGATAACCGGGTGTGGAGTGTGGAGAGTGGAGTGTGGAGTTATAAGATCGTTTTGCCAACTCAACTATTTCATCTTTAAAAATGGAAATCATATTTCAACTCCACACTCCACACTTCGCTACAACAGCCTTCCTTCAATGATGAATGATCAACTACAAAGAATAAAAAACAGAAAGGGAGAGATTCACATGAAAGACATCAAAGCACTGGTCGCCCAAATGACGTTGGAGGAAAAGGCGGGGCTGTGCTCCGGCCTGGACTTCTGGCACACCAAGCCGGTGGAGCGCCTCGGTATCCCCTCCACCATGGTATCCGACGGCCCGCACGGCCTGCGCAAGCAGGATGAGGAGGCTGACCATCTGGGCATCAACGACAGCATCAAGGCCGTGTGTTTCCCCGCCGCCTGCGCTACCGCCGCGTCCTTTGACAAGGAATTGATCGGCAAAATGGGCGAAGCCATCGGCGACAGCTGCCAGCATGAAAAGCTGAGCGTGGTGCTGGGCCCCGCCGTGAACATCAAGCGCTCGCCCCTGTGCGGCCGCAACTTTGAGTACTTCTCCGAAGACCCCTACCTGGCGGGAAAAATGTCCGCGTCCTACATCAAGGGCGTGCAGAGCCGCAAGGTCGGCACCAGCATCAAGCACTTCGCCGCCAACAACCAGGAGCATCGCCGCATGAGCTCTTCCTCCGACGCGGACGAGCGCACCCTGCGGGAAATCTACTTCCCGGCGTTTGAAATCTCCGTCAAGGAAGCCCAGCCCTGGACGGTCATGTGCTCCTACAATCGCATCAACGGCGTGTACGCCTCCGAAAACCCCTGGCTGCTCACCGACGTGCTGCGGAAGGAATGGGGCTTTGAGGGCTATGTGATGAGCGATTGGGGCGCGGTTTCCAACCGCGTCAAGGGCGTGGCCGCAGGCCTCGATCTGGAAATGCCCGCTTCCGGCGGCGTCAACGACCGCAAGATCGTGGAAGCCGTAAAGAAGGGCGAGCTGGACGAAAAGTATGTTGACCTCTGCTGTGAGCGCATCCTGAACATCATTTTCCGTTCTCAGGAAAACGCGAAGCCCGAAACGCCCTGGGACAAGGAAGCCCAGCACGCTTTCTCCGGCCAGATCGCGTCCGAGTGCATGGTGCTGTTGAAAAACGAGGACGAAATCCTGCCCCTGAACAAGGAGGACGCCATCGCCTTCATCGGCGAGTTCGCCGAAAAGCCCCGGTTCCAGGGCGGCGGCAGCAGCCATATCAACAGCTTCAAAACCACCAGCGCCCTGGAAGCGGCGAAGGGCCTGAACGTCGCCTACGCCCAGGGCTACAGCGTGGCGAAGGACGAAGCCACCGACGAGATGATCGCCGAAGCGGTGAAAGCAGCCAAAGCGGCGAAGGTCGCCGTGGTGTTCGCGGGCCTGCCGGACAGCTACGAGTCCGAGGGCTACGACCGTCCGCACATGCAGATGCCCGCCTGCCAGAACAAGCTGATCGAAGCCGTGGCCGCCGCCAACCCCAACACCGTGGTGGTGCTGCACAACGGCTCCCCCGTGGAAATGCCCTGGATCGGAAAGGTCAAGGCCGTGCTGGAAGCGTATCTCGGCGGCCAGAACGTGGGCGACGCCACGGTGAAGGTGCTGTTCGGCGACGTGAACCCCTCCGGCCACCTGGCGGAAACCTTCCCGATCAAGCTCCAGGACAACCCATCCTATCTGTATTACGGCGGCGAGGGCAACCGTACCGAGTACCGCGAGGGTGTGTTCGTGGGCTACCGCTACTATGACAAGAAGGATATGGACGTGCTGTTCCCCTTCGGGCATGGCCTGAGCTACACCACCTTTGAATACTCCAACCTGCGGCTCAGCGCGAAGGAAATCAAGGATACCGATACCCTGACCGTGACCGTCACCGTGACCAACACCGGCAAGCGCTTCGGCAAGGCCGTGGCCCAGCTCTATGTGGGCGATCAGGAGAGCACGCCCATCCGTCCCGTGCGGGAATTGAAGGGCTTTGAAAAGGTGGCGCTGAATCCCGGCGAAAGCAAGGACGTGACCTTCACCCTGGACAAGCGCAGCTTTGCCTATTGGAATGAAACCATTCACGACTGGCATGTGGAGACCGGCGCCTTTACCATCGAAGTCGGCGCTTCCTCCCGCGACCTGCCGCTCAAGGAATGTGTACAGGTGGAATCCACCGTGGCGGTGCCCGTCCAATATACGCTGGACAGCATCTTTATGGATTTGATGGCTGACCCCAAGGCCAGGGCGGTGATGGAGCCTTTCATGAAGAAGAGGAAAGCGGCGTTTGCGCCTGACCAGGACGACAGCGCCACCGACGCGGCGAAGGAAGCCATCTCGGACGACATGGGCCTGGCGATGATGAACTACATGCCCCTGCGCGGCCTCCTCAGCTTTGGCGGCGCGGATTCCGCCCCTGCGCTGGACGCGCTGCTGAAAGCATTGAATGAAAACTGATTTCCAATTTTGAGGCAGGGGGAAACCCCTGCCTCCGGAGCCAAACCGGTTTTTCCCATGGAGGCAACGGAGGGATACTGTGAAAAGACATGTGATCGTCTGGCTGGCCATCCTGCTTATGACGCTGTACGCCGCGGCGGAAGCGTCCAGCACAGCTGTCACGCTGACCAGCCTGAAGCTGCGCAAGGAACCCAGCGCGTCGGCCAAGGTGCTGGACACGTATAAAAAAGGCACCGAGGTGACGGTGCTTGGCATCGACGGCGAATGGGTGAAGGTGCAGGTCGGGAAGCGCACGGGGTATATGATGGCGGAATACCTGGATATCCCGGACGACCTGGAACTGCCGGACCCAAAGGAAATCGCGCTGAGCGCGCCGGGCAGGACGGACTTTGAGCCCGCGCCCGGCGAAAGCCTGTGCGACACCGCGTACCTGCTGGATGAAGGCCAGGAGCCGATCGTCACCAACTCCTCTTACCAGAGCGGGAATGTGTTCATCGACATTACCTCCGCGCGGGAGTACAACACCGACGTGTATGTGGCGGATATCCGCGTCCGTTCCCTGGACAGCTTCCGGCGTGGCCTGGCCAACAAGTGGAGGAACGGGACGGCGAAGATCACCAAGATCGCGGAACAGCACGGGGCGATTCTCGCCATGACCAGCGACAGCGCGGAGAACCTGGACGCGGGCTGGGTGATCATGAACGGCGAAACCATGCGCCGCACCAGGAACCGCAAGCGCGACCTGTGCGTGCTGTACACGAACGGCGAAATGGCGGTAATCCCCGCCGACGAACTTGTTCATGAGGAGATTGCCGCGCTGGCGGAAGCGGGGGAGATCTGGCAGACGTTCCTGTTCGGCCCGTCCCTGCTGGACAAGGACGGCCATGCCATCCCGGATATCCAGTCCAGCATCGGCATTCAGAATCCCCGTTCCGTGATCGGGTACTATGAGCCGGGACACTATTGCTTTGTGCAGGTGGACGGACGGAAAACGGCCAGCCAGATGGAACCGGGCAAAAAGAATAAGGGCATGACGCTGACGGAGCTTTCCCAGTTTATGGAAAGCCTGGGCTGTAAGGCGGCGTATAACCTGGACGGCGGCCAGTCCTCGGTCATGTTCTTTAACGGGAAAATCCATTCCACGCCCCAGAACGGCAGCCGCCGCCTCGGCGACGTGGTGATGATCGCGGAACCGAATCAATAACAAAATAAACGGCATCACAGAGTAATCCGCGGTGCCGTTTTGTTTTACCAGCATTCGTTTTTCAGGCTCCCGTCCCGGTAGGTTTCCTCGTAGGGCTCCGGGTTGGGTGCTTCGGTCTGGTCAGCCCACGCGCGCTCCTTGAGGATTGCGGATTTGCGGTCGGTAAGGGACGGCTTCTGGACGTTCCTTTTCGTATCCGGCCGTTGTTCTGCTGGCTGATCTTTTCTCTGCTGATTGTTCATGGTTGAATGCGCCTCACAATTTGAGATGTCATAAGAAAATTATCGTAATTGTTCAGTCGCTTACCGTACAAAAGCATCATTCCAGAGAGGAGTTAGGGGAGAGGAGATAGGAGATGAAAAATGACAATGCTTTTATTGGCTGCTTTCATGTGCGCTTTTGTATCGGACGCTATCAATCTTCTAACTCCTAACTCCTATCTCCTATCTGATGGATCGTGCTCTTTTGAAGTGCCACTGAACAGATACAAATGATATTACCCCAAAAGCATCCTGTCGGCGCTGAGCTCTTTGCCCGCGTTTTCCCGAAAGCGCTGCAAAAGCTGGGGCACGGTCAACTGCTCCCGCTCCGCGCCACTCACGTCCAGCACGATTCTGCCGCTGTCCATCACGATGGTGCGGTTGCCAAGCGCCAAAGCGGACTGCATATTGTGCGTGATCATCAGGCAGGTCAGCTGGCGTTTGGCGATGATCTTCTTTGTCAGGTCGAGCACCTTTTCCGCCGTGGCGGGGTCGAGGGCGGCGGTGTGCTCGTCCAGGAGGAGCAGCTTCGGTTCCGCGATGGTCGCCATGAGCAGGGACGCGGCCTGGCGCTGCCCGCCGGAGAGCAGGCCCATCTGTGTTTTCATCCGGTCTTCCAGCCCCAAATCCAGTTCCCGGAGCAGCGAACGGAAGTATTCGCTGTCTTTTTTATTGACGGCAAAGAAGGATTTCCGGGCCTTCCGTGTATAGGCCAGGGCCAGATTTTCCTCAATGGTCATGTTCGGCGCGGTGCCGCGCAGGGGATTTTGGTACAGGCAGCCAATGTTGTAGGCCCGCTTGTAGTCCTTGAGCCGGGTGATGTCCTCGCCGTCCAGGATGATCTTGCCCCTGTCCAGGCGGAACTTGCCCAGGATGGCGTTGAACAGCGTGGATTTACCCGCGCCGTTGGAGCCCAGCACCGTGATAAAATCGCCGGAGGCGACCTCCAGGTTCACCTGATCCAAAGCCAGCTTGGCGTTGGGCGTGCCTTTTTCAAACACCTTTTTGAGTCCGATCAAAGAAAGTCCGCTCATGCTTCCGTCTCCTCCTCCCTGTTGGCGCGGCGCTCGGTGACGAGCCGCTTGAGCAGCGGCAGCGTCAGCGCGATCACCACGATCACCGCCGACAGCAGCTTGACCGCGTAGCTTGGCATGTCGATCTTGTACGCGGCTTGCAGGATGATGCGGTAGATGAGGGAGCCGACGACGGCGGAGATGATGCCGAGGGTGACGCTCCGCTTGCCGAAGAACACTTGGCCAATGATGACCGACGCCAGCCCGACCACCAGCATCCCGTTGCCGAAGTTCAGGTCGGCGTAGCGCTGCTGTTCGCAGAGCAGCGCGCCGGAGAACGCCACCAGGGCGTTGGACAGCATGATGCCGAAAATGCGGGAGCGGTCGGCGTTGATGGAGGAGGAGCGCACCATTTCCTCGTTGTCGCCCGTGGCGCGGATTGCCATGCCGGTGCGCGTGTGGAAAAACACCGCGAGAACCGCCGCCACGACGGCCACGATCACCGCAGTGATGATCAGCACGCTCAGGTTGTTGTCCAGCCGCTTGTTGCCGGTCAATTCCACCAGGAACGCGCGGAAGGTTTTATACAGCGTATCGCTGGCTACCTGCGTTTCCGCGCCAGCGGAGTTGACGGCGGTGCGCTGGAGGTACAGGTTGGATTGCCCGCCCAGCACCATGAAGTTGATGGTGTACAGGCCCGTCATGGTCAGGATGCCGGAGAGGATCGGGTTGATGCGCAGCTGGGTCTGCATCAAGCCGGTCAGCAGCCCGGCCAGCGCGCCGACCGCCATTCCGCACAGCAGCGCCAGATACGGATGCCCCGCGATGGTGACCACCGCGCAGACGCACATGCCGGCCACAAAGCTGCCGTCGATGGTCAGGTCGGGCGTGTTCAGGATGCGGAACGCAATATACACGCCCAGCGCCATCGGCGCGTAGATCATGCCCTGGCTCAGGGCGGAAATCAGCAGGCTCAGGATGTTCATAGAATCCCCTTCGTTTTTACAGTTTCAGCAGGAAGCGCCCGCGCGGAGGCTTTTGTCCGCGCGGGCAGGAAAACGGGTCAGGCTTATTCGCCAAAGTGGCTGGTGCCGTCGGCTTCCACCAGCACGCTGTAGGAAGCTAAAATCTCGCCGTCGATTTCCATGCCGATGCGCTCCGCCGCCTGGAGGTTCACGAACTTGGCGTATTCGCTGAGCGTTTCGTAGGGAATATCCTCGGGCTGTTCGCCGTTCGCCAAGCGCACCACGATCTGCGCCACCTGCTTGCCCAATTGCACATAGTCCACGCCGATGGTGGCGAAGCCGCCGTCCGCGACCATGGAGTCCGCGCCGCAGTAGACGGGGATGCCGTATTCATAGGCCGCGTCGATGTAGGTGCTCATGGCGGAAGCGATGGAGTTGTCGTTGCCGGTGTAGAGCGCGTCCACGCCCTTGGAGATCAAGGTTTCCACGGCGGTTTGCAGTTCGGACAGGTTGGCGATGGACACTTCTTCATAGGCGATATTGTTCGCGTCGCAGTAAGCTTTCGCCGCGTTGATGGTGGACACGGAGTTGGTTTCGGAGGAGGTGTACAGGAAGCCGATCTTCTGGTAGGCGGGCTGGAAGTCGGAGATCAGCCGCACGATTTCGGCGGCGGGGATGTTGTTGGACACGCCGGTGATAAAGCCGCAGTCGTCGCCCGTCAGGCCCGCCGCCACGGGGTCGGACACCGCCGCGAACACGACCGGGATGCCGCTGTCCTCATACACCACCTTGGCGCTCTGGGCGGTGTTGGTGGCGATGGGCACCAGGATATCCACGCCGTCCATCTTCACGTTTTCCAGGATGGTGGACAGGGCGCTGGAGTTGCCTTCCGCGTTGCGGGTGACGATTTCAAACTCCACGCCGGAGGATTCAAGCTCAGCGACAATGGTGTCCCGAATCTGGTTCAGGGAGGTGTGGGTGAGGGGCTGCACCACGGCGACCCGGATGGGCTCCGCCAGCGCGGAAACGGACAGGGCGGCCACCAGGATCAAAGACAGGGCCAGGGTCATCAGGGAACGGATCACAGTACGTTTCATGGTTTTTTCCTCCTAAATCATCATTTTAGTTTTCTATCACAGGCTGGCCCGTATTTCGTCCGCCAGCCGGATATGCTTTTCAATCACGCTTGCGCTTCTGTTCAGCGCCTGCTGTTCTTCCTCGGTGATCGGCAGTTCGATGATTTGTACGATCCCCTGCCTGCCGATCATGCAGGGCACGCCGCAGTGGATGCCCGTCAAGCCGTATTCTCCCTTCAGCAAGGGGGAGAGGGGAAGCACCGCTTTGCTGTCCGTCAGGATGTTTTGCACCAGGAAAGCCGTGGCCTGGCCGATGCCAAACTCGGTGGAGCCTTTGCCGTTGATGATGTCCATCCCGATTTCGTGGGTGCGTCGCAGTGCGTCTTCCGCGTTGAACCCCGCCACATCCCGCGGCGCTTTCCCCGCGATGCGCACGGCGGAGAAGGGAATTATGGAGGAATCGCCGTGCTCGCCCATCACGCAGGCATTGATCTTGTTCCTCGGGCAGCCCGTCTGTTCGGACAGCGTGCGGATCAGGCGGGCGGTGTCCAGCAGCGTTCCCGTTCCGAACACCCGGGAGCGGTCAAGGTTCAGTTCCTTGCGCAGGCAGTCCGCCGCGATATCGCAAGGATTGGTGATGCTGATTACCGGGCCGCCGAGCCCGGCTTTCCGTAAATCCCGGGCCAGCACGTGAATCATCCGCACGGAATCGCCCAGCAGATCCAGCCGCGTCTGGCCCGGTTCCCGTGGCTTCCCGATGGCGGAAACGATCACGTCCGCGTCCGCGCAGTCGCCGTAATCGCCCGTCCGCACCGTGACCGGCACGAAAGGATAGGTGAAAGCGTCCGCTATATCCATCGCCTGCGCCGCCGCCTTTTCCGGCAGCAGATCCACCAGCACGATTTCGCTGCCAATCTGCCCGCCCGCCAGCGCCCGCGCCACGTGGGAGCCCACGTGCCCGGCGCCTAATACCACGATCTTTCCTTTCATCCTGAATCTCCTTTTGCAAATAAAAAACCTGTCCCTGCAATTGCTTGCTGGGACAGGATGAAATCTCCTGCGGTGCCACCCGGCTTGGCGTTTTCTCAACGCCCTCTCTGCGCATACCATCATATGCCGACGTTTGATAACGGAGCGCCTTCTCCGTCTCGCGTACTCGGGGAACCTACCCCTTTCTGTTCGCCCTCTGAAGTCCATTCAATCCGGAAACCCCTGCCGCACTCTCACCATCGGCGACTCTCTTTGAGCGGTTATCCGCACCTACTTACTCTTCATCTGCGGTTGCCTTTTTTATATCAGATTTTGTTCTTTCTGTCAATGGTTTTCCCAACGGGGAACAATGAAAATACATTTTGTTCCATTACTATTCAACTATCGCATGATGCATGATAACCGGAGCGAGGGCCTATGCGGCCCTCGTGCACCTGCACCAAAGGCCTTCGGCCTCTGGACTCCGGCTGCGGAATTGAGTTGCGCGTATAATTCGTGTTGGTTCCCGCTGATACATGGAGGAACGCGGATATTCCGCTTGACCGCGTTGTGTTTCTGGCCCGGCGTCCTTCGGACGCCTTCCCGGATGCGAAGC
>CADAKE010000013.1 GCA_902788445.1 uncultured Eubacteriales bacterium
GGCCGCGGATTGGTCGACGGCGGAATCGTACACCGCGACGCCGACCGCCACGCGGGCCTGTTCCCAGGCGGCGGTTCCGGCCGCGCAGCTTTCCCTGCTCTTTTCCTCAAACTGCTGAAGGAGCGCTTCCCGGTTCTCAAAGTCCTCCCCGCGCAGCACCACGGCGAATTCGTCCCCGCCGGTGCGGAACACGGGGCTGTGCTGGAACACGCGGCAGATGAGGCGGCTGGCGGTTTTGAGGTAAATATCCCCCTTGTCGTGGCCGAATTCATCGTTGATCCGCTTCAGGTTGTCGCAGTCAAACACGCCCACGCCGAAGGACACATCGCCGTTGGCGGCCAGCAGCTCGGCCTGCAAATCCCGGATATAGATGTCATACGCGCCCTTGTTGTGCACGGAGGTCAGCGCGTCGGCGTAGGCCAGGCTGCTCAGGTCGCCGATGTAGTGCTTGAGGTGGGAAATCAGCTGATTGAACGTGCGGGTCAGCAGGCCCACTTCGTCGTTCCTGTCGTAGTCCAGCTTCACGTCGAAATTGCCGCCGTTGACCTGGAAGGCGGCGGTGGTGAGCTCCTTGAGCGGCTTGGTGATCTGCTCGGCAAAGCGGATGCCGCCCACCACGAACACCAGCAGCAGCACGCAGGAAACGGCCACGATTTCGTTGATCAGTTTGTGCCAGCCCGCGCTGATTTCGGAAATGGGCACCGTCACGTTCAGCCGCATCCCGTTGTCCAGCGGCAGCCACACCGCCTGCTTTTCCACGTCGTTGAAATAATAGCGGATATAGGTGCTGTCGCTGAGCAGGCCGCGGGGGGCCTCCGGGCCTTCCCCTGCCGCGAGCGTCCTTGCGTCGACGTGGG
This sequence comes from uncultured Eubacteriales bacterium, assembly GCA_902788445.1. Classification (GTDB taxonomy): domain Bacteria; phylum Bacillota; class Clostridia; order Christensenellales; family Aristaeellaceae; genus RUG563. The sequence goes on from CADAKE010000013.1 coordinate 858, forward strand.
GATGGTAGATGATGTTCCCCTCGGCGTCGTTGATAAAGGCGTAGCCGTTTTCGTAGAGCGAGATGGAGTCCACCACGTCGGTCATGGTGGTATAGTCGATTTCAATGCCGATCACGCCGATGAACAAGCCGTCCTTGTAGAGCGGCACGTTGTAGGACAGCACGTACTTATCCAGGTTTTCCGTGTTGTAGGGCGGCAGCCAGATGGAACGGCCCGTCGCTTTGGGCACGGTGAACCACACCAGCGCGGACTGGTCGTCCGTATCGTAGAGGGTAATATCCGTCACCTCATGCTCCCGGAAGCCCTCCCCGTCCAGGTTGACGTACCAGAAGCCCTTGGAGGCGCTGGACGCCGCGGGGTCGATGCGATAGTAATACGTGAGCACGCCGGAGGTATTGTTCGCCGTCTTTTCAAACACCTTCCGCGCCCGGTTCAGATGGCTTTCCAGTTCGTCCAGCGGGGTGTTTTCCAGGTCGGCCTCGGCATAGCTGGACACTGATTCAACCGACTGCTCCACGCTTTCAAAATAAGCGTTCAGGTTCCTTTGGCCCGTTTCGCAAAGCAGCCGCAGGATCTGGTTGGAACTGCTGTCGCCCAAATCCTTGATGGCGAACGCGACAATGATCGTCAGCACCGTTACCGTGATAATGACCGCGCCGACCGTAAGCAGCATCGTTTTTGTTCTCAGCGAGTTCATGACTTTCGTTTCACCTGTTTTATGTTATTGATCAACCGTCTCATTTGTTTGAGAATCCGTCAGCGGGCCCATGCGCAAAAACGCAAAACCCTTTTCACCAATTCCATTATACCAGAAAAGCCAATCTATGGCAATAGTCAATCAAATTTGGGAATCAATCCCTCTTCCCTAACCCGGATAAACCGGAAGAGAACAGAGTGCAGAGTACAGAGAATATAGATTGCGAAAAAGCTGTCCGTGTTATTGGACGCTAAAATCTCTGAACTCTGTACTCTGACTTTTTTCATTTTGCGAAAACGTTCGCATATAAGTACCCTACCCCCTCTTCCCTCGTCCCTATTTCCTCGTCCCTACTCCCTATTCCCTACTCCCTCGTCCCCCATCTTGCAATCCCCCGGAAACTGTGCCATAATAGAAGCGTGGAAACGAAAGCAGGGAGGGATGGACGGATGGCAGCCGGAATCTGGGTGCGCCTGATGCGCAAAACGCACATTGAAAAGGATACCACGGTGGAATGCGCCTACAGCGAATGGCAGGAGGCGCTGGACGCCGCGTGCCACAAGCTGGACGTGAGCCGCCCGCTCATCCTGCCCAAGCACGAGCGGGATTGGGAGCAGTTCTCCCAGGCGCGGTTCGTGAAAGAACACTTCGTGGAGGACGTGCCCTTTGACCGGATGGAGGTCGAGTTCATCGACCCGGAGAAAAAGAAGAAAAAGCAAAGCGCTTTCTTCTGACGGCGACAGCCGGGAAAGGAGCGTTTCCCATGAACAAGAAAGAAAAGCAGATCAGCCGCGTCACGAGGATGGAAAAAATCCTGGACGAGCTGACGGAAACAAACCGGGCCCTTTCCGACGCCTTGGACAAGGCCAGCAAAATCCGGGCGGACGTTGGCAAACTGAGCCGCTATTACGGAAGCCCGGACTGGCGGCAGGACTTGGACGACGACGAGGCGGGCCTGCTGCCGTCGGATTTGAAGCGCGGCGTGCTGAGCCAGGACGGCGCTTACAACGCCCTCACGGAATACCGGGCGCTGCTTTCGCGGATGCTGGACACCGTGGCCAGCGAACTGCGCCGGGGAAACATGTAAAAGGAGATACGGACTGGTGAAGAAACTTTTGCCTTGCCTTGCGCTGCTGCTTCTGTTCGCGTTTCCCGCCTTGGCGGAAATCGAGATCAGCGAAGTGATGGCGTCCAACGGCGTATATACCAACGGCGAAGCCTACGACTGGGTGGAACTGCACAACACCGGGAAAAAGACGGTGGATTTGAGCGGCTGCTATCTGTCCGACAGCAAAAAGAAGCCGACAAAGTGGGCGTTTCCGAAGAATACCACGATCAAAGCGGGGGCCTATATCCTCGTCTACTGCACCGGGGAAGAACTCAGCCCCGGCAAAAACGGCACCTACTACGCCAATTTTAAAATCTCCGCGTCGGGCGACGACGTGTACCTGACCGACAAGGACGGGGAAACGCCGATCGCCTCCGTGGCGATTCCCGCCCAGTACGGCAACGTGTCCTGGGGCATCCCGGAGGGCGGCGGCGAATACCTGTATTTCAGCGAAGCCACGCCGGGAAAGAAGAACAGCAAGACAGGCTATCCCTCCCGCGCCGAGCTTCCGGCGATCACCACGCCCGGCGGGTTTTACGCGGACGCCGTGACGGTCACTGCCGATGGCGTGAACCTGCGCTATACGCTGGACGGCTCCACGCCGACGGAGAAATCCAAAGCCTTTCCCGCGGAGGGCCTCACCTTCAGCAAAACAACCGTGCTCCGCGTGCGGGCGTTCGGGGAAAACCAGGTGCCCTCCGAAACGGTGTCCGCTTCGTATTTCATTGGATTGGAGCAGCCGGTGCCCGTCATTTCCCTGGTGACGGACGACAAGTACCTGTTCAACCAGAAAACCGGCCTGCTGGTCAAGGGCTCAAACGCCAACTACCCCAACTACGAACACGACTGGGAATACCCCATGAACGTGGAATACTTCAACCTGAACGGCGAGAGCGAAATCAACCAGCTGGGCACCTTCACCACCGCGGGCCATTCCGCGCGGCAGAACGCCCAGAAGTCCATCGCCATCTTTGCCCGGAAGGCTTACGGCGCTGACCGCTTTTACTTCAATCCCTTTCCGAACCGGGATTACGACAGCTACAAATCCCTGCTCCTCCGCTCGGCCAACTCCGACGCCTTTTCCACCCGCCTGCGCGACCCGGTGATTTCCTCCCTGGCGGAGCCCCTGAACATCATCTATCAGGACGCGCTGGCGATTGAGGTCTATATCAACGGCCAATACTGGGGGCATTACAACCTGCGGGAGAAGATCAACAAATACTTCGTGGCCCAGTGGGAAGGCGTGACCGACGAGGACGACATTGACAACATCGACATCCTGGCCCGCACCGGGCGGGACGAGTTCGTTAACAACGGCAGCAACGAGGACTGGCTGGCGCTGTGCGATTTCTGCAAAACGAAGGATTTGAACAGCCCGGAGAATTTGCAGTACGTGCTGGACAATCTGGATATCGACAGCCTGTTCACCCACGCCGCCTTTGAAATCATCATCGGCAACAACGACTTCACCAACGTGCGCGTGTACCGCGTGCCGGGCGGGAAATGGAAGTATCTGCTGTTCGACGTGGAAGCTGGGTTCCTGTCGATGGAATCCGGGCCGATGAATTACTACATCAAGAAAGTCACCGACAAGGTGCAGGGTTTCCGCCATGAGCCGCTGGCCGCGCTGCTGAACGTGCCGGAGATGAAGGCGAAGTTCCTGACCCGCTTTGCGGAGGTGCTGGATTTATCGTTCCAGTGGCCGTATGTGGAGGCACGCTTTGCGCCGTGGGAGGAAACGATCGAAACGCTCCTGCCGCGCCACCTGGAGCGCTGGCCGCACTTTACGATCAAAGCCTGGCGGCAGAACGTGGACGCGGTGAAATACTACGCCCGGATGCGTCCGGTCAAGATCGTGGGCCTTTTGCAAAAGCACATGAAGCTCAGCGACGCCGAGGTGGAGCGGTATTTCGGCGCGGTGCAGGAAACGCTGAACAGAACGAACGTATTGAAATAACGGAAAGGGGATGCCCATGCCGACCCGGAAAAGCCAGGATGTGCTGGATTTGATCCGCGCCCACAAAAAGCTGGCAAGCAACGTGAGCAACGGAATGCTCATGAAAATTGACGCGCCCGCCGACAGGGTGGCAAAGATGCGGGTCGCGGGCACCACCGCCAAGCTGGCGGACGGGCTGGATATGCCCGCCGTGATGATTCTCCCCAAGGAAATGCAAATCGACGACGCGGCCATCCTGCATATGCACGGCGGCGCGTATGTATCCGGCGGGCTGTTGCAAAGCCGGGCGCTCATCTCCCCCATCGCCGCCGAAGCGGGCGTTCGGGCGCTGACGTTTTCTTATCGCCTGGCTCCGCAGCATCCTTACCCCGCGCAGTTGGAGGACGCTTATCGGGCGTACCAATGGCTGCTTGACGCGGGATACTCCCCGAAAAAGATCGCCCTGGTGGGCGAAAGCGCGGGCGGCAACCTGGCCTTGGCCCTGACCCTGCGGCTCCGGGCGGAAGGGAAAGCGCTTCCCGCCGCGCTGGCGCTGCTCTCCCCCTGGGTGGATTTATTGCAGACCGGCGAGAGCTTTGAAACCCTGAAAGAAATCGACGCCACGCTGAACGCGGAGGAACTGATGCAGAGCGCCATCCAGTTCGCGGGCGGCAGGGAACGCCTGGCCAGCCCGGAAATATCGCCCGTATACGCGGATTTTTCCGGCTTCCCGCCCACGCTCATCCACTGCGGCACCCATGAAATCCTGCTCAGCGATTCGGAAATGCTGGAGCGGGCCATGCTGCGGGACGGCGTGGACGCGCACATGGTGCGCTGGGAGGGGATGTGCCACGTATTCCAGGCGTTCGGCTTTGAGGAAAGCAAAGCCTCCAACCAGCAGATCGGCCTGTTCCTGAACCGGCACCTGAAAACGGAGGCGGCGACATGACCCTGGAAAGAAGCTGCGGCGCGGTGGTGTTCACCCGCGAAGGGGAAGAAATCCTGTATGCCATTGTCGAAGAATCAAACGGATACCACGGCTTTCCCAAAGGGCATATGGAGGGGGACGAAACCGAAAAGCAAACCGCCCTGCGCGAGATTTGGGAGGAAACCGGGCTGACTGTTTCTTTCGTGGACGGCTTCCAAACCGGAGACGAATACCCCCTCATCCGGGAGGGCAGGCCGGACGCGTACAAGAAGGTGATGTATTTCCTGGCGGAGTATTCGGGCCAGACCCCCTGCCCGCGGGATCAGGAAGTGAAAGCCGTCCTCCTGCTTCCCTATGAAAAAGCGCTCGAAACATTGGAGTTTCCCAGCCGCAAAAACATCCTGACGGAAGCCAACCGCTTTCTGACCCAGTAGGAAATATTTCGTCCGTAGCCGGGGCTTTGAGCCCCGGCGTTTTCATTCATAAATTCTATATTTTCAAATTCATCTTTTTATGCTATACTGTATATTGTGGGCAGGTGTTTTCATCATCCGGCCAGCCCACGCGCCATCTTCCCGGCGCGCCGCGGGAACGGCACGCAGAAGAAAGAGGGGGAAACGAATGATAGAAGCAAAGCAGGACAGGACGGCCGGCAGCGTATCGGTGCACACCCTGGTTCCGCCGCTCATCGCGCTGCTTTCCATTCTGCATATTACGATCATCATCACCATTTTCATGATCAACACCTCCAGCAGCCAGTTGTCCTCCATCATGCAAAAATCCGGGGAATACATGAACGACGCCACGTCGCTGCTGGCGGGCTCCAGTCTGATGTCTGAAACGTCGAGCAATTTTGTGCTCATGCCGCTCACGGAGACCGGCGAAGTGAACGCGTTTCCCCTGGCGGCTTACGCGAACGAACTGAAGATACCGCGCCGGGGAAACCAGGTGATGGAGCGGTTCGCGCATTATGATGTGAGCGAGGAAGCCCTGGCCCTGCTCTCTACCGCCGCGGACAGCGCGATGATGATGGTGGATTCGCAGTTGCACGCGCTGGCGCTGGTCACGTCCGTGTATCCGCTGCCCAAAGCGGACTACCTGAGCGGCATCCCGATCCCCGCGTTGTCAGAGGAAGAGGAAGCGCTGACGGATGAGGAGAAGGTCGCCTCCGCGAAAGTGCTCATCATGGGCTCGGTGTACGCGCTGCACAAGCAGTCCGTGTCCCAGAACGTGAACGCCTGCGTGGAGGTGATCCGCGCCGATTCCAACATCGCCGCCGCCAGCAGCGCAAAGCGCGTCAGCATTCTGCGCTCGGTTCTCTGGGCGACCACAATCCTGATTATGGTGATCCTGACCGCGACGTTCATTACCCTGTACCGGCAGATCATCTACCCCCTGGCAGACTTCGTGAAGCTGATCAGCGCCAACCGGTCGCTGGACGAAAAAAAGGGCCTGCGCGAAGTGCGCCTGCTGGCGATTGCCTACAACACCCTGCTCAAGCGCCGCGACGCGCTGGACAGCATCCTGCGCTCCGCCGCCGAAACCGACGCGCTCACCAACCTGCCCAACCGCTACCGGTTCGAGCAGTACATGCTGGAATCCGGCGAAAGCGGCTATTCCGTGGCCATGCTGCTGTTTGACATCAACTTCCTCAAGCAGACCAACGACACCCAAGGCCACCTGGCCGGGGACATCCTCATCCGCACGGCGGCGGAGTGCATTTCCTCCTGCTTCGGCGAGGACTGCTTCCGCTTCGGCGGGGACGAGTTCGCCGCCGTGGTGAAGAACTGCGAGCCGGAGCGCATCGAGCAGATGATCCACAAGTTCAAGGAAACGGAAAAGCAGAAGAACGTGAGTATCTCCCTGGGCTGCGCCTACACCCCGGAAATCGGCGACACCACGGTCAAGGCCCTGCTGGACGAGGCGGACAAACGCATGTACGCCCAGAAAAAGGAAGCCCACTCCGGGCACGTCACGGGCTGAACTCCCCCCGGCAGTTCCGGCCGGATTTGACAAATCTGCCAAAAGGCGGTATGATAAAAGGACAGAATGGCGTTTTCGCCATGCGGCCCGATCAACCATATTTGGAGGAATGCAGCGATGAGCGAAGTTTTTCATCCTACCTTTGTAATCAAACTGGAAAACGGCGGCGAAATGAAGGGCGAATTATATCCCGAAATCGCCCCCCAGTCCGTGGGCAATTTTGCGTCCCTGGCGAACAGCGGCTTTTATGACGGCCTGATTTTCCACCGCGTCATCCCCGGCTTCATGATCCAGGGCGGCTGCCCCAAGGGCACCGGCACCGGCGGGCCCGGCTATTCCATCAAGGGCGAGTTCGCCCAGAACGGCGTCAACAATCCCCTCAAGCACACCTACGGCGTGCTGAGCATGGCCCGCGCCATGCACCCCGATTCCGCCGGCAGCCAGTTCTTCATCATGACCAGCAATTCCCCCCACCTGGACGGCGCTTACGCCGCGTTCGGCAAGGTGCTGGAAGGGATGGAGTACGCGGACAAGATCGTCAGCGTCCGCCGCGACGCGATGGATAAGCCGCTGGAGCCCCAGCGCATCGCCTCCATCCGCGTGGATACGCAGGGGAACTATTATCCCTTTAATCAATTATGATGCTGCCAAAGCGTGAACGCACCTACACCCTCCGCATCGCCGGGAAGGATTACACCATCACCAGCGCCGACGCGCCCGAGCACGTGCGCCGGATGGGCGTGTATGTGGACAGGCGGATCGCCGAAACCGCTTCCTCCAGCTTCGTGAGCCGGGAATCGGCGGCGATCATCGCCGCGCTGTCCATCGCGGACGAATTGATTTCCGCCCAGGACGACAACACCCGGCTGCGCAGGGAACTGCTGGAAGCGCGGCAGGCTTTGAAGCAGCAGAAGCAGGAAGAAAACCATGCCGATGAATCGACCGCTTGAACTGCTCTCACCCGCGGGCAGCATGGACGCGCTGAAAGCCGCCGTCGCCAACGGGGCCGACGCGGTGTATCTGGGCGCGGCGTCCTTCGGGGCGCGTGCCAGCGCCGGGTTTGACGATGAAGCGCTCAGGGAAGCGCTCGCTTATTGCCATCTGCGGCGGAAAAAAATATATGTCACCGTCAACATTCTGATCAAGGAAAGGGAGCTGGACAGCGTCCGGCACACCCTTTCCTTGTTGTCGCATCTGGGGGCGGACGCGGCGCTGGTGCAGGATTTGGGCGTGCTCAAAATCTGCCGGGAGGAATACCCGGAACTGCCCGTCCACGCCAGTACCCAGATGGCGATTCACAACGCTTCCGGCGTTCAACTGCTGAAAGCCCTGGGCGCAAGCCGCGCGGTGCTGGCCAGGGAATGTGGTCTGGGTGAAATCCGCAAAGCCGCCGAAGCGGGGCTGGAAATCGAGGCGTTCTGCCATGGCGCGCTGTGCGTGTCCTGCTCGGGACAATGCCTGTTTTCCTCCATGATCGGGGGCCGCAGCGGCAACCGGGGGCGGTGCGCCCAGCCCTGCCGACTGCCGTATACCTATCAGGGAAAGAACGGCGCGTGGCTCTCCCCCAGGGATTTGTGCGCCCGGGATGAATTACAGCAGATGGCGGACGCGGGCGTGTATTCCTTCAAAATCGAGGGACGGTTAAAGCGCCCGGAATATGTGGCGGTGGTCACGCGGGCATATCGCAATGCTTTGGATGCCATTTTAGAAAATCGCTTTGAACCTGCTGAAAAAGAAGAAAAGGAAGCCCTGACCCAGATTTTTTCCCGGGGCGGGTTCACGATGGGCTATCCCGGCTTCGGCCGCGACGCGGCCATCATCGACCCCACGCGGGTGACGCCGGTCGGCGTTCCGATGGGAAAAGTGAAAAAGGTGTATTCAAAGGGCGGCGCGCTGCTGTGCGATGTTCCGCTGATTCGTCCGCTCCACAACGGCGACGGGCTGGAAATCGACGCCCAGGAAATCCGCTATTCCGGGCCGGAAGTCCCCGCCGGACAAACTGCCGCGTTACGATTGCGGGACAAGGTGAATATCGGCGCGGAAGCGCGCCGCACAGAGGATGAAAGCCAGCTTGCCGCCGCCCGCGCTACCTTTGAAAACGGCGCTGACCTGACGGCAAACCCGATTCCCTTCGACGCCGTTCTGTCCGCGTATCCCGGCAAGCCGCTTTCCTTGCGGGCGACGGACGGGGAAAGCGCGGTATCCGTGACCGGAGAAACCGTCCAGCCCGCGCAGAAAAAAGCGCTGGATGAAACCGCCGCGCGCAGGTCATTGGAGAAAACCGGCGGCACGACGTTCGTCTTACAGAACTTGACCGTCAAAACGGCTGGCGCGTTCGTGCCCGCTTCCGCGCTGAACGCCCTGCGGCGGGACGCGCTGGAGCAATTGGCCCAGGCCCGCGTCGCCGCCCATCCGCGAAGCGCTCCGCCCAAAGCCGCGTTTGACGCGCCGCGCAGGGACATTCCCGCGCCCCGGCTGTTGGTGAAAACACAGAACGCGGAAGAGATTCCTGCGCTGTTACAGGCGGGCGCGGAACAAGCGCTGTTTCTGCCCCAGGATTTCCGGGAAGAAAAGCTGCTGCCAACGCTTGAAACCGAGGCGTTTCTTTCCGGCAAGGTTCGCCTGTGCCTGCCCAGCCAATGCGGCGAGGAAACCCAGAAATGGCTGGAAAACGTATCAAGGAAGAAGCGTCTCCCGGTCTGCCTGTCCAGCCCGAACCAGTTGTCCGTTGATTCTCCCGGAAAAATGGCGGGCGAGGGCGTCCCGGTGATGAACGGGGAAGCGGTCAAAATGCTCTCCCATCTGGGCTGCGCAAGCGTGACCCTGAGCCGCGAGCTTTCGCAAAAGGAAATGGCGGACATTCCAAGGGATATTTGCGAACTGATCCTGCCGGTCTACGGGCGCACCCGCCTGATGCTGCTGAACCACTGCCCCATGCGCACGTCGATGAAGCTGCAAACAGGCCGGGAACAGTGCGAGCTTTGCAGCCAGGGCAAAGGCGCGATGGGTACGGCGCTTACTGACCGGATGAAAGCGGAGTACCCGCTGTTTCCCCTGCGCCTGCCGGAGGGCTGCCAAATCGAACTGCTGGCGGACAGGCCGCTGCATTTGGCGGAGTATCTGAAAAACCTGCCGCCACTTTCCTGGCTGCTCACATTTACGGATGAAACGCCGGAGGAGCGCATTCAAATCACGAAGCATTACGCCGCGCTGCTGCGAAATGAAGCGCCAAAACCCTTGCCCATTCGCGGAACAGCGGGACGGTTTTTGGACGGAGTATTATAAAGATAGTCGGTTCATTGTAGGAGACTTAAAGTCAATAAGGAAAGTGCAGAGTACAGAGTGCAAAGTACATGATTTAGTCAACCAGTTGTGCAATTCGATGTTGTTATCTATACTCTCTGAACTCTGTACTCTGAACTCTGTACTCTCAACGTTACTAACTTGAAGTTTTCCATAGACGACGCCTGAACCGATAACGAGACTGATTCATTTTTTGGGGGGGATTGTTTATGAACAGCCGCGCCTTACGGGTGCTGGAATTTACGAAGATCCGGGAAATGCTGGCGGGGTATGCCCTGTCGGATTCCGGGAAAACGCTGTGCCGGGAATTAAAGCCCCTGGACGAGTTTAACGAAATCAACCGCGCTTTGGACGAAACGGAAGAAGCCGTCGCCACGCTGGCGTATGTGGGCGGCAATCCTTTGATTACCTTTAACGACGTGACGGAATACGTGTCCCTGGCCGAGAAGGGCTCCACGCTGAATCCGCGCGCGCTTTTGCAGGTGGCGGAAACGCTTCGCGCCGCCCGCGCGGCCCGGAGCGCCCTGGTGACGGACAAGGAAAACACGCCCATCATCACCGCCGCCGCGTCCCGCCTCCAGCCTTTGCGCCAACTCGAAACGGACATTACCGAAGCGATTCTGAGTGAAGAGGAAATCTCCGACCACGCCTCCCCCGCCTTGCTGGACATCCGGCGGCACATCCGCCAGGTGAACGACCGCATCCGGGAAAAGCTGAACGCCATGGCCCACGGCGCGGGATATTCCAAGTACCTCATGGAATCCATCGTCACCGTGCGCAACGGACGGTATGTGCTGCCGGTCAAAGCCGAAGCCCGGGGCAACGTGCCGGGCCTGGTGCACGACCAGTCCGCCACAGGGGCGACCCTGTTCATCGAGCCCATGGCCGTGGTGGAGATGGGCAATGAACTCAAGGAATGGAACATGAAGGAGCGGGACGAAATCGAACGCATCCTGGCCGCCTTCTCCCATCAGGTGGCGGATAGCGCCGACCTGATTACCCAAAACCTTGCCATTCTGGCCCATCTCGATTTCGTGTTCGCCAAGGGGATGCTGAGCCGGGAGATGGACTGCGTGCGGCCCAAGATGAACGAAAACGGTGTCATCAACCTGGTGCGCGTCCGCCATCCGCTGATCCCCCGGGATACAGTGGTGCCCTGCTCCCTGTGGCTGGGGCAGGAGTTTACCTCCCTCATCATCACCGGCCCCAACACCGGCGGCAAGACCGTCACGCTCAAAACCCTGGGCCTCATGACCCTGATGGCCCAGAGCGGTCTGCACATTCCGGGAGCATTGGGCACCGAGCTTTCCACCTTCGAGGAAGTGTACGCGGACATTGGCGACGAGCAGTCCATCGAACAAAGCCTGTCCACCTTCTCCTCCCACATGAACAACATCGTGTCCATCATGAACAAGGTGACGCCCCGCGACCTGGTGCTGTTCGACGAACTGGGCGCGGGCACCGACCCCACCGAGGGCGCGGCGCTGGCCCAGGTGATTTTAAACGCGCTGCTCAAAATCAAAACCCGCACGGCGGCGACGACCCATTACAGCGAACTGAAAGCCTACGCCCTGTCCACCAAGGGTGTGGAGAACGCCAGCGTGGAATTTGACGTTGCCACCCTGCGGCCCACCTACCGCCTGTCCATCGGCGTGCCGGGCAAATCTAACGCCTTTGAAATCAGCCGCCGCCTGGGCCTGCCGGAATATTTGATCGAGGAAGCCAAGGATTTGCTCTCCCACGATACCATCCGCTTTGAGGACGTGATCGCCAACGCGGAATACCACCGCCAGATCGCGGAAAAGGAACGGCAATTGGCCGAGGAAGCGCGGGCCGAAACGGTGCGATTGCGCAACGAGGCGGAAAAGCTGTACAGGGACATGGAGGAAAAGCGCGACGCCTCCACCCGCAAGGCCAAGGAGGAAGCCCGCCGCATTGTGGAAAAGGCGCGGCGCGATTCCGAATCCATCCTGTACGATTTAAAGAAGATGAAGAAGGCGGGCTCCGCGCCCGACCACGAAGTGAACGCGCTGAAAAAGCGTTTGGAGCAGGGCATCGACAGCCTGAGCGAAGGATTGAAAACACCCACCGGCAATTTCGCCGAACCGCCCAAGACGCTGAAAATCGGCGACACCGTGGAAATCACCCACCTGAACACCAAGGGCACCGTGCTTTCCCTGCCCGACGCCAAGGGCGAGGTGCAATTGCAGGCGGGCATTATGAAGCTGAAAGCGCATCTGAGCCAGCTTCGCCTGGTGCAGGAGGAAAAGCCGAAAAAGAAAGTGTCCTCCGTCTCCGTACAGACGGGGATGCGCTCCGTGCCGCTGTCCTGCGACGTGCGCGGGATGGCGCTGGACGAAGCCATCGAGGAAGTGGAGCAGTATTTGGACGAAGCCACCCTGGCCGGACTGCATGAAGTGACCATCGTACACGGCAAAGGCACCGGCATCCTGCGGGAGGGCATCCAGAAACACCTGAAAACCTACCCCCACGTCAAATCCTTCCGCCGGGGCAAGTACGGCGAGGGGGAAGAGGGGGTTACGGTGGTGGAACTGAAATAAGAGATAGGAGAGAGGAGTTAAAAGTTAGGAGTTATATAGTCAAAACATTTACAGCAAGTTGGGCTTAGACTTATTGAAAGCGCTTTATAGCTCCTCTCTCCTATCTCCTAACTCCTCATTCGATTACACTCCTGAATCAAAGGGGGATTATAATTATGAAGGACAAGCAGACCATCCTGGTCGTGGACGACGATCCGAACATCGCGCAGCTGGTGAAGCTGTACCTGGAAAAAGAAGGCTATGAAGTCAATGTGGAAACGCGCGGGGACGACGCGGTGGCCGCGTTCCAGAAAAACCCGCCGAGCCTGATGCTGCTGGATATCATGCTGCCCGGCATGGACGGCTGGCAGGTGTGCCGCGCCATCCGGCAGACCAGCAGCATTCCCATCATCATGCTCTCCGCCAAGGATGAAACGTTTGATAAGGTGCTGGGCCTGGAACTGGGAGCCGACGACTACATCACCAAGCCCTTCGAGGGCAAGGAACTGGTGGCGCGGGTGAAGGCCGTGCTGCGCCGCGCGGGCCCCAGCGAAACGGAAAAGGACATATTGTCCTTCCCCGGCCTGTCCATCAGCCTGGAAAAATATGAGGTGTATTACCAGGGAAAGCTGCTGGATATGCCGCCCAAGGAGTTGGAAGTGCTGTATTTCCTGGCGTCCCACCAGAACCGCGTGTTCACCCGCGAGCAGCTTTTGGAACAGGTGTGGGGCTTTGACTTCTTTGGCGACAGCCGCACCGTGGACGTGCACATCAAGCGCCTGCGGGAAAAATTGCAGGACAGCGAAACGCTTGGCTGGCAGATTCGCACCGTGTGGGGCGTTGGCTACAAGTTCGAGGTGAAGTAACTTTATGCGCAGCCTCAGTATGTTTTCCCGGCTGCTGATCGTGTCTCTGAGCGTGATCCTGGTCTGCGTCGCGGTGCTTTCCGCCCTGGCCTACACGAATCAGAAAAACAACAGCATCCGCGCCCGCATGGACGCCCTGAAAACCCAGGCCCGCGATATCAGCTACCTGGCCAGCCGCCTGTCCATGGATTCCCTGTCCAAATCAACCCAGACCAGCGCGGTGGAGGAGTACATCAACTGGAAATCCAAGCGCATTTACGACGAGTACGGCGCGTATACCATGGTGGTGGACCGAACCGGGAAGTATTACATCTATTATTTGCAGGATCATCTGCGGGAGGACACCCAGAAGTCCGCGCCGTCCGCAAGCGATTTGAGTGAATACATGGATCTGGCCTTGCAGGGCCAGGAGATCGTGAAACAGACGCAGAGCGACGAAGGCCCCTTCTTCACCGTCATGGTGCCCTGGGTGCAGAACAATTCGCTCAACGCCTCCCAGAACACCGTGATGGGCTATGTGCTCATCCAGACCGCCGCGCAGACCGTGCACGCCGTGTACCAGGACATGATCTGGCAGACCGCGCTGGCCGCCATCGGTGTGTTCCTGTTCTCAGCGGCCGTGGTGTTCTTTGTGGCGCAGCAGATAACGCGGCCCCTGACCGCCATGGCCAGGGCCGCCGGAAGAATGGCCATGGGCGACTTTGAGGCCAAAGCGCCGGAGGAGGGCGGCAAGGAAATCGTGGAGCTCTCCCGCTCCTTTAACCAGATGGCCGCCCAGCTTTCCACCCTGGAGCAGAGCCGCAGGGACTTTGTGGCGAACGTTTCCCACGAGCTGCGCTCCCCCGTCACCTCCATCAAGGGCTTTGCCCAAGGGATGCTGGACGGCACGATCCCGCCGGAAATGCACGGGCAGTATTTGCAGGTGGTGGTGGATGAAACGCAGCGATTAGCCAAGCTGATCAACAACCTTCTGAACCTGTCGCGCATGGAAAACGAGGAAACCAACCTGGCCTTCAGCCACTTTGACCTGAACGAAATGACCCGGCGCGTGCTCATTTCCCGCATGACGCAGATCGAGGACAAAAACCTGGAAATCGACGTGCGCTTTGAAAACGATTCCTGCTTCGTCTATGCCGACGCCGACCAGATTCAGCAGGTGATCATCAACCTGCTGGATAACGCTGTCAAGTATACGCCCAGCGGCGGCACGGTGACGCTCGCCACCAAGTCTGAGGGCGGTCACGTCGCCATGCGGGTGAAGGACAACGGCATGGGCATTCCGGCGGAGGACGCGCCCTACATCTTCGACCGGTTCTACAAGGTGGACAAGGCGCACACCGTCGGCAAGGGCACCGGCCTGGGCCTGGCTATCTGCAAGCGCATCATGGAGCGCCATAAGCAGCAAATCCGTCTCATCTCCGGCGAGGGCGGCGCGGAATTTGAATTCACCCTGGAAAAGGGAACCGATCCGGGAGGCAGCCATGGAAATTCAGGCGCGGGCGAAAATTAACTGGACGCTCAACGTGGTCGGCAGGCGACCGGACGGCTACCATTTGCTGGACATGCTCATGCAGCCGCTCGCGCTGCACGACACGCTTTTGATTGAGCCCTCGGATGGATTGTCTTTGAAAATCGACGGCGCGGATGGATTGTCGGCAAACGGCGATAACCTGATTCTCCGGGCGGCGAAGATGCTGCAAACCGAAGCAGGGATTTCCTCCGGCGCAGCGATTACCCTCACCAAGCGCATTCCCATGGGCGCGGGCCTGGGCGGCGGCAGCGCCGACGCGGCGGCGGCTTTGAAAGGCTTGACCGCGTTCTGGCAGCTTGGTTATGATTTGGAACGGCTCTGCCAAATCGGCGTGCGGCTCGGGGCCGACGTGCCCTTTTGCCTGCATGACGCGCCGCGCCGCGCCCAGGGCATCGGGGAAATCCTCTCCTCCATTCAAAGCCGCGTGTTTCCACTGGTGCTCATTCAGCCCTGCGAAGCGCTGTCCACCAAAGAAGTGTTCACCGCCTACCACCAGGCCAGCATCGCCCCGCCCGACACGGAAAAAGCGGCGCGGGCTTTGGCGGAAGGAAATCTGCATTCGCTGAAAGCCTTCGCCGGAAACGTGCTGGAGAGCGCGTCCATCCCCCTGCGGCCGCAGATCGCGGAAGCGAAGGCGGCGCTGTACCAATCCGGCGCGGCTTTCGCGCAGATGACCGGCTCCGGCTCGGTGGTGTTCGGCGCGTATGAAACGGAGCAAGCCGCTGACCGGGCCTTTGAAATCCTGAAAACCCGTTATTCCACCTGCATCCGCACCGCAACCGCCTTCTAAATAATGAGGTAACTGTTCAGTCGCGGTCAAGAGAGTTCAAAGTTCTAAGATATTTCGTCCTGCATAGTGTAAACGGTAAATATATGTGCCAATTATAACAAGCTAATAACTTGGAACTTAGAACTTGAAACTTAGAACTTTGCTGCTTCTAAATACGACTGAACAGATACAAAAGGAGTTTTCTATGCAATACCGGAAGGACAGATACGGGAACCCCATCTCCGTTTTGGGCTACGGCTGTATGCGCTTTACCACCAAGGCGGGCCGCGTCGACCTGGACAAAGCCGAAAAGGAAATCATGGCCGCCATCGCGGGCGGCGTGAATTATTTCGACACGGCGTATGTGTACAGCGGTTCCGAGGCGGCGCTGGGCGAGATTTTGCGCCGCAACAACGCGCGGGACAAAATCAACATCGCCACCAAGCTGCCCCATTACCTGGTGAAAAACGCCGACAGCATGGAGAAGTATTTCCAGGAGCAGTTAAAGCGCCTGCAAACCGACCATGTGGATTATTACCTCATGCACATGCTGACCGACGCGAAAACCTGGCAGCGGTTAAAGGACCTCGGCGTGCAGGACTGGCTGGAGGAAAAGAAAAAAACCGGCGCGATCCGCCAGGTGGGCTTTTCCTACCACGGCAACTCGGACATGTTCTGCCAGCTGATCGACGCCTACGACTGGGATTTCTGCCAGATTCAGTACAACTACATGGACGAGCATTCCCAGGCCGGGTCGACCGGGCTGCATTACGCCGCGCGGAAGGGCCTGCCCGTCGTGATTATGGAGCCGCTGCGCGGCGGCAGGCTGGCGAACAACCTGCCTGCTGAAGCGGTGAAAGCCTTTGAACAGTACCCCACGAAACGCAGCCCCGCCGAGTGGGCGTTCCGCTGGCTGTGGAACCAGCCGGAGGTAACGTGCGTGCTGTCCGGCATGAACTCCATGGAGATGCTGAACGAGAACCTCCGCGCCGCCGATGAAAGCCGGGCCGGGGAGTTTTCAGACAGCGACCGCGCGCTGCTGAAAAAAGTGTCCGAGGCCATCAACGCCCGGATGAAGGTCGGCTGCACCGGATGCCGCTACTGTATGCCTTGCCCCCAGCATGTGGATATTCCCGGTGTGTTCGCCGCGTACAACCGCGTATTCATTGATAACAAATTCTCCGGACTGCGGGAATACTTTATGTGCACCGCCCTGCGCAAAAACTCCACCGGCGCGGGCAACTGCGTCCAGTGCGGCAAATGCGAAACCCACTGCCCCCAGCAAATCCCCATCCGCAAAATGCTCCAGGACGCGAAAAAAACGCTGGAGTTTCCCCTGTACGGCACCGTCGTGAAAGCGGTCAAACTGGTGATGAAGTATTGATGGGAGGGAGAAGGGAGCAGGGAATAGGCAATAGGCATTAGGCAATAGGCATTAGGCAATAGGGATTAGGCATTAGGCAATAGGCAGTAGGGGCTGCGGAATGGCTCGCAGTAACCAATCTATTATTGTCATCCCGACCGAAGCGGAGGCGAGAGCCGCAGCGGAGTGGAGGGACCTGAAAGCCGGGTATCAAGCTGCCTGGTTGAATATGCCTCTCCCAGGTCCCTCGACTCCGTTCCGCTATCGCTCCACTCCGCTCGGGATGACATAACTGCTAAACCATCATTCCCTACTCCCTAATCCCTATTCCCTAATGCCTAATGCCTATTGCCTAATGCCTATTGCCTATTGCCTATTCTCTAATCCCTATTCCCTACTCCCTATTGCCTAATGCCTATTGCCTATTGCCTAATGCCTAATGCCTACTCTCTACTCCCTAATCCCCCCAGGAGACAAACCCATGCGCATCTACTACGCCCCCCTCGAGGGCCTGACCGACGCCATCTACCGCCGGGTGCACCGCGCGACCTTCGGCGGGGTGGAAAAATACTTCATGCCCTTCGTCAGCCCGTCCACGTCGCTGTCCTTTACCAGCCGCCAGCAGGCGGACATCGACCCCCGTGAAAACGCCGGGATGCCCGCCGTGCCGCAGGTGCTGTGCAAGGACGCGGGCCTGTTCCTGGAAATGGCGAAGCTGCTCCGGGACGCGGGCTACACGGAAGTGAACCTGAACCTCGGCTGCCCCTCCGGCACTGTGACCGCCAAGGGCAAGGGCGCGGCGATGCTCAAAGCCCCCGAAACGCTGTCGCGGTTTCTGGATGAAGTATATTCCAAGTCTCCATTGCCCGTGTCGCTCAAAACGCGGTGCGGGTACTTTTCTCCCGACGAATGGCCGCGGTTGCTCGACTTGTTCCTGTGCTATCCCATCCACGAATGGATTTTGCATCCCCGGACGTGGCGGGAGGCGTACTCCGGCGTGCCGCACCGGGATTTCTTTTTCGAGGCAGCGGCGAAAGCGCCGTTTCCCGTCGTCTATAACGGCGACCTGTTCCGCGCTTCCGAGTGCCGGGAGATGGAAAAGTTTTCTCTCATGCTGGGCCGCGGCCTGGCCGTGAACCCCGCGCTGGCCCAGGAAGCCCAGGGTGGCGAACCGCTGACGCTGGAATCCCTTCGCTTATTCCATGACCGGCTGTACCGCGAATACCTGAAATGGTGGCCGGAAAAGGCCGTGATCGGACGGATGCACGGCGTGATGTATTATCTGACGCAGGCAGTGGACTGCCCCGCCCCTGCCCGCCGCGCGCTGAAAAAGTCCACGACGGTGGACGAGTACGCCGACGCCGCCCGCCGCGTGTTTTCAGAAAGCACGCTGGCCCGGGACATTCATTTCACACCGCCGGGGAACAGATGAACTTTTGACGATTGTCTTTTTTGAAAGCTGGTGAACGCCGTGAACTTACCGCAGCTATTGGATAAACTGAAACAGGACCCTTTTTTCATGGAAAACGTGACGGCCTGGCGCACGGTGCCGCCCAGAGCCGCGCGATACGCCCCCTGGCCGGAGGGCGTTGACCCGCGTCTGCCAAGCGCCCTGGCGAAGCACGGCGTGCAGCAATTGTACACCCACCAGGCGGAGTGCTTCGCCGCGTCCCAGCAGGGCGTGGACTACGTGGTGGTCACGCCGACCGCGTCCGGCAAAACGCTGTGCTATAACCTGCCCGTGCTGGCGGAAATCTTAAAGAATCCCGACGCCCGGGCACTGTATCTGTTCCCCACGAAAGCCCTTTCCGCCGACCAGGTGGCGGAGTTGTACGAACTGATCGAACTGCTGGGCGCGGACATTAAAACCTTCACCTACGACGGCGACACCCCCGCCGCCGCCCGCCGGGCTGTCAGGCAGGCGGGGCACGTGGTGGTCACCAACCCGGACATGCTCCACAGCGGCATCCTGCCCCAGCACACCAAATGGGTGAAGCTGTTTGAGAATTTGAAGTATATCGTCGTGGACGAAATCCACACCTACCGCGGCGTGTTCGGCAGCAACCTGGCGAACGTATTACGGCGTTTATTGCGCCTGTGCGAATTTTACGGCAGCCATCCACAGTTCATCCTGTGCAGCGCCACCATCCAGAACCCGCAGGAATTGGCCGAAACCCTGATTGGGCGGCCCGTGCGCCTGATCGACAATAACGGCGCGCCCGCCGGGGAAAAGCATTATATTTTCTACAACCCGCCGGTGGTCAACCGGCAGCTTGGCATCCGCAGGGGCGTGCTGCCAGAAACGCGGAAAATCGCTTCCATGCTGGTGCATAACGGCGTACAGAGCATCGTGTTCGCCAAGAGCCGCTTGCAGGTGGAGGTCATGACACGGCAGCTCAAAGAACTGGTGTCCGACCCCATCGGCAACAGCGGCAAGGTGCGCGGGTATCGGGGCGGCTATCTGCCCACGGAACGCCGGGAGATCGAACAGGGTTTGCGGAACGGCAATATCCAGGCGGTGGTAAGTACCAACGCCCTGGAGCTGGGCATCGACATTGGCGCTTTGGAAGCCTGCGTGCTCTGCGGTTATCCCGGCACCATCGCCAGCACCTGGCAGCAGTCGGGCCGCGCCGGGCGGCGGCACGGGGTCAGCGCCACGTTCATGGTCGCGTCGTCGGGGGCCCTTGACCAGTTTATCGTCACCCACCCGGACTACTTCTTCACCCAGCCCGCCGAAAACGCCCTGCTGAACCCGGACAACCTGTATATCCTGCTGAGCCACTTCAAGTGCGCCGCCTATGAACTGCCCTTCAAGGAAGGCGAAACCCTGGGCAACGCGGCGGGCGGGGACGAGATGCTGTCCTATCTGGAGGAAAGCAATATCCTGCGCAAGGTCGGCGACACCTACCACTGGATGGCCGAGGACTTCCCCGCCAGCGAAATGAGCCTGCGCACGGCAATGACCGAAAACTTCCTCATCAACGATATCACCGATCCGGCTCATCCCCGCATCGTGGGCGAAATGGACAGGTTCACCGCGCCGATGCTGCTGCATCCCAACGCCATCTATCTGCACGAGGGCCAGACCTACCAGGTGGACGAACTGGACTTTGACGCCTGCAAAGCCTTCATCCGCAGGGTGAACGTGGACTACTACACCGACGCCGATCTGAACGTTTCCTTGAGCCTGCTGGACATTGAAAAAGAAGAAAACGGCGCGGCGCTGGGCGAGGTGAAGGTGGTGGCGCTGGTGAAGATCTTCAAAAAGATGAAGTTTGACACCAACGAAAACGTGGGCTTTGGCCCGGTGCGTCTGCCCGAAACCGAAATGCACACCACCGCCATGTGGCGCACGGTGCCGGACGAAATCGCCGAACAATACGAAAAGGACGATTTGCAGAGCGGAATGCTGGGCATCGCGAACCTTCTTCGGATTCTGTCTCCATTATATTTGATGTGCTCGCCCCGGGACATCGCGGTCAGCTACCAGGTGAAAAACCCCTGGACGGAAAAGCCGACGCTGATCCTGTACGACAACTGCCCCGGCGGCGTGGGCCTGGCGGAAAAGGCGTTCCGGATGCGGGATATCCTGCTCACCCACGCCCTGACGCTGGTGAACGACTGCGACTGCCCGAACGGCTGCCCCTCCTGCGTGGGCCCGGAGGGCGAGGTGGGGCCGCGCGGCAAGGCAATGGCCAAGCGACTGCTGGAGGATTTGCTCCATGACCATTCATGAACTGGTAGAATTACAGCGGACGGCGCTGCTGACCACCGGCCCGGTACACGTGGAAGAACGCGTTGACCAGCTGGACAACCTGCACGCCACCATCCGCCAGCGGGAAAACCTGATCTGCGAGGCGCTGCAAGCGGATTTGGGCAAGCGGCCCGAGGAAGCGTACATGACCGAGATCGGCATGGTGCTGTCCGAAATCTCCTTTATCATCAACCATTTGAAGCGCTGGGCAAGGCCGAAACGGGTGCATACCCCGCTGGCCCAGTTTCCCAGCCGCAGCTACATCATGAAGGAGCCCTACGGCGTGGTGCTGGTGATGGCCCCGTGGAACTACCCCTTCCAGCTGACGATGAACCCGCTGGTGGGGGCGCTGGCGGCGGGCAACCATGTGATCGTGAAGCCCAGCGCTTACGCCCCCGCGTCGGCCCAGGTGATCGACAGCCTGGTGTCGTCCTGCTTCCCGCCGGAACAGGCGGCGGTGATTCTGGGCGGACGGGCGGAAAACCAGGCGCTGCTGGAAGAACGGTTCGACTATATCTTCTTTACCGGCGGCGTGAACGTGGGCAAGCTGGTGCTGGAAAAGGCCGCGCGGTACGTGACGCCCGTGACCTTGGAACTCGGCGGCAAAAGCCCCTGCATCGTGGACGCCACGGCGGACATTCCCGTGGCGGCAAAGCGCATTGCCTTTGGCAAGGGCATCAATTCGGGCCAGACCTGCGTGGCCCCGGACTACCTGCTGGTGCAGGAGAAGGTGAAGGACAGACTGCTGTCCCACATCCAAGCCGCCTGGGAGGAATTCTACGGCAGTGCCCTGGACGGCCTGCAATGGCCGAAGATGATCAACGAAAAGCACTACAACCGGGTCATGAGCCTGATTGCCGGGGAAAATATTTTCTGCGGCGGCAGGGGCGACGGCCAGCGGATTGAGCCTACCATCCTGACGGACGTTACCTGGGACGCTCCCATCATGCGGGAGGAAATCTTCGGCCCGGTGCTGCCGGTGATTTCCTTCAAAGAGATCGACGAAATTATCCCACTCATCAACAGCCGGGAAAAGCCCCTGGCCCTGTACCTGTTCACCCGCAGCGGCAGGAACAAGGAAAAGATCTTAAACTCCGTTTCCTTCGGCGGCGGGTGCGTGAACGACACGGTCATCCACCTGGCCAGCAACCACCTGCCCTTCGGCGGCGTGGGCCAGAGCGGCATGGGGCATTACCACGGCAAGTATTCCTTCGACACCTTCACCCATGAAAAATCCGTGGTGGTGAAGCGGAACTGGCTGGATATTCCCATGCGGTATCCGCCGTATACGGAGAAGAAGCTGAACTTAATTAGAATTTTCTTGAAGTAAGACAGGCAGCGGTAGAGAGTCCAGAGTGCAGAGTACAGAGTTCAGATAAGATTGTTTATCAATGATGGAAGCCCAAGGTTTTCACAACTATATCATCTGTACTCTGCACTCTGAACTCTGTACTCTCTGCCCAATACAGGAGGTGCACCACATGCCTTCCCTTGAAGCGTATCGCCACGACCTGAATTATTCCTATGCGCCGGGGCTGTTTCCCTCTCTGGAAGCCATGAACAAGCGGCCCGAAATCGCGCGGCGGCTGCTCATTTCCAGCAAGGGGCAGGAGAGCGAGGGCGTGAAGAAGCTGACCGCCCTGGCCGAAGCCAGCCGCATCCGCGTCGAAATTGCGGATAAGGCTTTATCACGCATTTCCGGGAAAGAGAATTGCTTCGCGGCGGTGGTGTTTGAAAAGCGGCCCCAGCCTTTGGACGCGGCGGGCGACCACATCGTGCTCCACCACATTTCCGACCAGGGCAATTTAGGCACCATCCTGCGCACGGCCCTGGGCTTCGGCTACCACGATATCGCTATCATCCGCCCCGCCGCCGACGTGTACGAGCCCAAGGTCGTCCGCGCCAGCATGGGCGCGATCTTCTCCCTCCGGGTGACGGAATACGACGATTTTTCCGCTTATCGGCAGGAATTTCCAAATCACGCGGCGTATCCCTTCATGCTGGACGGTTCCGTGCAAATGGACGACGCGGCGGCAAACGCGCCGCATCCCTGCGCCCTGATCTTCGGCAACGAGGGCGCGGGCCTGCCGCCGGAGTTCCAGCGCGTGGGCCAGCCCGTGCGCATCCCCAGCAGCGACGAGGTGGATTCCCTGAACCTCGCCATTGCTGCGGCCATCGGGATGTATTCCTTTAGGCCGCTTATCAGCGAAAGTTTTCACAAAATGGCAAAAAGCCAACTGTGAAGAGTTCAGAGTACAGAGTGCAGAGATTTTAGCGTCCAATAGGACACGAGACCCATTTTTTTAATCTATATTCTCTGTACTCTGTACTCTGCACTCTGCACTCTATTCTCTCTTCCGGTTGATCCGGGTTAGGAGGAAATAAAATGACCGACGAACAAATCATCCGCGCCCAGGTGACCAAGGCGGTTTTAGACGTAGCCAAGGCTGGCAACTTACAGCCCGGCGCGCAAATCGTGATCGGCTGCTCCACCAGCGAAATCGCGGGCGGGCAGATCGGCAAGGCCAGCGTGCCGGAAATCGGGGAGTGGGTGGCGGAAGCCGTGCTGAACGTGTGCCGCCAGCGGGAGTTCATCCCCATTTTCCAGTGCTGTGAGCATTTGAACCGTTCGCTGGTGATGCCCCTTTTCGCGGCGAAGGAAAGCCGCTATGTCCGCGTGAACGCTATCCCCCAGCCCAAGGCGGGCGGCAGCGTGCCCGCTGCGGCGTGGAAGCTGCTGGAGGAACCCTGCCTGGTCATGAACGTGCAGGCCGACGCGGGCCTGGACATTGGCGACACCATGATCGGGATGCACCTGCGTCCCGTCGCCGTGCCCTACCGCGGCGAAATCCGGCAAGTCGGCCAGGCCAATCTGGTCTGCGCCTATTCAAGACTGCCGTATGTCGGCGGGGAGCGGGCGGTGTATCACTTATGAATGGCGAAGGGCGAAGCCGCCCTGAATTTTTACCGAAAAGCCGGATACAACAGCGGCGACAAAACGGCCTTTATCCAATGGCTGGAAAGATGATGGTCAAGGATCACTTGGCTGTTTTACCGATGAAGGAGGGTTCATGCGGGAGATACGCTTCGCTTTGAAAAAGACAATCCCCATTTTTTTCACTTATTTGTTCCTTGGCATTGCCTTTGGCATCCTGATGAACAGCGCGGGATACGGCGTTTTGCTGTCCGTGTGCTCAGCCCTGTTTATTTATGCCGGCTCCATGCAGCTGGCCATGGTGCCCATGATGGCCTCCGGGGCGTCTTTGCTGACCCTCGCGCTGATGGCGTTTTTCATCAACGCCCGCCATATCTTTTACGGCATCGGGTTCGTGGATAAATTCCGCAGGATGGGCTGGCGCTATCCCTATATGGTGATGGCGCTGACGGATGAAACCTATTCCATCCTCTGCTCCGTGGAGTACGATCCCGGGCTGGACGAGGATCAGGCCGCCTTTTTTATCGCCCTGCTGAATCAGCTCTATTGGGTGTTCGGCTGCTTCCTTGGCGCCTGCGCCGGAAAGTTCTTGCAGTTTGACATGCGCGGAATCGACTTTTCCGCGACGGCGCTTTTTCTCGTCGTGGTGGTCAACCAGTGGCGCCAGTACCGCTCCAAACTGCCTTTCCTGACCGCTGGCACCTGCGCGCTGGGGTTTTATCTGCTGCTGGGAAAGGATTATTTTCTGATTCCCACGCTCCTTTCCTGCCTGGCGGCTTTGCTGCTGCTCCGCAGGCCCATCGAACAGAAGGAGGGCTCCCTGCATGACTGAAGCGCTGTATCCAGTCGCGGCGATCGCAATCATCGCCCTCGTCACGTGGGCCCTGCGCGCTTTCCCCTTTCTGCTGTTCCAAAACAGGCCGCTGCCCGCGACAATGAAATATTTGGGAAAGGCGCTTCCCCCGGCCATCATGACCGTGCTCGTCGTCTATTGCCTGCGGAGCACAGATTTCGCACAGTATCCCTTCGGGCTTCCTGAGCTTGTTTCCTGCGCGCTGGTGGTCATCCTTCAGCTGACCCGAAAGAATATGTATGTGTCCATTATCGCGGGAACGCTTTGCTATATGATTCTGATTCGGGTATGATCGGTTTGCCGCGCAGATAATATTTCGTCCTGCATCGTGTAAACGGCAAACATATATATTATTTCTAACAAGCGAATGGCTTGGAACTTTGAACTTGGAACTTAGAACTTTGCTCCTTCTGAATACAACTGACCAGTTACGAAAAATAAACAATCGGAGGACGACTTCTTTGGCTGACCTTGTTGTGATCGGCGCGGGCCACGCGGGATGCGAGGCGGCGCTGTGCGGGGCCCGGATGGGGCTGGATACGTTATTGCTGACGCTGAACCTGGAATCCGTGGCGCTGATGCCGTGCAACCCCTCCATCGGCGGCACGGGGAAAGGACACCTGGTGCGGGAGGTGGACGCGCTGGGCGGAGAAATGGGCCTGGCGGCGGACGACGTGACGCTGCAAAGCCGGATGCTGAACCGGGGCAAAGGGCCCGCGGTGCACTCCCTGCGCATCCAGGCGGACAAGCGCGTGTACCATCTGCGGATGCTGAAAACGCTGTTCAATCAGGAACAGCTGACCATCCGGCAGGGTGAAGCGGCTGAAATCTTAACGCAAAACGGCAAAGTGTCCGGCGTCAAAACCCTGACCGGCGACGTGGTTCCCTGCCGCGCGGTGGTGGTGTGCACGGGTGTATATCTGAAAAGCCGCATCATCATCGGCGAAGCGGAATGGGACGCCGGGCCGCAGGGGTTGATGCCCGCGAATTATTTAAGCCAGTCATTGGCCGACCTGGGCTTTTCCCTTCGGCGCTTCAAAACCGGCACCCCCGCCCGCGTGGCGGAGAACAGCATTGACTTTGACAAGATGGACGTGCAGCCCGGCGACGAACCGGTAACGCCTTTTTCCTTCTTAACCGACACGCCGCCCGCCAACAAGATCAACTGCTACCTGACCTGGACAAACGAGCGCACTCACGAGATCATTAAACAGAATCTCCACCGCGCGCCCATGTTCACGGGCCAGATCAACGGCACCGGGGCGCGGTACTGCCCCTCCATCGAAACCAAGATCGTCCGCTTCGCCGACAAAGACAGGCACCAGATTTTCCTGGAGCCCGAGGGCGACGGCTACCCCGAATGGTACGTGCAGGGCATGAGCTCCTCCATGCCGGAGGACGTGCAGTGGGCCATGTACCGCACCATTCCGGGGCTGGAGCATTGTATTTTGACCCGCCTGGCCTACGCCATCGAATACGACTGCATCGACCCTCTGGCCCTGACCCCGCATCTGGGGGCTCGGCACATTCCCGGTTTATTCATGGCCGGGCAGATCAACGGCACCTCGGGCTACGAGGAAGCGGCGGCGCAGGGTATTTACGCCGCCATCAACGCGGGGCTGTACTGTAAGGAAAAGGAACCCTTCCTGCTCACCCGCGACCAGGCGTACATCGGCGTGCTGGCCGACGACCTGACCACCAAGGGCACCGACGAGCCCTACCGCATGATGACCAGCCGCGCGGAGCACAGGCTGTATCTGCGCCAGGATAACGCCGATTTGCGCCTGACCTTCCGGGCGCGGGACTTGGGCCTGATCTCCGACGACCGTCTGCGCCGCGCGGAACGGAAGCAGAAGGAAACGGAAGAACTGATTCAGCGCCTCACCGACGCGGGCAAAGTGCAGGCGCTTCGCCATCCGGAAGCGCACCTGACCCTGCCCGATGGCTGGGACTACTGCGAAGGCGCGCGGGAGCAGGCGGAGATTCAAATCAAATACGAAGGCTATCTGCAAAAGGAAATGGCGCAGATCAGGCAGACCCGCGCCATGGAGGAAACCAAAATCCCCTCGGATACCGATTATCACGCCATCGACGCCCTGCGCCTGGAAGCGCGGGAGAAATTGCAGGCGCGCAAGCCCTTGTCCCTCGGCCAGGCCAGCCGCATCCCCGGCGTGAATCCGGCGGACATTGCCGTGCTGATGGTGTGGCTCAAGAGGCAGACAACAGGAGGAAACCATGTATAAAACGTATCAGGAAGAATTTGTCCTTCGCAGCTGTGACTGTGATTTCATGGGCGCATGGCGGCCCAGCGCCATCATGCAGACGATGCAGGAAATTTCCGGCACCCATTCGGAACTCCTTGGCTGCGGCCGGAACACGCTGATTCAGCAGAACATTGTCTGGGTGCTGACCCGCGCCGAAATCCACATGGAGCGGTATCCCAAGATCGGCGACCGCGTCACCGCCGAAACCTTCCCCACCGCCAACCGCCGCTGGTTCTTCCCACGCTACTATTTCTTCCGGGACGAGCGGGGCGAGGCGCTGGGCTATGCCGCCACGCTGTGGGCGCTGATGGACATCAACGACCGGCGAATGCTGCCGCCCGGCGACGTGGCGCGGGTGCTCCCGGACAACGCCGACCTGCCGCTGCCCATGGGCCTGCCCGCCACGGTGGACATGGTGAACGGGGAGGAAAACGTGACCCGCCGCGTGCCCATGTACTTTGACCTGGACGTGAACATGCACGTGAACAACACCCGCTACGCCGACTGGGCCTGCGACGCCCTGGGCGTGGACGTGATGCGCAAATACTGCCTGGACACGCTGCTGGTGAACCTGTCCGCCGAAGTCCGGCCCGACCAGGCGATCATGCTGCACAGCGCGGTGAGCGAAAACCAGTTCCGCGTCGCGGGCTACCATGAGGACAGGATGCACTTTGAGCTCGGCGGCAAACTGCGGGAGCGGGACGCATAAATCATTAAACCAGATGGGAAACGGATTGCGCCGTTTCCCATCTGGTTTTCAATTTGCAAGCGCAACCGTGATGGTTTCACCGATGGCAGGCCCGGAGGCGTACACGGGGCACAGCCCCAGCACCACGGTACCGTTTGGAATCACGGAGGAAAAAGCAAAGGTTTCACTTTGACTGATATAGCCGACCGCGTGGGTCACTTCGTCGATCAGCAGATTGTTGGCGTATAGCTTATAGCCGATCACCCGGTCGGCGCTGCCGCTTTTCCAGGCGGATGGGCCGTTGACGATAATCGCAATGTTGGCGGCAAGGATGTTTTCGTAGGTCATTTCAACCGTGGCCTGGGCGGAATAAACTTGATTCTGGAATGAAGCGGAAAAGGATTTGCGGATGCTCCGGCTGACCGCGCTCACCGGCACAAAGCCGCGCACGGGCTGGCCGGAAACGTTCGCTTCCACATACACCCAGTTTCCCATCACGGCGAGCCATGTAACGGCGTCGCCGCTGTTCAGGGTGCAAAGGGCGGTTTGGCTCCGCAGCGGGTCGTCGGTCAAAGCGGTTGAAGTGATAATGGATGCATCAGTATAAACGAATGCAAGCGGAGAAACGTGTGTTCCGCCCGGCAGCGCGGACTGGGGGATATAGCCGAAACGGTTCTGGGCGGACGAAAGATCGTACTGAATCAGGATGTATCCGTTTTCGGAGCCGAACACCTGAATCCAGTCGTTGGTGGACACGGAGGCGCGGCCGTTGTTCGCCCGCAGGTACTGCGCGCCTGGACCGGAATACACCTCGTATTTCTGCCCGCCGGTGAATCTGACGCGCTGGGCGTTCAGTTCCCCGGAAGGAATCGCGGGCGGGTTGGTCAGCTTTTCCTTGGCTTCCTGCAAGGACTTGGGAAACGCCTCCCAGCTGAAATACCGCAGGTTGGTTTCCACCACGCCCTTCGCGGTGCCCTGCGGTGCCAGTTCAAAGTACGTCGTGACGCCCTCTTCCGTCAGCCTCGCCTCGCTGTATTTCGTGCCGAAAGCGTTCGCGTGGAGCCAGCGCACATGCCATTGGCCGCTTGGGTCGCAGTCGGCCCACATGCTCCAGTTGAAATATTCCTCGTTATCCGCAACCTGAAACCGGATGGCGATGGCCGCGTCGGAGAGGGTGAAGCGGCTGTCGGCATCGGCGGAGGATGCGGAAGGATACGTTTCGATGGTGTACCCGTCAATGTTCGCCAGCTCGAACCTGCCCGGGCCCTGGGGGATGGCGCTGTCGGTGGTCAGGAAATGGCGAAACGCCTGCCCGCCACTGCTTCGGAAGCCGTAGAGCACGTTATGGCCATCCTTTTGCGCCACGGCGAAAGCATAGCCGTGCCACGCGCCGTTGACCATCCGGGCGGTTTCCGCGTAGCTGTACCAGCCGATGGTATAGCCCGTGAAGGACGGGTCGGAGAAGAATTCCAGCACCGCGTCGGGAATCTGCGCCGTGGACTGGAAATACGCGCCATCCGCGTTCGCGAAGGCAGGGGCGCAGGCTGCCAGCAGCGCCAGGCAAAAGAGAACAGATACGATTCGTTTCATTGTGAAAACGCTCCTTTCAATGGTTTTGAGGGTTCCGCTTTTTATGACCATTGAAAGGGGCGAATTGTTTCATTCAAAAGAGGGGATTTCATTTTTTTCTTTGGTTTTCAAATATGCCCTTCTTCCCGGTTCGTTGCGAAATCCTGCCGATATTTCACGAAAAATTCTGTCTTTTGTTGTTTTTGCGCAAAATCTGACGAGGGGAAAGTGATTGTATTCGTGTTGAATTTATGGTATGCTATAGCGGTGGAGGAATGAACCCATGGACGCAAGATTATTGCAGGCTTCCTGCATTGTATTTGACGTCGGCAATGTGTTGCTGACGTTTGAGCCAGACAGGGTGATGGAGCTCATCCCCGCGGAACACCGGGAGGCCCTGCGCCAGGCGATGTTCGGCCAGGACTGGCGCTGGAGCGCGTTTGACTTGGGCGCGGAAACCAACGAAGACATTGCCCGGAGCATGGCGGAAAAAGCGAACGTGCCCGGAGGGACGGACATGGTGCTGGAAGCGCTGTACCGTTTCCCGGAAACGATGCGCCCCCTGCCGCTGTACCAAATGATTCCCGAACTGAAACAAATGGGCAAAAGGCTTTACGGCCTGACCAACTACGGCGAGCCGTCCTTTACCTACACGATGGCGCGGTTTCACCATCTCCAATTGCTGGACGGCATCGTGGTGTCCAACCGGGAAAAGATCACCAAGCCCGACCCCGCGATTTTCGCCCTGCTGACAGAACGGTACGGTCTTGTGCCGGATGAATCTCTGTTCATTGACGACAGCTTGGCCAACGTGCAGGCGGCCCAGGCGGCCGGGTTCCACATCTGGCACTACGCGGACGAAGACACGCTGTAATGTTTTTCTCCATTGCATGGAACAAATTCCGCTTTTTATGCGTCTATGTAGATAGAAAGCTTCAACCATCGCAAGGAATTGGAAGGAAGGATGAACCATGAAGTCTGTGAAAACGCGGCTGCTGGCGCTGCTTATGCTGCTGGCGCTGGTGCTGGGCGGCTGCTATGTGGACCCGAACAACGCGGTCAACAGCAACCAGAACGGCAATTTGAATTTTCCCACCTATCCCGGCGCGACGGAGGAACCCGCCGCCGCCGCGACGCCTGACCCGACCGATACGCCGGACAATCCCGTCCAGCCGATCGAGACGGAGCAGGTCGTGGCGACCGCGCCGCCCTCCGGCGGCAGCTACGGCTATGTGACCGTCGGCCCGATGATCACTTCCAGCATAAGCACCCAGGGCCAGAGCACCGCGACGCCCGTCCCCTCCCCCACGCCCAAGCCCACCGCCACGCCCTTCACCTCCCTGAAGCTCGGTTCCACCGGCCAGGACGTGCGCAATGTGCAGCAGAAATTAAAGCAGCTGGGCTTCCTCAAGGGCAATGTGGACGGCGACTTTGGCAAGGCCACGGAAGAAGCCGTGAAGGCTTTCCAGAAGCAGTACGGCCTGGAAGTGGACGGCAAGGTCGGCGCGAACACCCTGGCCAAGCTCCAAACCGCCCGCGCCACCATGCGGCCCGCCGTGACCGCCACCCCAAAGAAAACCGCGACCCCCAAGCCCAACTATAACAGCAACACCTATCTTCGCAACGGCGACAGCAGCAGCCAGGTGCGTTCCATGCAGACCCGGCTGATCGAACTGGGTTATCTGGTGGGCAAGGCGACCGCCAATTTTGACAACGCCACCGAAGCGGGCGTGATCGCTTTCCAGCGCCGCAACACCAGCTACGCTGACGGCGTGGCCGGCCCGGAAACGCTGAAAGCCCTGTATTCCTCCTCCGCCAGCAAAACGTCCTCTCCCTCCGGCATCGTGGGCCTGTCCCTGCGCGAGGGCAGCAAGGAAACCGCCGCCGTGCGCCTGCTGCAGCAGCGGCTGAAAAACCTGGGCTTCTACCGCGGCAGCGTGGACGGTTCCTTCGGCTCCGGCACCACGGACGCGGTGAAATCCTTCCAGCGGGCCAACAGCCTGACCGCTGACGGCGTCGCGGGCGGCGGCACGCTGAACCGGCTGTTCGCCAGTTCCGCCAAATCCGCCACCGTCACCGCCGCACCCCGGCCCACCGCCACCCCGCGGCCTACGCTCCGGCCCACCCAGTCTCCCCTGCCGCCCAACATTTACGTGCTGGTCACCCCCGCGCCCTATGGCTATTATGCCACCCTGCGCCGCGGCATGTACGGCAACCCCGTGCAGGAGATGCAGGAAGCGCTGCGCAACCAGGGCTATTACTTCGGCGCGACGGACGGCTATTTCGGTGAAGGCACCGAGAACGCCGTGAAGTCCTTCCAGCGCACCAACGGCCTGGATGTGGACGGCGTCGCCGGACCCGCCACCCTGCGCACGCTGCTCTATGGGCCGTACCCCTATGGTTCTTGATCGTTCATTTAATCAATAACAAGTCAGGAGATAGGAGATAGCAGAGAGAAGATAGGAGATTTATCGTGCTCTTGCTTTTTGACGGGCGTTAGACTTCCGTCATTGCATACGACTGTATAAATCTCCTCTCTCCTATCTTCTATCTCCTATCTTTTTACTTTACAACCTGTTTTCTTTGGAGGCTTACATAATGAAAATATCCAAGAGGGACGCGCTTTCCTGGTTTGAGTTTTTCGCCTCCCTGCCCGAGGACGAGGACTTGATGCCGGGGCAGATGGAAATCGCCCTGTCGGTGTTCGCGCAGATCGAAACGGCGGTCAGCGCGAAGCACAAGGAACTGATGGCAAACATCCCGCATCTGAAAACACTCGAGGGAAGAACCTATTATGTGGGGGATGAAAGCAAATTCCCCGGTGGGTGCCGCTCCTGCCTGCTGGGCACCGGGCTGTCCGCCGTGCGGAAAACCAACAAATGCGACGCCGCCTGCAAGTTCTGTTATGACTACGGCTGCCTGGACGCCCAGCCGCCGGTAGGCGAGGGGATGTGGGAAATCGGCGGGACGAAGTTCTACGAGGACGATCTTGACCTGCTGCTCTCCATCCACAAAAAGCCCACAGGCATTGCTTATGTGTACCTGGAACCCTTCATGGAGATCGAAAAATATTACGGCGTGGTGCGCACCTTCCATGCGGCGGGCATTCATCAGCACCTCTACACCAACGGCATTCACGCCAACCGGGAAAACCTGAAAGCCCTGGCCGACGCCGGGCTGGATGAAATCC
This sequence comes from uncultured Eubacteriales bacterium, assembly GCA_902788445.1. GTDB lineage: Bacteria > Bacillota > Clostridia > Christensenellales > Aristaeellaceae > RUG563. The sequence goes on from CADAKE010000013.1 coordinate 33,135, forward strand.
GCTTTAACCTGGGCGCGTCCAACTGCGCGGCGCGCGTGATTGAAAACATGGCCATCGCCCGGGAATACTTCCCGCGTGTGGGCATCGAAACGCCCATGTCGCCGGAGTTCTACGAAGCGTTCATGGAGAAAAAATATCCCATCTTCGCCACCGGCGTGGACTTCATCAACTGCGCTGAACTGCACCTGAACGAAAACAACGTCGGGAATTATGCCGGAGAAAGCCTGTACCTCTGCCGCCAGGGCTACGTCTCCCCCATTTTCAGCCGGAACCTGACGCTGCAATTCATGCGCGTGGCCGATGAAGAAAACTGGCCCCTCCTGGTGCACGACTGCTCCAACCGCACCAAGTTCGCCCGTGACCTGAACCTGCGGGCCAAGGAGGGCGGCTGGTTCGGCCAGAGCAGCTACGGCTGCGAGTTTTCCCGCCTCCCCTATGCCGCCTTCCTGCCCACGCTGCAAGACCCGGATTTTCAATTCATCGAAGAGGAACCCATGCCGAAAGGCTTTGGCATAGGAGACATTATCCTGTAATTCAAAAACCACCGGCCAGTCCGGTGGTTTCAGGGCGTCGAAAAAATTTTCGACACCCTGCGAAGGAAAGGCCAAAAATTGTTCTTTCCTTCGGTGCATCAATTTCTTGCAAAAAGGCATTTTCGCAAGCGAAAACGCTCTTTTGGCGGCCAGAAATTGATAGCGGAAGCAACATTCTGTTGCTCCTCGCCGCCACGCAGGTCGCCGGCTGCGGATAAAAAATCGAAGGGCTGCGGCCCTTCGATGCATCCTGGAACTTTGTCGATCGTATAAAACCACCGGACAGTCCGGTGGTTTTCATCTATCCGAAGTATTTACTTTTCCTTTTCGCGGGCGGTATCCACCTGGCCCGGTTTCCAGCCGACAATCGCTCCGCACAGCCAGGTTGCCCGGAAGGAAACTTCCCGGAAGCCCGCTTCCTGCATCAGGCGCATGATCTCCCGGCGGTTCAGTTCCCCATCGCCCCGGAAAGCGAGCAGGCGCGAAGCCATCACGAACTGTCCGCCCGGCTGGAGCACGCGAAACACTTCATCCAGGATGCGCTTTGGGTCGCCCTTCATATGCGCGGGCAGCAGCACTTCATCAAACGTGTTGTCCCGCCAGGGAATATCTTCCATCGGCGCGGGGATAACGTCCGCCTCGCCCAGCATTTCGCTGATTGCCCGGGCCTGTTCCCCACGCTTGCACATCCCGCACAGGGTCAGCTTCAATTGGTCGTTCAGGTAGGCCAGCATCTGGCCTTCGCCGCAGGCCATGTCCAAAATTTTATCGTGTTCCTCTATGGCCGCCCAGGACACACACGCCCGCATGGCGGCGTTCATTCGCTGATTCACGCCCTCCAGTGAGACGCGTCCCACCGTTTGCGTTTTTGTCAGCATACTGCATCTTCCTCCCTCCGGGATACTCGCGTAAAAAACGAGAATATTTCCTGTACTTCACTATTATAACATACTTTCTCAATAAATGCACGTATTTTTGTAATATTTTTTTAATTATTTTAGAACATTTTTGACACAATTCGTTTTCTACCATATCCGGTGGTTCGCAAAAGCAAGGCATACCAGCAGCGGGAATAGGATAAAATGGGATCGTTCAGTCGATCTGCCATAGGGTGCTATCAGCCACAATACCACGCAACCGTAGGGGCGGATATCATCCGCCCGTTTCGCATTTTACCGTTCGCAGATTTTTAGCAATTCGGGCGGATGATATCCGCCCCTACAAAAGTATGTTTCCTGACGTAAAGTGCCCATCAAAACGCACTGAAGCAGATACGGTAAAATGATTGAACGCTTTCTTTGTTGTTCAAAACAGAAAAAACCCGTCTTGCGAGATACAAGACGGGCATTGATTGTGTTTCGTGTTACGTTCGCTTTTTGCGCTGTGCAAGGCGCCGCGCGACCTTACAAATCAATCTTGGGAATACCGTCGAAGCCCTTCTGCAAATCTTCATCCGTGGGGATATAATCGGTCATCAGACCGTCGTGGAACTTCTCATAGGCCACCATATCGAAGTAGCCGGTGCCGGTGAGGCCGAAGAGGATGGTCTTTTCTTCGCCGGTTTCCTTGCACTTGAGCGCTTCGTCGATGGCCACGCGGATGGCGTGGGAGCTTTCCGGCGCGGGCAGGATGCCTTCCACCCGGGCGAATTCCTCCGCGGCCTTGAACACGCTGGTTTGCTCCACCGCCCGGGCTTCCATGTAGCCGTCGTGATACAGCTGGGAAAGGATGCTACTCATGCCGTGGTAGCGCAGGCCGCCCGCGTGGTTGGGGGCGGGAATGAAGCCGCTGCCCAGGGTGTACATCTTCGCCATGGGGCACACCTTGCCGGTATCGGCAAAGTCATAGGCGAACTTGCCGCGGGTGAAGCTGGGGCAGGAGGCGGGCTCCACGGCGATGAACTGATAGTCCTTTTCGCCCCGCAGCTTTTCACCCATGAACGGAGCGATCAGGCCGCCCAGGTTGCTGCCGCCGCCCGCGCAGCCGATGATGACGTCGGGCACGATGCCGTATTTGTCCATGGCGATCTTTGTTTCCACACCGATCACGCTCTGGTGCAGCAGCACCTGGTTCAGCACGCTGCCCAGCACGTAGCGGTAGCCGGGATTGCTGACGGCCACTTCCACGGCCTCGGAGATGGCGCAGCCCAGGGAGCCGGTGGTGCCGGGGAACTGCTCCAGGATGGCGCGGCCCACGTTGGTGGTGTTGGAGGGAGAAGGCACCACGGACGCGCCGTAGGTGCGCATCACTTCGCGGCGGAAGGGCTTCTGCTCGTAGCTGACCTTCACCATGTACACCTTGCAGTCCAGATCGAAGTAAGAACAGGCCATGCTCAGCGCCGTGCCCCACTGGCCCGCGCCGGTCTCGGTGGTGACGCCCTTAAGCCCCTGCTTTTTGGCGTAATACGCCTGGGCAATGGCGGAATTCAGCTTGTGGGAGCCGGAGGTGTTGTTGCCCTCGAACTTATAGTAGATCTTGGCGGGCGTGCCCAGCTTCTTTTCCAGGCAGTAGGCGCGTACCAATGGAGAGGGACGGTACATCTTGTAGAAGTCCAGAATCTCCTGGGGAATGGGATAGTACCGGGTGTCGTTGTCCAGTTCCTGCTTCACCAGTTCCTCGCAGAAAACGGGAGCCAGCTCCTCGGCCTTCATGGGCTGCAGGGTGCCGGGATTCAGGAGGGGGGCGGGCTTGTTCTTCATGTCGGCCCGCACGTTATACCAGGTGGTGGGCAGTTCGGATTCTTCCAGATAGATTTTGTAGGGGATGGCCTTGGTGTCCTTCATGGGGATCGCTCCTTTCTGTTTGTCGGGCAGGGGCGATTCGTTCGCATAGAAAAATCCCTGCCCCAGTCATTTTTCTGCTGGGACAGGGATGAAATCTCTCATTCCTGCGGTGCCACCCGGCTTGGCGCTTCCGCGCCCGCTCATTCCGTACCATCATACGGCTTCCTTTAATAACGGAGGGAAATCTCCGTCTCCCCTACTGAGGCGTTACCGCCCGTTCAGTTCGCCCTTGAAAGTCCATTCACCCCTGCCGACGCGCCGCGATTCCACCATCCGCCGCTCTCTTTTCCGTCAGGTAAGGGGTTACTCCTCTTTCGCTCTGGTGTAGCTTTATCATAGCAGAGTAATAAAGAATTGTCAATCCCATTTTTTTCCTGATTTCGCAAAAAACAGTCAAAAAACAATCCACAAAAAAACTCAGACAGACGCCTTTGACGGCAGACTGCCTGAGAAAAAAACAATCTTTGATTAGAACTCAGCGCTGCCGGTGGTGCGCGGGAAGGGCAGCACGTCGCGGATGTTGGAGACGCCGGTCAAATACATGATCAGGCGCTCAAAGCCCAGGCCGAAGCCCGCATGGGGCGTGGTGCCGAACTTGCGCAGTTCCAGATACCACCAGTAGGAATCCATATCCAGGCCCAGTTCCTTGATGCGGGCTTCCAGCACGTCCAGGCGTTCCTCGCGCTGGCTGCCGCCGATCAGTTCGCCGATGCCGGGCACCAGCACGTCCACAGCGGCGACGGTTTTGCCGTCGTCGTTCTGGCGCATGTAGAACGCCTTAATTTCCTTGGGGTAGTTGTATACGCACACCGGGCAGCCGAAGTGCTCCTCGGCCAGGTAGCGTTCATGCTCGGTCTGAATGTCCATGCCCCAATGAACGGGATACTCAAACTGCTTGTCCGCTTTCTCCAGGATGTCGATGGCGTCTGTATAGCTGACGCGGGCGAACTTGCTGTTCACCACATGCTGCAAGCGCTCGATCAGACCCTTGTCCACGAAGCTGTTCAGGAACGCCATTTCCTCCGGCGCTTTGGCCATCACGTCGGCGATGACATACTTGAGCATGTCCTCCGCCAGGGCCATATCGTCCTCCAGGTCTGCGAAGGCGATTTCCGGCTCGATCATCCAGAATTCCGCGGCATGGCGGGGGGTGTAGGATTTTTCGGCGCGGAAGGTGGGGCCGAAGGTGTACACGTTGCGGAACGCCTGGGCGAAGCACTCCACGTTCAGCTGGCCGGACACGGTCAGGTTGGCGGGCTTGCCGTTCGCCCGCGCCCTCGGCGTCGGAGGTGGTAATCAGCGGGGTATGCACGTAGACAAAGTTCCGCTCCGCGAAGAAAGCGTGGATGGACTGCGCCGCGATGGAACGGATGCGGAACACGGCGCTGAACAGGTTCGTGCGGGGACGCAGGTGGGCCTGGGTGCGCAGGTATTCCACGGTGTGGCGCTTTTTCTGCATGGGATAGCTGGGGTCGCAGGGGCCGACCATCTCCACCTTTTCGGCCTTGATTTCAAAGGGCTGCTGCGCGCCGGGCGTCAGCACCAGCGTGCCGGTGACCTCGATGGCGCTGCCCAGGGTGGTCTTGACCACATCGGCAAAGTTGCTCAGGTTCTGTTCACACACGATCTGCACGGACTGAAAGAAGGTGCCGTCGTTGAGGGCAATAAAGGCAAACGCTTTGCTGTCGCGCACCGTGCGCACCCAGCCGGACACGGTCACTTCCGTGCCGTCCGCGGGCGTCTGGCGGAACAGAGAACGGACTGATAACTGCATACGTTATTCCTCCCAAGAAACGCTCAAATGAGCGATATAGTGAGGAGTTAGGAGAGAGGAGAGAGGAGATGGTATGGCAATCCAAAAGAAAGAAACTCCTTCTGTTCAGTGATTGCAATACAATCTCCTATCTCCTATCTTCTATCTCCTATCTTTTTTATTTTCCCAGCATCGCCGCGCCGACGATCCCGGCTTCGTTGCCCAGCTTGGCAAGAGCTAATTTGGGAATGGGCAGGGCTTTGAACATCTGATACCGGGGCAGGAGCGCCGCGACGCTGTTGAGCAGGAATTCACCCGCATAGCTCACGCCGCCGCCCAGCACGATGATGTCCGGGTCAAAGAACGAGGTGATATTGTTGATGGTCATGGCCAGATACTTTACGAAGGAATTGAATACCCGAAGGGCGCACGCATCACCTTCCTTCGCGGCGTCGATCACCAGCTTGGCGTTGACGCGGTTGATATCCCCGCCCGCTTTCGCCAGGATGGCGGTGTCGGGGAAGGAATAGCATTCCTGCTTGGCGGTGCGGATGAGCGCGGTGGCGGAGCAGTAGCGCTCCACGCAGCCGTTGTTGCCGCAGGTGCAGGGCGCGCCGTCAGGCACCAGGGTCATGTGGCCGATCTCGCCAGCGCGATGATGCCCGCCGGACCAGGGACGGCCATTGATCACGATGCCGCCGCCGACGCCCGTGCCCAGCGTGATCATCACGCTGCTCTTGCAGCCCGCGCTGACGCCGAAATAGCTTTCGGCCAGGGCGGCCACGTTGGCATCGTTGTCGATGAACACCGGCTTGTTGATGTACTTCTGCATCTCCTCCCGCAGCGGCACGTTGATCCAGCCCAGGTTCGTGCAGTTGAACACCACGCCGGTATCCCCCTGCGCCACGCCGGGAATGCCGATGCCGATGGAAGCAATGTCCGCTTCCGTGAGGCCCGCCTTGGTGACGGCCTTCATCACGCAGGCCGCCATATCCCGGATGACTTCTTTATAAGGCCGCTCCGCCAGCGTTTTGGCGGACGTTTCCGACAGGATGGAGCCCGCTTCGCTGACCACGCCCACGGCGATGTTGGTGCCGCCCAGGTCAATGCCGATGTATACCATCTGTTTTCCCTCCGTATTGAACTTTATCCCATCTGACTGCTGAGCCGCTTGTCCAGTTCCTGGGCGGCGGAATATCCCATTTGTTTGAGCGAATAATTCCGCGCGGCCACCTCAATGACCACGGCGACATTGCGCCCCGGCCGCACCGGCAGCACCACCTGGGGCACGCGCACGTCCATGATGGTGGTAAAATCATCCGTCAGGCCCAGCCGGTCGTAAGCCTTCTTTTCTTTCCAGGGCTCCAGGTGGATGATCATGTCGATGGTTTTGCTTGTCAGCACGGCGCTGATGCCGTACATGGCCTTGATATCAATGATGCCGATGCCGCGGATCTCCATCAGGTGGCGCACCATTTCGGGCGCTTCGCCGATCAGGCGGTTCTCCGTGATGCGGCACACGTCCACCACGTCGTCCGCGACTAACTGATGCCCGCGGCGCACCAGTTCCAGCGCGGCCTCGCTCTTGCCCACGCCGCTTTCGCCGGTAATCAGCACGCCCATGCCGTACACGTCCACCAGCACGCCGTGCAGCGTGGCGCGGGGCGCGAGGCAGCGGTTCAGGTAATTCATCGCGCTGGCGACGAACCGGGTCGTGACCAGATGGGTGCGCAGCAGCGCGGCGTCGTATTTCGCGGCCAGTTCCATCATGTCCGGCGAGGGCATCATCCCGCGGCAGATAATCATGCAGGGAACGCGGTAAGCAAAAAAGGCTTCCAGGCGGGCCCTGCGCACATCGTCGGTGAGGGATTCCAGATAGCTCATTTCCGTCAGGCCCACCACCTGCGGCCAGTCATGCGGAAAGTGTTCATAAAAGCCCACAAACTGCAGGCCGGGGCGATTGAGTTCCGCCGCGTGGATGTCCCATTCCTTCTGCGAGGACGGACTGAGCACCTGCAAGTCCAGGGCCTTGATAAAGCTTTGGGCGTTGATCATGCGCTGCCTCCGTGAAGTGTGGGGATAAAAAGCATTATAGCTTTTTCTCTTCCGGATTGCAAGGAAAAGAAGTGGAAAACCGCTCTATCAGTAGCGGAAGAAGGAAGCGGGCACAAAATCCTGCACCGCGCCGACGCCCTCGATAAAGGGGTTCAGGTTCAGGTTGCCGGGCGTGCGGTCGCGCTTGATGGCGTTCATGACGGTTTCGGCGTCCCGGCCGGTGGCGGGAGCGGGCTGGTAAAAGTTGCGCAGCTTGCCGCCCTTGTCCTTTTCGCAGGCCACGACGCAGGGAATGATATTCAGCTGATGCCCAAGGTACTTGTTGTTTTCGTCAAAGCTCAGGGTGAACTGGGCGATGTAGGTATAGTTCGTGGGCTCGTTCATATGGTTGGATTTGATTTCGGAATTGCCGCCGAACACGAAGTTGCCCAGGCTCCACAGCACGGTCTTGTCGCCGTCCTGCCGGATGCCCTGGATGGTATGCGGATGATTGCCCACGATCAGGTCGCAGCCAAAGTCAAGCATTTTTTGAACCAGCTTATCCTGGCCGCCGCCCCGGTCATAGCGCACGTCGTATTCGATCCCGGCGTGCGGGCAGCCGATGATCAGGTCGACATTCTGGGCGCGCAGCTGCTCAAAGGCGGCGCTGAGCAGGCCCAGCTTGTTCCACCAGCCGGATTCGTACATGGAAACAAAGCCGATTTTGATGCCGTCCTTTTCAAAAACGAAGGTCTGGTTGAAAGCGTCGTCCGTGCCGAACCAGCCGATGCCATTGGCATTCAGCGTTTCGGTGGTGGACTGGAGGCCGGGCATCCCGTAGTCCATGGAGTGGTTGTTCCCCAGGGAGCAGGCCTCGATGCTGGCGTTTTTCAGCATTTCCACATAACTGGTGTCGCCCCGGAAGGCGTAGGTTTTCTGGGCGCGGTTCGCGTCGAAATTGTACAGCGTGCCTTCCAGGTTGATCGCGGTCAAATCGTCGTTTTCAAAAATATGCCTGACCTTTTCAAAGGGATAGTCGATGCCGTACTGCTGGATAAAAGCGTCAAAGCTGGTGGCCTTGCCGCGCTCCCGGTCGTCAATGCCCAGGGTACAGTCGCCGGTAAAAGAAATCACGATCTGCTTGGCGGCCTGAACGCCGCCCATCTCCGCCACGCCGGAGGGCAGGAAAGACAAAATCAGGATCAGCGCTAACAAAAAAGAAGCGATTCGGCGCATGAGGTTCTCCTTTCACAAGAACAGGAAAGCAAGACGGAGCAAACACCGCCCTGCCAAATAACTACCTATCTAATATAGCGCAGAATGGTGCTTTCTGTCAATCCCTTGTTTTGATTGAAAAAGGGACTGTCTCATAAACAAAAAAGAGCATAAAAAACATGACGAAACCCTGTAGGGGCGGATATCATCCGCCCGATCAGACGGTTCCGTCATGGCGCGGAAAAGTCAGTTGGCTCAATGTGTTTCATGCGGGCGGATACTATCCGCCCCTACAGGTTACGCGGTTATGCCATCCTGCATTTGTGCGGTTTTTACAGAATGTGAGACAGCCCCCTCTTTCTGCAATATGGGATTGACTTACCACGTTGCGCTCATGGCGCGGGACACGCAGTTCTGGTGGGCTTCATCCACGCGGTTGGTGCCGTGGGTGCGGCTCTTATAGAAATGGATGCAGAAGTGTCCGTCGAAGTTGTTGTTGGTGATAGTGGAGGTGCCGTGGGGCATACCGTTCATGGAAGCGGCGTACACATGGCCGTTGTACAGCACCAGGATGGCCCGACGGTTCCAGCTCCATTCCCCGCCGTACAGGGACTTGAGCACAGCGGTATCAGAGGCGGTCAGCGGCTCGCTGTCCAGGTGGTTGCTGCCGAAGCGGCGGCGGGCCCGGAAGGTCTTGCCGGTGTTCACATCCTTGACGGTATACACGCACTGGCCGGTGAACACATTCACGCCCTTGCTGAACCAGTCGAGGCGCTCGGTGACGTAAGTGTAGTTGGAAGCGTTCTTGCCAAACAGCGCCTTGATGGTGTCGTTTCCAGCCTTGCCGTCCTGGGTCAGGCCCTTGGATTTCTGGAACGCTTTGACCGCTTCCACCGTCTGGTCGCCGTACTTGCTGTCGATGGGCGCTTTATAGAAGCCCTTGATTTTCAGCGCCTGCTGGAGGGCCAGCACGTTTTTGCCGCTGTTGCCTTTTTCGGAGGTCGCGGGCACGGTGATCTGGGAAATCCTGGTGATGCCGTTCATCTGGGGGTCGTTGGCGACGGTGGTATAGAGCACCTTGCCAAACAGCTTCATGATGGTGGCGTAGTCCGCCTTGCCGGTCTGGCTCAGGCCCATGGCCTTCTGGTACGCCTTCACGGCGGCGACGGTCATATCACCGTATTTGCCGTCCACAGTGCCGCTGAAATACCCCTTGATTTTCAGGGCCTGCTGAAGCTTTTCCACGCTGTCGCCGGAGGAACCCTTCTGGGTATAATCCGGCGGCGTGCCCAGGGCGGAAATCGTCTTGGCGGAGGCGTACTTGCTGTTGCTGACAGCGGCGGCGGTGCCGTTCAGGGCTTTGAGCGCGGAGGAGGACAGGGTGACGAATTTCTTCATCACGTAGCCCTTATTGCCATCATAAGTTACGGCGTAAAAATCTCCGCTCGTGCCGGTCACGGTGACCTTGGTGTTCTTTTTCAGCAGCGTATGATAATCAGAGCTGGTGTTGGGCTTCATGCGGAAGAACACTTTGTCCTCGTTGATCGTGCCCGTATAGGAGGCTGCCAGCGCTTCGGGAATCATGCTGACCAACAACGCGATTGCCAGCATCAGCGCAACGCCTCGATGCAAATACCTTTTCATTTTGTTCACCTGCATTTCCTTTTGTTGCCTGAAGCAAAGCCTCAAGCATTTACATTATAGTATAAAATGACAAAAGAATCAATATCTTGAACGAATTGTTTACAATTCCACTAAATATAGATGAACAGAAGATGAACAAAAAATGGCAAAAAATCGGTGGCTTCGGATGCGGGAATCGGATCGTTCCGCCTGCAAAGAAATCCCGTTTGACAGCCCGCCGCGCCGGGTGTACAATCCCGGAGAGGCGAGGCGGCCTCTTAAACGCGCATGGAGGAAAACATGGAAAAAGAAAACAAAAACGCCCGGCTGGGCGAAGTGATTCGTTTCGCGGTGACGGGCGGCGTCTGCTTCGCGGTGGAGTTTATCGTATTGGTGCTGCTCAAAAACCTGCTGCGTCTGGACACCCTGATCGCCGTGCCGATTGCTTTCACCGTTTCGGTGGTCGTCAATTATGTCCTGTGCGTCGCCTGGGTATTCAAGGGTTCCAAAGACGCTGGCAACGCCCAGCGCATCGGTTTTCTGGTCACCAGCGTGATGGGCCTGTTCCTGAACGAAGGGCTGATGCTGCTGTTCCGGTATCTGTTCGGAGAGGAAACGGCGCTCTTTACTTTGTTTGGCTTCACTGTCAGCATGTACATGCTCAACAAAGTCCTCGCCACCCTGCTGGTGATGGTCTGGAATTACTTCACCAAGCGCGCCATGCTGAAAAGAAGCTGAGGGCAAATGCATAAAAACAGGAGACGAGCCGGACGCGCTGTCCGCTTCGTCTCCTGTTCTTTATGTTTTCTTACCGATCCATCCGGGAATAGTTGGGCGCTTCCTTGGTGATGTAAATATCGTGGGGATGGCTTTCGGTCAGGCCCGCGCCGGTGATGCGGATGAACTCGGCGTCGCGGCGCATATCCTCGATAGTGGGCGCGCCGCAGTAGCCCATGGAGGAGCGCAGGCCGCCCATCAGCTGGAACACGGTTTCGGAGAGCGCGCCCTTGTACGGCACGCGGCCTTCCACGCCTTCGGGCACCAGCTTCTTGGCGTCCTCCTGGAAGTAGCGGTCTTTGCTGCCGTTAGCCATGGCGGCCAGGGAACCCATGCCGCGGTAGGTCTTGAAGGAACGGCCCTGGTAGATTTCCATTTCGCCGGGGGCTTCCTCCGTGCCCGCGAACAGGCTGCCCAGCATGACGGCCTTCGCGCCTGCCGCGATGGCCTTGGCGATGTCGCCGGAATACTTGATGCCGCCGTCGGAAATGATGGGGATGTTATGCTTGTCCGCTTCCTCGGCGCAGTCCGCCACGGCGGTGATTTGGGGCACGCCGATGCCCGCCACCACGCGGGTGGTGCAGATGGAACCGGGGCCGATGCCCACCTTCACGCAGTCCACGCCCGCGGCGATCAGATCGTGCGTCGCGGCGGCGGTGGCCACGTTGCCCGCGAACAGCTGAATGTTCGGATATTTGGCGCGGATTTTTTCGATGGTCTTGAGCACGCCCAGGCTGTGGCCGTGGGCGGTGTCGATGGAAATCACGTCCACCTTGGCGTTTACCAGCGCTTCGATGCGCTCCATCACGTCGTGGCTCACGCCCACGGCGGCGGCGCAGAGCAGGCGGCCGTTTTCGTCCTTGGCGCTGTTGGGATACTTGGTGGCCTTTTCAATGTCCTTGATGGTGATGAGGCCCCGCAGGTTGCCCTCGGAATCCACCAGGGGCAGCTTCTCAATGCGGTGCTCGGCCAGGGTCGCCTGGGCGTTATCAAGGGTGGTGCCCACGTTGGCGGTGATGAGGTTTTTGCTGGTCATCACTTCGCCGATGGGGCGGCTGTCGTCGTTTTCAAAGCGCAGGTCGCGGTTGGTCAGGATACCGACCAGCTTTGTCCCCTCGGTGATGGGCACGCCGCTGATGCGGTAGCGGGCCATGAGGGCCTTGGCGTCGGAGATCAGATGCTGGGGAGAGAGGTAGAAGGGATCGGTGATCACGCCGTGTTCGCTGCGCTTGACCTTGTCCACCTGGCTGGCCTGTTCTTTGATGGACATGTTCTTGTGAATCACGCCCAGGCCGCCTTCGCGGGCAATGGCAATCGCCAGCCGGGAATCCGTCACGGTGTCCATAGCGGCGGAAAGCAGGGGGATATTCAGCTTGATCTTGGGCGTGAGCTGCACCGCCAAAGACACGTCCTTGGGCAGCACCTCGCTGCGGCGGGGCACCAACAGCACATCGTCAAACGTCAATCCTTCTCTTACGACTTTTTGAAGCATTTTCTCCCAACCCCTCCCAAAAAATATTTTGACAATTATACCGTACATTCTTTGTATCTGTCAATCGAAAATTCGGCAAATTTCCGCGCGTTCATTGACATGCGGACGCTGGCGGGGGCTTTAAGTTGTTGAAGGAAATAGGGAATAGAGTTTAGGGATTAGGGATTAGGGCAGTGTTTTCCAGCATTTGACGAACCAATTCGCAACAGAAAAAGTGATCATATGACAAACTAATCTAATCCCTGTTCCCTAATGCCTAATCCCTAATCCCTATTCCCTGTTCCCTATTCCCTTACTTATCCATATATTCCCCCACATTTTTTTCCGCCGCGCCGTCAAGTCCTCTTGCCAAACACACGTTTGCATGGTATAATCAGAATGGTTTTCATAATCCCGGATTGATTTTAAATGATCGGACGGTGCGTACTCATGCCCAGACGGCCCAACGGCGACACGCAGCAGCGCATTTTAGAATACATTGAAAGCTATATCGAAAAAAACGGCTACCCTCCGTCCGTGCGCGAAATCGGGCTGGCGGTGGATTTGAAGTCCACCTCCACGGTGCATGGGCATCTGACCCGGCTGGAAAAGAAGGGGCTTTTGCACCGCGAAGCCATGAAGCCCCGCACGATCGACGTGACGCGGGAGGACAAGCCCCAGATGCTCAAGGTGCCGCTGCTCGGGCGCGTCGCCGCGGGCATCCCGATCCTGGCCGAAGAGGACGCCGAGGGCTACATGCAGCTGCCGGACAGCATGATCGGCCCGGGCGAACATTTTATCCTGGAAATACGCGGGGACAGCATGATCAACGCCGGGATCATGAACGGCGATTTCGTGGTGGTCAAAAAGCAGCAGACCGCCAAGAACGGCGAAATCGTGATCGCCATGATCGACGACGACGCGACCTGCAAGCGCTACTTTAAAGAGCCCGACCGGATTCGTCTCCAGCCCGAGAACCCCCGGATGCGGCCCATCTATACCCGCGAGGTCACCATCCTGGGCCTGGTGGTCGCGGTGTACCGGGTGTACAACGGGAATTATAAATTGGCAAGGTAAAAGAAAAGCCGATCCTCCAAAGCGTTCCGCTTTCGGGGATCGGTTTTTCGTTTCGGAAAGCTGTGACAAAGCGCGGCCTGTAAGCCGGGTTCTGTCGAGAATGGCCATCTATCCAGGCGCGAAGTCGCCAACGCGCTCAAGCGATACTACGGGAACAGGGCGGGCAGCCCTATGCGTTCCCTTCATCTTGCACCGGATGGGGTTTACATGACGGCACAGTCGCCAGGCCGCCGGTGCGCTCTTGCCGCACCTTTCCACCCTTACCGGGGTCTCCCCCGGCGGTATCTCTCTGTTGCACTTGCCTTGGAGTCGCCTCCACCTGCCGTTAGCAGGCATCCTGCCCTGCGGTGCCCGGACTTTCCTCATGCCCTTGCGGGCCTGCGGCCATTCAGCCGCCTTTGCCACGAGGGATATTATACCGCGGTTTGGCCGATTCGTCAATCAGGGAAAATGCATCAATCCGCCTGCAATGCGTCGTAGCCTTCCTCGCCGGTACGGACGCGCACCACGTTTTCCACGTCCTGCACGAAGATCTTGCCGTCGCCGATGTGTCCGGTATGCAGCACGCCGCGGGCGGTGTCGATCACTGTACGCACAGGCACCTTGCTGACCACAATATCCACCTGCACCTTGGGCAGCAGGGTGACTTCCACCGGCGTGCCGCGGTAGTATTCCGGCTTGCCCTTCTGCATCCCGTAGCCCATCACGTTGGTCACAGTCATGCCGGTGATGCCGATTTTGTTCATGGCGGTCTTCAGGCTCTCCAGGCTGGCGGGGCGGCAGATGATCTGCACGCGGGTATAGACGGGTTCGTCCGGCGCTTTTTCCTTTGTCTTGTGGGGAACCGCGTTTGTCTCAGCAGACTCGACCGGAACAGGCGCCGCTTCTGTCTCCATCACCGCGCTGTCAGGCAGGATGGAGAAGCCGGAGTAGGCCGTCGTCAGACCATGTTCGGAACGGTCCAGGCCCATGGCCTCGTCGGCGGCGTCCGCGCGCAGGCCGATGGTTTTCTTGATCAGGGCAAACACGATGGTGATAACGACGGCCGTCCAGGTGATGGTGCAAAGCACGCCCAGCAGCTGCACGCCCAGGAAGGTGAAGCCGCCGCCATAAAAGACACCTTTCATGGTGGAAATTCCAGTGGCGAAGAAACCGGTCAGGATGGTGCCCAGCGCGCCGCACACGCCGTGAACGGAAATCGCGCCGACCGGGTCGTCGATCTTGACCACCTTATCAAAGAACTCCACCGCCAGCACCACCGCGAAGCCGCAGCAGATGCCGATCACCGCCGCGCCGAAGGGGTTCACCGCGTCGCACCCCGCCGTGATGCCGACCAGTCCGGCCAGGGCGGCGTTGAAGGTCATAGAAACGTCGGGCTTTCCGTAGCGCAGCCAGGTAAACAGCATCGTCACCAGCGTCGCCAGGGCGGCGGCCAGGTTGGTGTTAAAGAACACCAGGCCGGCGGATTCGATCAGTTCGTCGCTGTCCATGCCCACGGTGGATGCGCCGTTAAACCCGAACCAGCAGAACCACAGGATGAACACGCCCAGCGCGGCGATGGACAGGTTGTGGCCCAGGATGGCCTTGGGCTTTCCGTCCTTGCCGTACTTGCCGATGCGCGGGCCCAGCATCTTTGCGCCGATCAGGGCGCACACGCCGCCCACCATGTGCACGGCGGTAGAACCCGCGAAATCATGGAAGCCCAGCTCGGCCAGCCATCCGCCGCCCCAAATCCAATGCCCGCTGACGGGGTAAATGAACAGAGAAATGGCGGCGGAGTATACGCAATAAGCGGAAAACTTGGTGCGCTCCGCCATGGCCCCGGAGACGATGGTGGCGCTGGTGGCGCAGAACACCGTCTGGAAAATGGCGTAGGCCCACAGCGGCACCCCGGCGGGGAGGATCGCGCTGTAATCCTTCATGATGAAGGGGTCAATCCAGCCGAACAGCGCCGTGCCGGAACCGAACATGATGCCAAAGCCAATCAGCCAGTACAGCGGCGTGCCGATGCAAAAGTCCATCAGGTTTTTCATCAGGATGTTGCCGGTGTTCTTGGCGCGGGTGAACCCGGCCTCGCACATGGCAAAACCCGCCTGCATGAAGAAAACCAAAGCGGCGCCGAGCAAAACCCAAATCGTGTTCGCGGGAGAGTACGTCATGCTTCTCACTTCCGTTTCGTAAAAATGCCAACAAAAAAGGCGCCGGGTGCATCAAGCACACCCTTGCGCCTTGTTGGATTGATGGCATTTTATGACAGGGGCCGCGCTTTGTCAAGGGGCTGAACAATCAAAAAACTATCAAAAAACAATTGCGTGGGAAATCCAGGTGTCCCGCTTTCCCCTCTTGATTCCAAACACTGGGAAGGTTATAATGGTCGTGGGGGATATCATCGAGGGGGAATGGCCAATGACGGTATACCAGGGGCTGCTGGGGATACAGTTTGCCAGCATCGTGCTGATGCTTTTCATGTGCGCGTATATCACGAAAAAATGGAACAAGACCCTGCATGGCTGGCTGTTCCTTTACTGCGTGGCGACGCTGGTCAACAACGCGGGCTATTTTTCCCTCATGCGCGCGCAGACGGAGGAAGCCGCCGTCCTTGCCTGGCAGGTCAGCTATCTGGGACGGGTGTGGATTCCCTTTTCGCTGTTGGAGTTCGTGCTCAGGCTGTGCGGCGTCAAAAGGAACCACCTCCTCATGACCCTGCTGGCCCTCCTTCACGCGACGACTTATTTCCTGGTGCTCGGGATGCGGCACAACACGCTGTACTATTCCTCCTACGTTTTTGTGCAGGAAGGTTTTTTCCCGCACATTTCCCACAAAAACGGCATCTGGCATTACCTCCACGACGCGCTCATTTTTTCCTATATCGCGTTTGGGATGTTCAAGCTCTTCCAGCTCTTGCGGAAACAGACTCATCCCCGCAGGCGAAAGCAGCTGTTCCTCATCATCGCCGCCATCCTCACAGAGAGTTTTTTCTACACGCTGGAGCTGTGCAACGTCCTGCCGGGGTACGACATGACCATGCTGGGCTACACCGTCGCCACCCTGTTTTTGTACCTTGCCATTTTCCGCTATGATATGCTGGGCACCAAAGAACTGGCCCGCGACTTTGTGATCGACCGCGTATCCGACGGCGTGATCATTACGGAAATGGACGGCACGGTGGTGGACTTCAATAAAAAAGCGAAGGCCCTTCTCCCCGCCCTGGAATCCGAACCGCAGGCGGCGCTTTCGCAGGTGCTTTCCCTGATCGCGGAAAACAAAACGCTGGACGCGGAGGACAAGAAATTCACGCCCAAAGAAAACCTGCTGATGGATAAGGAGCACGCCGCCGGAAAGGTGTATATGCTCACCGACGACACCGACCACTACCGCCGCGCGGAGCGCCTGACCCGGGAAATGATGCTGGCCCTCTCCAAAACGGTGGACGCGAAAGACCACTACACCAACGGCCACTCGCTGCGCGTGGCGCAGTACGCGAAGGAAATCGCCCGCCGGATGGGAAAACCCGAGGAGGAGCAGGAAAAAATCTATGAAATGGGCCTGCTCCACGACATTGGAAAAATCGGCGTGAGTGAGGAAATCATCAACAAAACCACCCGCCTGACCGACGAGGAATTCGCCCTCATCAAACAGCACACCGTGATCGGATGCAGCATCCTGCGGCAGATTTCCGTCATGCCCGAATTGGCCGACGGCGCGCGCAGCCACCATGAGCGCTACGACGGACGCGGTTATCCCGACGGGCTAAAGGGCGACGGCATTCCCGAAGCCGCCCGCATCATCTGCCTGGCCGACTGCTACGATGCCATGACCTCCACCCGCACCTACTCCACGCCCAAGCCCCAGCCCGCCGTCCGCGCGGAAATCGAGCGCTGCAAGGGCAGCCAGTTTGACCCCGCGATTGCGGACATCATGATCTCCATGATCGACGACGACAAGGACTATCGGATGCATGAATGACGCCGAGACTTTTTCCGCCTGTTACCATTCACATATTGCCCATGCAATAAGGGATACGCTGGGGGCTCCGCGCCCCCAGACCTGCGCCAGGGTGGTAACCGTCCGCAGCCTCAATCGACGCAAGTCCGCTTCATGCGGACATTG
>CADAKE010000014.1 GCA_902788445.1 uncultured Eubacteriales bacterium
TTTGATGCCCTTTTCCTTGTCAACTGTTTTATTTTTAAGGTTATTCTTTCAGGCGGCTTTTCTCTTTCTCGGGCGTTTCGTTATGGGAAAGTTGAGTTAATAACTTAAAGCGTCCTTTTAACAACAGCCACTGACCATTTGCAAGATAAGAAGCAATCAAAGAAAACAGGGGAAGTACAGTTTCCCCCTTGACCGGGCGTGGGGAGTGTGGTATGCTTTCCACGAACTTCCAAGGGAGGATTTCAACGATGCTGAACTTCACGGCGGCTTACTTTTATTTTCGCTTTACCGGCTTTCGCGGGTAAGGCGTGCTGCCGCATGTGAAGAAGCTGAGTAAGATTCAGGGCTTCGCGGTGGGATGCCACCGCGAGGCCCTTTTCTTTATCCCAAGCAATTTCTTATTTTATTTGATCGGAGGAACAGCGCATGATTATTCTGCTCAAAAGCAAAGCGGATCAAAAGCAGGTGGACAACCTAACATCCTGGCTCAAATCCATGGGGTTCAATATCCACATGTCCGTGGGCGAAAGCCAGACCATCATGGGCCTGATCGGCGACACGTCCCGGGTGGACATTGACGTAATCAAGAGCCTGGAAATCGTGGAGAACGTGCAGCGCGTGCAGGAGCCCTACAAGAACGCCAACCGCAAGTTCCACGCCGAGGACACGGTGGTGGACATTGGCGGCAAGGTGAAGATCGGCGGCGGGCATTTCGCCATCATCGCCGGGCCCTGCTCTGTCGAGAATGAGAAGCAGATCGTATACGTCGCCCAACGTGTGAAGGAAGCCGGGGCCACGTTGCTGCGCGGCGGCGCGTTTAAGCCCCGCACCTCGCCCTACGCTTTCCAGGGCCTGCATGAAGAAGGCATCCGCCTGCTGCTGCTGGCGAAGCAGGAAACGGGCCTGCCCATCGTGACCGAGATCATGGATGTGAACCACCTGCCGCTGTTTGAGGACGTGGACGTGATTCAGGTGGGGGCCCGGAACATGCAGAACTTTGAACTGCTCAAGGAACTGGGCCAGATTCGCAAGCCCATTCTCCTTAAGCGCGGTCTGGCGAACACCATCCAGGAATGGCTCATGAGCGCGGAATACATCATGGCGGGCGGCAACGACCAGGTCATCCTCTGCGAGCGCGGCATCCGCACCTTTGAAACCGCCACGCGGAACACCCTCGACCTGTCCGCCGTGCCCGTGCTGCACAAGCTGACCCACCTGCCCGTGGTGGTGGACCCCAGCCACGCCACCGGCTACGCGCACCTGGTCAAGCCCATGGCGGTGGCCGCCACCGCCGGCGGGGCCGACGGCCTGATGATCGAAGTGCACAACGACCCGCCCCACGCCCTCTCCGACGGCGCCCAGTCCCTCACCCCCGAAGCCTTCGACGACGTGGCGAAAACCGTGTTCGCCGTGCGCCCCTTCGCGTGCAGGTAAGGGGGGACGAGGGGAACGTGTTCTTTCTTGGAGCCAAAGAAAGAACCAAAGAAGGCGTAAAGAGGCACGACAGATCGGGATTGTTAATCATACGTTGAAATTGTAATTTTCTAACTATAATGCTTTACAGCCACCTTAAGCCAAATTGGAGCTCTTTATGGATAATATGAAATATGACAGACAAGAATTCAGCATTGTAGGTTTTCAGGATAAAATCTCTGTTGATTTTGATGAAGATGGTTTTGGCGTAGGACGAATTATCGGTTCTGATCTGGCAGACTCTCTTTGCCTATTCAATAAAAAAACGATGACTGGGAAGCGACTTCCGACTGAATATCAACAGACTGAGCTTATCCTCTATCCATTTTGCGGCGGATATTCAGAGGGCAGAATCATGGTTAGCTCCATAGGTGAGGTTGAGCTGCAATATCATCATAACCGATACCCATGTGCTGGTATGTGGGGATGGCTTGATACGGACTTCAATGTTGTGATACCACCACAGTATATTTATGCCATGAACTTTGTTGACGGACAAGCTATTGTATGTAAAGGCAATTGGAACATCGACGCGCAGCAGAGATATTGGTGCGATCATGAGGCATGGGGCGTTATTGACAAAGATGGAAAAGAAATCGTTCCATGCACCTTTGATGAGTTGTATGAGATTGCTGGAGCCAATTGGTTGTTTTTTGTTCATGAAGGGGGATGGGAACAAGGACACTATGCTATCTATGATGCTAATCAAAAGAAAAATATCTTGGAACTTAACTTTGATTTTGATTGCGGGTATATGTTTAACGAAATTCTTGTCACGAATCATGGTGTTTTGGTTATGATAGATCATCAACCAGGAGAAGGGTTCGACTACATCCATGCTTATGATTTGACCTGTGAGAAATGGATTGTACAAAAAGAAAAATATACCGAACGCAAGATTAATGGTCAGAACAAAATGATCGTAAACAAAGACGGAAAAGATATCATTGTGTTCTAACTGAATCCGCATCAATTGCAAAGAAAACGCACAAATTCCATTTTGTTCAGATGTAAGGGGGCATCCCGTATGGTATTCGGCATCGTGGGCCTGGGGCTGATCGGCGGCTCGCTGGCCCGAAGCATCAAG
Source organism: uncultured Eubacteriales bacterium (assembly GCA_902788445.1). GTDB lineage: Bacteria > Bacillota > Clostridia > Christensenellales > Aristaeellaceae > RUG563. Next base: position 2,561 of record CADAKE010000014.1, read on the forward strand.
TTTCATTCGGACAACACGGTGTATGGGGCGGATATCAAGGAGACCGCCATTTTGCAGGCGAAGCTGGTCGGGGCGATTGACGAAGCGCTGACGGAGGACAACCTGCCGGACTGCGACGTGACGCTGGTGGCGCTGTATCCCCAGGCGGCGGTGGACTGGATTTTAGCGCATCTGAACAGCTTCAAGCCCGGCTCCCTGGTGATCGACTGCTGCGGGGTGAAGCGGTTCGTGTGCGGCAGGCTGTACCCCGCGTTTGAAGGGAATGCGGCCACCTTCATGGGCGGCCATCCCATGGCTGGGCGGGAGCGCAGCGGCTTCACCTACGCCCAGGACGACCTGTTTGAAAACGCCTCCATGATTCTGGCCCCCGCGCCGGGCACGGACATTGAAACCATCCGCCGGGCGAAGGAACCACGCCCCAGGAGCACGACGAGATGATCGCGTTCACGTCCCAGCTGGCCCATGTGGTCAGCAGCGCGTATGTGAAAACGCCGCTGGCCCCCAAGCACAAGGGCTTTTCCGCGGGCAGCTTCAAGGACATGACCCGCGTCGCCCGGCTCAACGAGGACATGTGGACGGAATTGTTCCTGGAAAACGACGACCTGCTGCTGACCCAGACCGAAGCGCTCATCAAAAATATGCAGGAGTATTACGACGCGCTCAAAAACCGGGACGAGGAACGGCTTCGGTTCCTGCTGCGGGAAGGCAGGGAGATCAAGGAAGCGCTGGAGGAGTAATTAGAAGTTAGGCTTGATGTGTTTTTAGAGTACAGAGTTCAGAGTGCAGAGTACAGAGAATCTACTGATGAAGGTGTATTCCGCGCTCCGTCTGTCAGACAAACTTCATCTGAACTCTGTACTCTGCACTCTGTACTCTCTGAAAAACTGCCGGGGGTGTAAACATGGAACGCGTAAGAATCGAAGCGTCGGGCAGCTACGACGTGCTGATCGGGCCGGGGCTGCTGGCGCGGGTCGGCGAGGAAACGGCGAAGGTGGTCAAGCCCTGCAAAGCGGCGATTATCACGGACGACACCGTGCGGATTCTGTACGGCGACGCGGTGTGGAAAAGCCTGAACGCGGCGGGGTTTGACACGGAGATTTGGGCCTTTCCCCACGGAGAGCAGAGCAAGACCATGGCCACGCTGAGCCAGACGCTGGAATGGATGGGCGAGATTCAGCTTTCCCGTTCGGATATCGTGGTGGCGCTGGGCGGCGGCGTGCCGGGGGATTTGGCGGGCTTTGCCGCGGCGGTGTTCAACCGGGGGATGCGGTTCATCCAAATCCCTACCACCCTGCTGGCGGCGGTGGATTCCTCCGTGGGCGGCAAAACGGCGGTGGATTTGAAAGCCGGAAAGAACATGGCCGGGGCGTTCCACCAGCCGGAAATTGTGATCTGTGACACCGAAGTCATCCGCGATCTGCACGCGGATTTGAAGCGGGACGGCCTGGCCGAAATGCTGAAATACGGCGTGCTGTGCGACCCGGATTTGTTCGCCGCCCTCCGCACCAGCGCGTGGGAAAAGGACATGGAGCGGGCCATTGCCCGATGCGTCGCCATCAAGCGGGACTATGTGCAGGCCGACGAACGGGATCACGGCCAGCGCCAGTTTTTGAACCTGGGCCACACCTTCGGCCACGCGGTGGAAAAGTGCTCGGGCTTCACCCTCACCCACGGCCAGGGCGTGGCCATCGGCATGGTGATGGCGGCGAAAGCGGCGGGCGTCGATGCCGCGGAGATCGAAAACGCCTGCGTCGCCTGCGGCTTGCCCATCTGTTCGCCCTATGCGGCGGAGGAACTGGCCCAGGCCGCGCTGCACGATAAGAAGCGCCGGGGCGGGCAGATCACCCTGGTGCTGCCGGAGAAGATCGGAAAATGCTATTTAAAAACCATCCCGATTGAGGAATTGCCCGCTTACTTCGCCAAAGGCACGGGGGAAACAGCATGAACGTGACGATTCATCCAAAGGCGCTTCACGGCGCTGTGACCGCGCCGCCGTCCAAATCCCACGTGCACCGGCTGCTGATTGCCGCCGCGCTGAGCAGCGGGAAAACGGCCATCCATTGCCCCGGTGAAAACGCGGACATTGACGCGACCGTCCGCTGTCTGCGGACCCTCGGCGCGGAGATTCAGGCGGAAAACGATTGTTGGATTGTATCCAGCCCAGTGAAGGGCGGCGCGGGGGATGCGCTGGATTGCGGCGAAAGCGGCTCTACCTTGCGGTTCCTGCTGCCGCTGTGCGCCGCGCTGAACGGAAGCTGCACCCTGACGGGCTCGGGCCGATTGCCCAGCCGCCCGAACGGGCCGCTGCTGGACGCCCTGCGCGGCCATGGGGCGAACATCCAAGGCGACTTCTTACCCATGGCCGTGAACGGCGGCTTGCAGGCGGGAGCCTATGCCCTGCCCGGCAACGTGAGCAGCCAGTATTTCACGGGCCTGCTGATCGCTCTGCCCCTGCTGAGCGGGGACAGCACGCTCGTTTATACCTCGCCGCTCGAATCCATGCCCTATGTGGATGTAACGCTGTCGGTGCTGAAACAGTTCGGTATCCAGATCGAAACGCTGGACAACGGCTGGCGGATTCCGGGGAATCAGGCTTACGTTTCACCCGGCACCGTGAACGCGGAGGGCGATTGGAGCGCGGCAGCGTTCTGGCTGGGGGCCAACGCCCTGGGCAGCGCGGTGACGGTGAACGGGCTGAACCCTGCCTCCTGCCAAGGGGACAAGGCAATTACAAAGCTATTGGCTCAAATTGGCGGCGAGATCGACGTGACCGACACGCCCGACCTGATGCCCATTCTATCCGCCGTCGCTGCCGCCATTTCCGATAAAACCACCCGCATCATCGGCGCGGCGCGGCTAAGGTTGAAAGAATCGGACAGGCTCTCCGCCATGGCGGAAACGATTCGCGCTTTGGGCGGGAAGGTGGAAGAACTGCCGGACGGGCTAATCATTCACGGAACGCGCCTGCGGGGCGGCACGGTGGACGGGCACAACGACCACCGGGTGGTCATGAGCGCCGCCATCGCCGCTACCGTCTGCGAAGGCCCAGTGACCATCCTCGGCGCGGAGGCGGTGAACAAATCCTATCCCGATTTCTGGAAAGATTTTGAAGCGCTGGGAGGTTGTTCCGATGGCTGATTTTACGATTGGGGAAAAGCTGAAAGTGACGCTGTTCGGCCAGTCTCACGGCCCGGCTATCGGCTGCGTGATTGACGGTTTCCCGGCGGGGATTACGCCTGACTGGGAATCAATAAACGCTTTCATGGCCCGCCGAGTGCCGGGGCAAAACGCCTGGAGCACACCGCGAAAAGAAGCCGACCAGCCCGAAATCTTATCCGGTTTAAACGCCGACGGCGCAACCTGCGGCGCGCCCCTCACCGCCGTGATACGCAACAGCAACACCAAGTCCGGCGATTATGAAGCATTGAAGAACACCCCCCGCCCCGGCCACGCGGATTATACCGCGCGTGTGAAATACGGCGACGCCTGGGATGGGCGCGGCGGCGGGCAGTTTTCCGCCCGGCTCACCGCGCCGCTATGCTTCGCCGGAGCGCTGGCAAAGCAACTCTTGGAACAAAAAGGAATCACGATTGCCGCCCACATCGCTCGTATCGGAAGCGTCGAGGACGCAAAGCCTGATTCAGCAAATCCAGTTTTCCCATTGTATGCCCTCGGCGCGTTCCCGGTGATCGACCCGGAAAAGGGCGAAGCCATGCGCCAGGCCATCCAGCAAGCCCGCGAAGCGGGCGACAGCATCGGCGGCGCGGTGCGCTGCCTGGTTACGGGCGTGCCAGCGGGCTGGGGCGGGCCGTACTTTGGCGGCATCGAAGGAAAGCTGGCCCAGGCGCTGTTCGGCATTCCCGCGGTGAAGGGCGTGGAATTTGGCGATACCCAGCCCTTCGGCAGCGAAAACGACGACGCTTTCTGTATAGAAAACGGCGCTGTCCGCACCGTCACCAACCACAGCGGCGGCATCCTGGGCGGCATCACGAACGGTATGCCCCTGGTGTTCACGGTGAGCTTCAAGCCCACGCCATCCATCTCCAAACCCCAGCAGAGCGTGAACCTGAAAACAATGCAGGAAACCGAACTGACCGTGCAGGGCCGCCATGACCCCTGCGTGGTTCCCCGCGCGGTGCCGGTGGTGGAAGCCGCCGCCGCGCTGGTCTTAGCCGATATGTTATTACAAGGAGCGTAAACAGATGGAAATGAATTTACAGGAGATCCGGCAGAAGCTGGACAGCATCGACGACCAGATGATCGACTTGTTTTCCCAGCGCATGAACCTGGTGTTGGACGTGGCGGCGTACAAAAAAGAAAACGGCCTGCCCATCCTGGATTCCGGGCGGGAGCGGGACATTGTGAACCGCGTGTCCCTGGCCGCGGGAGAGGATTTGGAGCACTACGCCAAGCTGCTCTATCAAACGCTGTTCAGCGTCAGCCGGGCGTACCAGGCCCAGCAATTGCGCCAGGAATCCACGCTCTTGCGGGATTTGGAGCGGGCCGCCCAGAACGTGCAGGAAAAGATGCCCGAGCGGGCGCTGGTGGCCTGCCAGGGCACGGAGGGCGCGTACTCCCAGAAAGCGACCGAGCGGATGTTTGCCTTCCCCACCATCCTGTACATGAACACGTTCAACGACGTGTTCAACGCGGTGGAGAAGGGCATGTGCCCCTTCGGCGTGCTGCCGATTGAAAACAGCACGGCCGGGTCGGTGACCCAGGTGTATGACCTGATGGAGAAGCATCACTTCCACATCGTGAAGGCCGCGCGGCAGAAGGTGGATCACCGCCTGCTGGCCAAGCCCGGTGTGAAGCTGAGCGATATTCGGGAGGTTGTTTCCCATGAACAGGCGCTCCGCCAGTGTTCCGGGTTCTTCGCCACCCATCCGAACATCAAGGCCACGCCCATGGAAAACACCGCCGTGGCCGCATCCTTCGCCGCCCAGTCGGAACGCAAGGACATTGCCGCCATCGCCTCCCAGGAGTGCGAGGCGCTCTACGGCCTGGAAACCCTGTCCGACGCGGTCAGCGACACCGGCAACAATTTCACCCGCTTCATCTGCATCGCCAAGGATTTGACGGTGTACGACGGCGCGGACAAGATTTCCCTCATGCTCAGCGCCGCGCATCGACCCGGCTCCCTGTACCGGCTGCTCTCCCACATCTCCGTGATGGGCCTGAACCTGACCAAGCTGGAAAGCCGCCCCATCCCTGGCAAGGATTTTGAGTTCCGCTTCTTCTTTGACATTGAGGCGTCCATTCTGAATCCCGCCGTGCGCAGCCTGCTGGATCAATTGCGCCAGGAGGCGGATCAATTGGTGTTCCTGGGCAACTACAAGGAGATGCGGTAATGGAGTACGGCTTGATCGGGGAGCGCTTGGGCCACAGCTACTCCCCGCGCATCCACCGCTTTTTCGGGGATTACGATTACCAACTGTATCCCATGCCGATTCAGGACGTGGAAACGCTCCTGCGCGAAAAGCGGTTCAAAGGCTTGAACGTGACCATTCCCTACAAGCAGACGGTGTTGCCCTTCTGCGACGCGCTTTCTCAGGAAGTGCAGGCCATTGGCAGCGCCAACACGCTGGTGAACCGGGACGGGAAGCTGTTCGCCTACAATACCGACCTGGCCGGGATGCTGTCCATGCTCGACCGGGCGGGCATCGGCCTGACCGGGAAAAAGGTAGTCATCCTGGGCAGCGGCGGCACGTCGCTGACAGCCCAGGCCGCGTGCCGGGTTCAGCGCGCGCGGGAAACGGTGGTGGTGTCCCGCTCTGGGCCGGTGACGTATGAAGATTTGTACGCGAACCACGCCGACGCGGAAATCATCCTGAACGCCACCCCGGTAGGGATGTACCCTAAAAACCTTGTTTCACCCATAGAATTATCGCGGTTTCCGAAGGTTCAGGGCGTGGCGGACGTGATTTACAACCCCGCCAAAACTGCGCTGCTGCTGGACGCGGAGGCGGCGGGCATTCCCTGCATCGACGGGCTGTGGATGCTGGTGGCCCAGGCGTGGCACGCGGCGAAGCTGTTCCTGGACGCGGAAATCCCCGAAGAAAAAGTTCAGGAAGCCTACCGCGCCGTGCGGAAGGACTGCCTGAACCTGGTGCTGGTCGGGATGCCGGGGTGCGGGAAATCCACCCAGGGCAAGCGCGCCGCGGAGTTGATGGGCAAAGGCTTTGTGGACCTGGACGCGGAAATCGTGAAGCGGTACGGGCCGATTCCGGAAATCTTCGCCAGCCAGGGCGAGCAGGGCTTCCGGGCCATCGAAAGCGAAGTCGTAAAGGAATTTGGCAAGGAAAGCGGCCTGGTGATCGCCACAGGCGGCGGGGCCATCCTGCGCCCGGAAAATGTGCGGGCCCTGCGGCAAAACGGAAAAATCATCTGGCTGCGCCGCGCGGTGGAGCAGCTTTCCACCAAGGGCAGGCCGCTATCCGTGAACCTGGACAGGCTGCGGGAAATGGAAGAAATCCGCCTGCCGCTGTACCGCGCCTGCGCGGACGCGGCGGTGGACGTGCTGGACGACCCCGTCCTGACCACCCAAAAGATATTGGAGGGATTCGATGAAGCTGTTGGTGCTGAACGGGCCGAACCTGAACATGCTGGGCATTCGGGAAAAGCATCTGTACGGAACGCAGACCTATGAGGACTTGGTGAAATATATTCAGGAAAAAGCAAATGAATTGAATGTAGAAGTCGAAATCTACCAGAGCAATCACGAGGGCGATTTGGCGGACAAAATCCAGGCGGCCTATGGCGCGGTGGACGGCATCGTCATTAACCCCGCCGCCTACACCCACACCTCCGTCGCCATCCTGGACGCGCTGAAAGCGGTGAGCATTCCCGCCGCCGAGGTGCACCTGACGGACATTTCCCAGCGAGAAGCGTTCCGCCAAATCAGCTACGCGGGCATGGCCTGCCAGGCGCATTTTATCGGCCTGGGCTTTGAGGGCTACGCCAAGGCGCTGGCATGGCACGCCGCCCGGAAGGACGGTTGAAAAAGTTTCATGAGAGCGGCAGGAAAATGCTTTTCAAAGGAGAATATTTCCTGCCGAAAACCGATGCGGTGTCCTTTGAAAGCATCGGCCAAACAGATGAATGGAGAGGAGAATAAGATGATGAAGAAGCTGATCGCGCTGTTTCTGGCGCTGTGCATGGTATGCGCAATGATTCCCGCCCTGGCGGAAACGGCTGCTGAGACGGAAGTGAACGCGGAAGAACTGCTTGCGGAAGGCGAAGCGGGCGATTGGGCCGCTTTGCTGGGCGGTCTGGGCGCCGGCGAAGGCGAGGAACGCGGCCTGGGCGACCTGTTTGGCTCTGTGCTGGGCGGCCTAAGTTCTGGCGAAGAAGGAGGCCTGGGCGACCTGTTCGGCTCCGTGCTGGGTGGCCTTGGTTCCGGCGATGAAGGCGGCTTGGGCGACCTGCTGGGTTCTGTGCTGGGCAGTCTGGGTTCTGAAGAAGGCGGTCTGAGCGGACTGGTGAGTTCTTTGCTGGGCAGCCTGTTTGAAGATGGCAGCAGCCTGAGCGGGCTGGTCAATTCTCTGCTGGGCAGCCTGAGTTCCGGGGATGGCAGCGGCCTGGGCGGCTTGCTGGGCGCTTTCCTGGGCGGCGAAAACGCTGACCTGGGCACCAAATCCATCGTGGAAGGGGAAGCGGTTGAAAGCGAAGACCTGGATGCTTTCCTCTCCATGCTGAGCCAGAACGACGTGCCTGCCAACGCTATCAAGGCCGAAAGCGCGGAGCAGTTCTTTGGCACCTGGAAGCTGGTCAGGGCGAAGATCGGCCAAACCGAAGTCACCGTCGAAGAACTGGGCGAAACCGCGCAGATGGTGCTGAGCGCGGATTCCTTCTCCATGAAGATGGAAGAGGAATACACGGAAGCGATTACCACGGAACTGGCGGACGGCGCGCTGGTGGTCACGATGGAAGGGGAACCTGTGAAGCTCTATCTCACCGATGCGGGCGAACTGGTGCTGGCCCTGGGCTTCATGGATCTTTATTTCGCGCCCGCCGCGGCTGAATAAAATATCCTTCGTTTTCTCGTGGGGCAGGGAGGCGTTCCTTCCTGTCCCACATATTTTTATTTGCCTTTTTCCTTTGAATCCATTATAATAGTGCTGTTGAAGAACAAGGAGGAACCGCCTGTGGCCAACGAGCGCTTGAACCATATTCGCAATTTTTGCATTATCGCCCACATCGATCACGGCAAGTCCACCCTGGCCGACCGCATTTTGGAAAAGACTGGGGTGTTCGAGCAGCGGCAGATGGTGGATCAGATTTTGGACTCCATGGAACTGGAGCGCGAGCGGGGCATCACCATCAAGTCCAAGGCTGTGCGGATGCGGTACAAAGCCAAGGACGGGGAAACCTATACGCTGAACCTGATCGACACCCCCGGCCATGTGGACTTTTCCTATGAGGTGAGCCGCGCGCTGGCCGCGTGCGAAGGGGCGCTGCTGGTGGTGGACGCCACTCAGGGCGTGGAAGCGCAGACCTTAGCCAACGTGTATATGGCTTTGGAGCACGATTTGGAAACCGTGCCCGTCATCAACAAAATCGACCTGCCCTCCGCCCAGCCCGAGGAAACCAAGAACGAGATCGAGGAAGAAATCGGCCTGGACGCCCAGAACGCGCCGCTGATCTCCGCCAAGATGGGGATCGGCATCGAGGACGTATTGGAGGCCGTGGTGCACCAGATGCCCGCGCCGGACGGGGACGAAACCAAGCCGCTCAAGGCGCTGGTGTTCGACGCGGTGTACGATAACTATCGCGGGGCCATTTGCTTTGTCCGCGTGATGGAGGGCAAGGCGTTCCCCGGGATGCGGATGCGCATGATGCAGACCGGCGCGGAATTTGACGTGGTGGAGGTGGGCACGTTCTCGCCCTCTTATTCCCCCTGCGACGCGCTGCTGCCCGGCGACGTGGGCTACATCGCCGCTTCCATCAAGGACGTGCGCGACACCCGCGTGGGTGACACCATCACCAACGCCCTGGAGCCCGCCGATTCGCCGCTGCCCGGCTACAAGGAAGTGCAGCCCGTGGTGTTCTGCGGCATCTATCCCGCCGATGGCGCGGACTACGACAACCTGCGCGACGCGCTGGAAAAGCTGCGCATGAATGACGCTTCCCTGTCCTTTGAGCCGGAAACCAGCGTGGCCTTGGGCTACGGCTTCCGCTGCGGCTTCCTGGGCCTTTTGCACATGGAAATCATCCAGGAACGGCTGGAGCGGGAGTTCGATTTGGATTTGGTCACCACCGCCCCGTCCGTTATTTATGAGATCGTGAAAACCGACGGCACCGAAATGCGCATCGACAACCCGACCAATCTGCCGCCGGTCAATGAAATTATGGAAATGCGGGAGCCTTACTGCCGCGCCACCATCTACACCCCCCAGGACTTTGCGGGCACGCTGATGCAGCTGTGCCAGGACAAGCGCGGCACCTTCATCGACATGCAGTACGAGGGCAAGCGCATCAAATTGCTCTACGACGTGCCGCTGAACGAAATGATCTTCGACTTCTTCGACCAGTTAAAGAGCCGCTCCAAGGGCTACGCCAGCTATGACTATGAAATCATCGGCTACCAGAAGAGCGACCTGGTAAAGATGGATATTTTACTCAACGGCGATATCTGCGACGCTTTCACCATGATCGTCCATAAGGACAAAGCCTATGGCCGGGGCCGCGCCATCGCGGAAAAGCTGAAAGACGTCATTCCGCGCCAGCAGTTTGAAATCCCCATCCAGGCGGCCATCGGCGGCAAGATCATCGCCCGCGAAACCGTCAAGGCCGTGCGCAAGGACGTATTAGCGAAATGCTACGGCGGCGACATTACCAGAAAGAAAAAGCTGCTGGAAAAGCAGAAGGAGGGCAAGAAGCGGATGCGCCAGTTCGGCACCGTCGAATTGCCCGGCGAAGCGTTCATGGCCGTGCTGAAAATGGGGGACGACTGACAGAGGTAGGAGTTGAGGTGATAAGAGTGCAGAGTTCAGATGATTAAGTTCAATCAATTACGGCGTTTAACGCTGTCATGAATATTCTCTGAACTCTGCACTCTGTATTCTCCTGCTTGATTCTGCTTATGGAAAGGAGCATTGAATGACCAACATCATTGACATTGCGATCATCGTGATTTTGGGGGCCAGCGTGGTATACGGCTTCTACCGGGGGTTTGTTCACACGCTTTTGTCCGTGGCGTGCTGCCTGATTTCCGTGGTGCTGGCCTTTTCCTTTGGACCGAAGCTGGCCGCCATCGTGAGCGGCAGCGAGGGCGTATCCTCCACCCTGGCGACGTACACCGACGCGGTCGCCCGCGTGGGCGATTACAACCTCGCCTCCCTGTCGGTGGATCAGCTGCCCGTGGACAGGATCGACCAGATATTGAGCAGCGTTTCCCTGCCCGAGCCCATCGCCAACATCCTGGGCAGCAATTTGAAGGGCAAGGTGTTTGCCGACGCGGGCCTGACCACGGTCAACGATTACGTGTCCAACACGGTGGTGGGCGTGGCGGTGAACATCCTGTGTTTTATCGCCGTATACGCGGTTGCGTATCTGGTGCTGTCCGTGGTGGTGGGGCTGATTCAGGCGGTGTTCAAGCTGCCGCTCCTCAAGCACCTGGACTGGCTGGCGGGCGGCGTGTTCGGCCTTTTGCGCGGCGGGCTGATCCTGTACGTGATCTTCCTGATCATCCCCATCCTCAGCACCGTCATTCCGCTGGACGCTTTCAACGAACTGATGGCGCAAAGCACCCTCGCCCCGATTTTCCAAAGCGACGGATTGTTCCTCCGGGTGATTTCCGGGAAATTTTAAATCATCCGCGTACACAAAAGCCACCGGCTGCTCCGGTGGCTTTTGCAATGCGCCGACGCCGCGTCACGGCTGCTTCAGCGTCTCATAGACCTTGTAGAAGGCGTCCTTATAATTCAGCTTCAAATCGAGCAGGCCGCCGTAGGGGCTGTTCAGGTTGTAGACGTAGTTCCCCTTAGGCGCGTTGGTGTCGGTGAGGCCCCAGATGGAAACCACTTTCAGGGGATTGCCGCCCTCGCCGTTGAGGTTCATGAACATCCGGAACAGCTTGGCGTAGTATTCCGCGTGCCGGTCGGCCTGGGTGAGGTCAAAGTTCCGCACGGCCAATTCGGTGATCTGGACTTCATAACCCGCGGCGGCGTAATTGAGAATCTCCTTCCGGATCATATCCAGGTGGCTGTCCACCAGGCAGCCGTCCTGGGTGCCGTAGCCGCCGATGTAGCCCTGCATCCCGATGCCGTCGCACAGCTTGCGGGGACTGCCGTTTTGTTCCAGCGCGGAAGAATTGACCTCTTTGATCAAGGTGCGGATGGCCTGGGCCTTCTCTGAGAAGAACGCGTTATAATCGTTGTAGTACAGCTTGATATCCGCGCCCAGGGCGTCCGCGGCGTTGCGGGCGTACAGGAAGGCAAGGGACACATAATCATCGCCCAGATATTTCTGGAAGCCGTTTACCGCGCCGCTGCGCATGGTGCGCAGATGGCGGGGGTCGCCCGCCGCGTATTCATTGGGCCCGTCGGCCACGGCCTCGTTCACCACGTCCCAGCAGTACACCACGCCGGGGAACTTTTCCTCAAAGTGGGTCACCACTTCGGTGATGTAGGATTCCAGGCGCGCCATCAGCGTCTCCCGGTCGGCGATGGGCTTGTTCGCGTCGTAGTCCTCATGGTAGAACCACTCGGTCATGTAAGCGTCCCACACCAGCACATGGCCGCGCACGCCAATGCCGTTGTCCCGCGCCCACTGCACCATCTGGTCCGCCGCCCAGTAATTCATGGCGGGCATACCGTCCGCCCGGGCCAGGGTAGCCTTCTGGTCGAGCAGGGAATACGCCTTCATCTCGTTGGTGGCGGTGAGGGAGTTGAAGTGGGCTTTCAGCAGATTCAGGTATTTCTGGTTCCGCAATTGATCAAAGGACAGGGAAGCCCCCAGCTTGAAGCCGTAAGGCGCGGTGAGCGTATACATGGGTTCCATTTCCTCCTCCGCAAACGCGGCAGCGCAGGCGCACAAAAGGGCCAGCGCCAGCGCGAATGCCGTCAGTCGTTTCATGGGTTCGTCCTCCTTGACGTTGATGCGCTTATTATAGCAGGTTTGGCCGGAAAAGGACAGAGCCGGAGAAGCGGTTTTTTGCTTTTTATCGGCCAGTTTTCGCAAAAACCCTTCATTTTCCAATCGGAATGTGTTATACTTCTTCCGTTCGGCAGGGCCGCACAACCAAGATAAGGGGAGGATTTTCCATGCGCATTTCTGATTCCATCGTATACGTGGGCGCGTTTGACCAGACGATTGATCTGTTTGAGGGGCAGTACCCGGTGCCCACGGGCGTATCCTATAATTCTTATGTGATCCTCGACGATAAAACCGCGGTCATGGATTCCGTGGACAGCCGCAAAACCGCCGAATGGCTTGCCAACCTGGAAGCCGCGCTGAACGGCAAAGCGCCGGATTACCTGGTCATCCAGCATCTGGAGCCTGACCACAGCGGCAGCATCCAGGCGTTCGCGGACAAGTACCCCGAGGCGAAGCTGGTGATGACCGCCAAGGCGCTCACCATGCTGCCCCAGTTCGTGGACGCGGCGCTGTCCTCCCGCGCGCAGGGCGTGAAGGAAAACGATACGCTGAGCCTGGGCCAGCATACCCTGAAATTCATCACCGCGCCCATGGTGCACTGGCCCGAGGTGATGATGTCCTACGAGGAGAGCGAAAAGGCGCTGTTCTCCGCCGACGCGTTCGGCACCTTCGGCGATCCCGAGGGCGACGCCTGGCTGCCTGAAGCCCGGCGGTATTACTTCAACATCGTGGGCAAGTACGGCGGACCCGTGACCACGCTGCTGAAAAAGGCCGGCGCGCTGGATATCCAGACCATCCTGCCCCTCCATGGCCCGGTTTTGAAAGAAAACCTGGGGTTCTATCTGGGCAAGTATCAGCTGTGGAGCAGCTACGCGCCGGAGGAGAAGGGCACGCTGGTGGCGTTCGGTTCCCTGCACGGCAACACGGCGGGCGCGGCGAAATACCTGGCGGAGCAGCTGAAAGTGGCGGGGGAGACTGTTTCCGTCATCGACCTGGCGCGTGACGACATGGCGCTGGCCGTGGCCGAAGCGTTCCGGTTCGACAAGGTCGTGCTGGCCTGCTCCACCTATGACGGCAATTTCTTCCCCAAGATGGAGGACTTCCTGCTGCACCTGAAAGCCAAGGCGTTCCAGAAGCGCAAGGCGGCGCTGATCGAAAACGGCTCCTGGGCGCCGATGGCCGCCAAGGGCATGAAGGCGTACCTGGAACAGATGAAGGACATTGCAATCTGTGAAAACGTCGTCACCATCAAGTCCACCGTGTCCGAAGCGAACAAGGAACAATTGAAGGCTTTGGCGCAGGAATTGCTGGCATAACCCGTTCGTCCGGCTGAGTTTTTCAGCCGGGCGATTTGCTTATTGAGCAGAGTTACTGTCCGAAAATGGATCGTAAGCCCTGCGTTCCCTCTTCGAGAAATCGTTGAAAATATAAGCGTCTAATCTATTTCTCTATTTCTATCCTGAACGCCGCTTCATGCCGTTCCGTGGAATCATCGGACAGCAGGAGCCGCCAGAGGGAGCCAGGGAAATTCCGCGCCATGCGGGTGTCGGTGATCGGGATTTCCTCGGCTTCCGCTTTCATACCGTCTGGGAAAGAAAGGCGGATTGCGCCGGAAATAACCTGGCCTTCCTGCATCTCGGGCCGATTCCGCAGCAGGAATGCCCAGGTGACGGGCTGGGGCTGCGCTAAAAGAATTTTGTCCGTCAGAAGGAGTTTTTCGCTGTTCAGATGAAATTCGCGCCGGAGTTTTTTCACCCCCGCTTCCTTGCCGTATGCTTTGGCAAAATCAAGGCTGAATCCATCCGGGAGCGCTTTCACCGCTGTGGCCCTGAACGGTTTTCCCGGCTGCTGCTCGTGGCTGCCGATCAGCGGCACATTGTGGTAGGCGCTGCGGGTGTGCCACAGCGTATACCGTTCAGAGGAAAAGGTTTTCGCCGTGTACACCATGTTCCCCGCGTCCACGATCTGGGGCTCCCCGTCCACATACAGCATGAAGGAGCCCACGTCGTTGTGGTTGTGGTTTTCCCCGTTGTGGCCGCCCTTGCAGCAGAGGGTCATGCCCGCGCGGCGCAGCTTCATCACCTGCAAATCCGGCAGCCAGGCGTCGGCGGATTCCGGCGTCTTTTTTGTTGTTTCCGCCGCCGGGTGGAACAGCATCCGAAGCAGCCGGGTAAAATGCGGCACGTCGCTGAGCTGGTCGGCGAGGGTTCCGCGCGTGCGCAGGCCCAGGGAAATCAAGCCGGGCTCCTTCAGCATTTCCCCGGCAAATTGCAGCCGCTCGCCGGACAGGAAGGGCCGCGCGTCGCAGTCGGCGAAGTTCATGAACCAGCCGTTCCCGATCTCCGCTTTCAGGGGGAAGGAGAGAATGTTCCGGATTTTTTCTTCCCGCCAGAACCGCATCCTGCCGCTCGTGACCGCCTCCATGATTTCCAGGCAGTCCAGCAGCGCGCCGCCCGCCATGTTCCAGTATCCCGCGCCTTCGTCGCACCCGCCGTCCGCGGGCACGCAGTCCAGCCAGCGGTCAAGGAAGAAACAGGAACGTTCCAACGCGAGGAGCAAATCTTTCTGACTGAGAAACGGATTCAGGGAAAAACATACCAGAACATTGGATACGATCCACGGCGTCCAGTTGTTCAAATCCTTCCGCTCAATCCCCATCCACCAGAATTCATCATGATAAAGAAACGGCGAAGCAATGCGGTTTTCCACCTCAACCAAAATCCGGGAATACAATTGCCATACTTCTTTTTTTAGCCGCTCGCCCAGCAGGTGCAGCGTCAGGACCAGGATCATCCCGGTCTGCGCCGTGAACAGGTCGATATACCCGTCGTCCCGCCAGGGCAAAGGATACTCCTCCGCCGTCGGCGCATCGGGAATGGGGTTGATGTTGTGGGCGGAGATCACCCACATGGTTTCCTCGCAGATGCACCAGACGCCGTCGATCACCTCGTCCAGCGGTTCGTCGGGGTGCAGGCAGCAGTACAGCACCGCCGCGCACAGCTTCCGCCGCCGCAGGAAGTACGGCACTTCGTCGGCCTGGCGGCTGCCGGAACGCACGAACGCCATAAAGCCCGTGGCGGTGCGCATGGGATAGGGCACGCCGGCGTACTGGGCGTGCAGCGCTTCGATTTGCTGAACGTCTTCTTCGGCCAGATGATCCCACACTTCCCGGTTGCTCGCGGGCGGATACAGGGACGCCATCGTTTTCTTATTGACCCGGCGAATAGATTGCTTCAAATATTCCTCGTACAGCATATGCTTTTCCTCATGTCGCTTGATGGTTGCGGTTGGGTCCGCGCAGGAAATCGCCCTCCGCGGCGGGATGCGGCAGCGGGACGATCACGCGCTGCCCCGCGATGGAAACGGTGTCGCGCGCTTCGCCTGTGTCGGCCAGGGTGATGGATTCCACCCGGAAGGGGAAAGAACCGGCGGGGCAGAGCAGTTCCAGCGTGTCGCCCACGTAAAAGCGGTTTTTGAGGCGCAGGGTCGCCCGCCCGTCCTGCCAGCTTTCCACCCGCGCCACGTATTCCATCTCCTGGGTGAAGCCTGCCGCCCCGGCCATGGGCGTCGGCGGGCCAAAGTAAAACCCGGTGTTGAACGCGCGGTGGCTGGCCTTGCGCAGTTCGCTTTCCAGTTCCGGCAGCAGCGCCCGGTACGCGCTTTCGCTTTCCTTCAGCGTGTCCAGCGCCCGGCGGTACGCGCCAACCACCGTCGCCACGTAATACTCCGTTTTCATCCGGCCCTCGATTTTGAGGCTGCTAATGCCAGCATCTACCAACTCGGGCAGGTGGGAGAGCATGTTCAAATCGTAAGCGGACAAAAGATAGGTGCCCCGCCCGTCCTCCTCGATGGGCCAGTATTCGCCGGGCCGCTTTTTTTCCATCAGCGCGTACTCCCAGCGGCAGGGCTGGGCGCAGGCGCCCCGGTTGCCGCCCCGGCCTGTCAGGTGGTCGGACAGCATACACCGCCCGGAATAGCTCATGCACATCGCGCCGTGGACGAAGGCTTCCAACGCCAACGTTTCCGGCAATTGCTTCCTCAGTTCTCCGATGCGCTGGAGGGACAACTCCCTCGCCAGCACGATCCGTTCCGCTCCCTGGTCAAAATAGAACCGCGCCGCCTCGGCGTTCAGGGTGTTGGCCTGGGTGCTGATATGCAAAGGCAGCTGAGGCACCTCCCGCCTGAGCATCAGGAACGCGCCCAGGTCGCTGACCAGCGCGGCGTCCACGCCCAAATCACAGGCTCGCCGCGCGGCTTCTTTCAGCGCGTCCATTTCGTCCTGATACGGCAGGATGTTCAGCGTCAGGTAAAACTTTTTCTTTTCGGCGTGCACGAGCGCCAGCGCTTCTTCCAGTTCCTCCCAGGTGAAATTTCCGGCAAACGCCCGCAGACCAAAAGCGGGCAGCGCCCCGTAGACCGCGTCCGCGCCAAACCGCAGCGCCGCTTTTAATTGCGCCATGCCCCCCGCCGGGGCCAGCAATTCAGGCAAGTCCATTTCGCCCTCCGATCAAAAAAATTCCACCTGTATCATAGAGCAATCGGCAGGGAAAAGCAAGGGAGGAACGCGAAATTTCGCAAAACGCTTCAAAATCCTCTGCTTATATGCTATAATTCTTTCAACAACAAATGAAGGAACAACGGGGGGACAGATACATTGAGAACCGAACATGATTCCATCGGCACGATCAATCTGCCGGAGAACGCATATTACGGCGTGCAGTCCATGCGCGCCAAGGAGAACTTTCCCATGACGGGGCGCCTGATGCACCCGTACATGATCGAAAGCCTGGTCATGATCAAAAAGGCCGCGGCCATCGCCAACGAGCGGGCGGGGATGCTGAAACCGGAAATCGCCTCCGCCATCATCCGGGCCTGCGACGAGATCCTGCACGGCAAGCTGCGGGATCAGTTCATCGTCGATCCCATCCAGGGCGGCGCGGGCACGTCCGCCAACATGAACGCCAATGAAGTGGTGGCGAACCGCGCGTGCGAGATCATGGGCGGCGAGAAGGGTGACGGCACCGTGCATCCCAACGACCATGTGAACATGGCCCAATCCACCAACGACGTTTTTCCCTCGGCGGGCAAGCTCACCGCCCTGCGGATGACAGAGGCGCTGCTCTCCGCGCTGGATCGGCTGATCGCCGCCTTTGACCGGAAGGCCCAGGAGAACGCGACCGTCCTCAAACTCGGCCGCACGCAATTGCAGGACGCCGTGCCCATGTACCTGGGCCAGGAATTCAAGGCCCACGCCGACGCGCTGCGCCGCTGCTCCAACCGCATCCTGCGCAGCCGGAACGAACTGTTTGAACTGAACCTGGGCGCGACGGCCATCGGCACCAGCATCAACGCCAGCGATGGATACCTGAACTGCGTGATGGACATTCTGGCCGACCTGATCGGCCAGCCCGTGAAAGCGGCGGACGACCTGATCGACGCCACGCAGAACGCGGACTCCTTCGCCGCCATTTCCTCGGCGGTGAAAAACTGCGCCCTGGTCATGTCCAAAATCGCCAACGACATGCGCCTGCTTTCCAGCGGCCCCTGCGGCGGCATCGAGGAATTGCAGCTGCCCGCCCGGCAGCCAGGTTCCTCTATCATGCCCGGCAAGATCAACCCCGTCATTCCCGAAGTGGTGACGCAGGCCGCGTTCCTCGTCGCGGGCCACGACGTGACCATCTCCATGGCGGTGGAGGCGGGCCAATTGGAACTGAACGCCTTTGAGCCGGTGATTTTCTATTGCCTGTTTGAATCCCTCGAGGTGCTCACCCACGCCGCCGACACGTTCCGCGAGCGCTGCGTGGAGGGCATCCTGGCCGACGTGGAGCATTGCAGCGATATGCTCATGAAGTCCACCGTCATCGCCACCGCCCTGTGTCCGGAATTTGGCTACGAACGGGCCACCGCCATCGTCAAAAAGGCGCAGGCCGAGCACCGCACCGTGGTGGATGTGGCGCAGGAGGAACTGTCCATGGCGCCCGAAGCGTTGGAGAAAATCATTAATGACTGTTTGAAGGAACGCGGCTGATTCCCTGAAAGCAAGGGACTGTCTCACATTCTGTAAAAAATCGCACAAATGCAGGATGGCATAACCGCGTAACCTGTAGAGGCGGATATCATCCGCCCACATGAAACACGTTGAGTCAACTGACTTTTCCGCGTCATGACGGAACCGTCTGACCGGGCGGATGATATCCGCCCCTACAGGGTTTCGTCATGTTTTTTGTGCTCCTTTTTGTTTATGAGAACGTATGCCCAAAATCAAACCGCCCGGCGGAGAGTATGCCGGGCGGCTGAAACAGGGTGACAAACTGATTAATAGGAGAGGGCTGTGATGATGCCGCCCATGCCGTTGTTTTCCATGTTGTCGGTGGAAACGATAATATCCTGGGCGGAGCGGGTGACCTGGACGGTGGCGTTGCCGCCGTAGTAACCTTCGGTGCGGACGATCTCATATTTCAACTGGCCGTCCTGATAGACCGCGATGTGGGGATGCTGGATGAGGTACTCGATGTATTCTTCCATGCAGAAGTCCATGATGTGCATCACGGCGGCGTTGGGCTTGCCCACGTAGCGGTAGATGCTCAGCTTGCTGCTCTGGCCGGTTTTGTAGGATTTATCCGTGACGGTGTTGTTGGGATAGCCCTGCACCGGGAAGCGGAAGATGATGCCGTATTCCCAGCTGTGCTCCAGCAGCCAGTCGGACTGGGGCAGCTCATGGAATTTCTTATCCATGATGGGGTCGCCCTTGGCGTAGCGGCTCATGCAGAAGGCCAAGCCGGATTCGTATTCGCTGGTGCCGGGCACGCTGATGCCGGAGGCGACCACCTTATCCGTCAGCGCGTCGCCGGAATAGCGGTTGGCGTATTCCTGGGCGCGTTTGTCAAACTTTTCCTGCTGCACCTCGCGGAGGCGGTAGCCCTCTTCCACGTTGTAGTGTTCCAGCCCGGCTTCTTTCGCGGCGGCGATCATGTCGCCCAGCGCGGTGATGGCGGGGGAGAGGAGCTTGACGCTGTTGCCAGCGGTAGCGATGCGCTTGTCGGCGGTGTGCACCACCAGGAATTCAGCTTCTGCCAGATCGTCCGGCACGGCGTGCCAGCGGTTCACCAGCAGCATACCGCTGGTGATTAGTTCCATGCGGGAGGCTTCGTAGGAGCGGGTGTTGTTCAGGGGATAATTGCTCAAATCCACCACGTCCCAGCCCTGGGGCTTGGGCTCAGGCCATTGAACGGTATTCCCCTCGGCTTCCTTGGCCTGTTCTTCCGCTTTGGCCTGCTGATACTGCGCTTCCAGCAGTTCGTTTTCCGTCTGCGCGCGGGCGTCGTTTTCCGCCTGCTGCACCTGAATCGACTGATCCAGCAGCACGTATCCCGCGCCGCAGAGCGCCGTCAGAACGAACAAAATGATCAGGATACCCGTCAGTTTCCGATAGGCATCGGAAGTGCGTTTCTTCGCCATTGCTTTCACCTTCCAAAAGACGCGGACGCGTCCATCAAAATCATGAAGAATATCCTATTTATTTATATCAAATATATTACAAAAAGTCAACTGTTTTTTAATAAAAAAGAGGTTTATTTTAAATAATCCGTCAAATTGTTACAAAATTATTTCTTTTTCGCACGCTTTATAAAGAAAAAGCCCATGGCGCTTATACGGGCCATGGGCTGATCAATTGTCAGTTGGCGCTCCGGTACGCTTCGATCACGTCGGAACGGCGCTGGATCTTGAGCAGCGCGGCGTCCAATTGTTCGCGGGATTTGACTTGCATGGTGGTGGTGATGGTGCAGGTTTTATTTTTGTTGATCTTCACGCTCAGGGCGGTGAGGGGGATGCCCTGATCCTGAATGAAATTCGTGATTTCACCCAGGAGGGAATTGTGGTCGTAGCAGATGATGATGACGTTGGCGCTGAAATTGCCCAGTTCCTCGTCCGCCCAGGACACGGGAACGGCGCGTTCGGGCTCTGAGTGCAGGGCGTTCACGCAGTCCGCCTTGTGCACGGTTACGCCGCGGCCGCGGGTGATGTAGCCCACAATGTCGTCGCCCGGCACCGGATTGCAGCAGCGGGCGAAACGCACCAGCATCCCGGCCTCGCCGTGCACGTAAATGCCGTGAGAGGGCTTGCCCTTGGGTTCCGGCGGCGCGGTTTCGGGCAGAACAGCGGGAACCTTCGGCGCGGCCGCGGTTTCCTTTTTCTGCTTTTCGTCCATCATCCGGCTCAGCACGTACACCGCCGCCACGCCACCGTAGCCGATGGCGCCGTACAGGTCGTCCAAGTCCTGGAACATGTATTTTTTCAGCAGCGGCTCGTAGTATTCCGGCTTGGTGTAGTCCGGCAGCTTCACGCCGCGCCGCTTGGCCTCGTGCTCCAGCATTTCCTTGCCGCGCACCACATTTTCGCCCCGCAGTTCCCGCTTGAAGAACTGGCGGATTTTCGCTTTCGCCTGCTGGGTCTTGACGATCTTGAGCCAGTCCATGCTGGGGCCCTTGGACGCGGAGGAGGTGAGCACCTCCACCCGATCGCCGGTCTGCAATTGCGTATCCAGCGGGGCCATCTTGCCGTTGATGCGCGCGCCGACGCAGGAGTTGCCCACCTGGGAATGGATGCGGTAGGCAAAGTCCAGGGGCGTGGAGCCGCGCTGCATAGAGATGATATCGCCCTTGGGCGTGAACAGGAACACTTCCTCGGAGAACAGGTCGGTTTTCAGGCTGTCGATGAACTCATGGCTGTCGCGGGTTTCGCTCTGCCAGTCCAGAATTTGCCGCAGCCAGTACAGCTTGTCGTCCAAGCCGTCGGCCTTCCGGCCGCCTTCCTTGTAGCGCCAGTGGGCCGCGATGCCGTATTCCGCCACCCGATGCATTTCCCAGGTGCGGATTTGAATCTCAAAGGGGAAAGGGATGCGCCGGCCGCCCACAACGGTGGTGTGGAGGGATTGGTACATGTTCGCCTTGGGCACGGAGATATAGTCCTTGAACCGGCCGGGCACCTGGTTCCACAGGGTATGGGCGATGCCCAGCACGGTGTAACATTCCGGGATGGTGTCCACGATCACGCGGATGGCGATCAGGTCGAATATCTGGTCGAAGGGCTTGTTCTGGATTACCATCTTGCGGTAGATGGAATACAGGTGCTTGGGCCGTCCGTCAATATCGTAGTGCAGGCCCTGCTCGTCCAGCTTCTGCGACAGTTCGCTGATCACCAGTTTGATGTTTTCTTCCCGTTCCGCCCGCTTCATGCCCACCTTTTTGGCTACGTCCTGGTAGCCCTCCGGGTCGATGTAGCGAAGCGACAAATCCTCTAATTCCTGCTTGATGCCGTACACGCCCAGGCGGTGGGCCAGGGGGGCGTAAATGTCCAGCGTTTCCCGGGCAATGGCTACCTGGCGGGCAGGCTCCTTGTATTTGAGGGTGCGCATGTTGTGGAGGCGGTCGGCCAGCTTAATCAGCACCACGCGGATGTCCTTGCTCATAGCCAGGATCATTTTGCGAAGGGACTCAGCCTGCTGCTCCTCCCGGTCGGCAAAGTTCAGCTTGGCCAGCTTCGTCACGCCGTCCACCAGCCGCGCCACTTCCTCGCCGAACAAATCCTGGATCTGCTCCACGGTGAAGCCGCAGTCCTCCACCGTGTCATGCAGCAGGGCGGCGGCGATGGTGGGCGGGTCGATCATCAGCTCGGTGATGATGCTCGCCACGTACAGCGGATGCACGATATACGGCTCGCCGCTTTTGCGCTTCTGGTCCTTGTGCGCCTCGGCGGCGAAGTCGTAGGCGCGCTGCACCAGGGCCAGGCCCTTGCCGTCCGTATCAACTTTTTTCACCCGGGCCAGGATCTCTTCCAGCGGCATGGGTTCATAAGCTGTGTATGCCATCGCGTACCTCCGTTTCGTGCGGCGTGCAGAATGCAAAGTTCAGAGTATAAATCATTTTGCCGTTTGGCAGTCCTTTGCCCGGCGGAATACCGCGCTTTCTTCCGGAGCGCGTTTTTGCATGGGAAGCAGGGAAACGCGGAAAGGAGAGAAGGCGGCTTCGAGCAAATCAATGTCCCGCAGGACGGTCAGGGCGAACGCGGCCTGGGGAACCGTCAGCCCGCAGCTCGCCGCAAGGGCGTACAGGTCGCGGAAGGACTGTCTTTTGATTTGAACATAACAGTTCCGCAGGCCATCCTG